>NZ_LHCI01000108.1 GCF_001280255.1 Thermus aquaticus | reverse complement strand
GGCTCACCCCTACCTGGAAGACGTGGTCCCCCGTCTGGGAGATGTGGGTGATGGCCCCCTCCGTCTCCACCTGGCCCACCCGCACGTTGGGGTCCACGTAGGTGCCCGACTGGCTGGCGGAGTAGTACCGCCTGGCCCTGGCCTTGAGGGCCCTGAGGGCCAGCTCGTGGGGCTCGTGGAGGAAGTCCATGACCAGGTAGAAGCGGCTCCCCCCCGCCAAGGCCAGCACGTCCCCCATCTCGGCGTAGGTCTCGT
>NZ_LHCI01000107.1:35019-52909 GCF_001280255.1 Thermus aquaticus | reverse complement strand
GCCCCAAAGAGGCCTCAAAGCCAGGGGGCGCCCCTTTCAAATGGAGCCCTGTACGGGCGTGTACGGCCATGCACGCTCACCCTTGTACGGCCATGTACGGGGATGTGCGGCCATGTACGGCCATGCACGCTCGCCCTTGTACGGGGATGTACGGGGGTGCACGGCGGTGCACGCCCTTGTACGCCCGGGCATGTACGCCCCTGCACGCCCCTGCACGGCGGTGCACGCTCGGCCATGTACGGGGATGTACAGAGGTGTACGCCCATGCACGCTCGGCCATGTACGCCCATGCACGGCGGCGCACGCCCTTGTACGGAGGTGTACGGTTGAGGGGGCCTCGAGGGGGGAAAGGGGGAGGTGTATGGCAACACTTTGGGGGCTTCGGGGTGCGTGCCCGCGCATGTACAGGCGTGTACGGGGGTGTACGGGGGTGCACGCCCTTGTACGAGGGTGCGCGCTGGTGCCCGGTCAGGCCGGTCTTAGCTACAAGCTCTTTCCCTGCAAAGGCCCGTGTAGCTAAGAAAGGGGGGTGAACCGAAAACCCCAGGAGGATAAGGGAATCCTCCCGGGGCAAAAAGGGTGTCTACCTGGCTATCCGATGACCGGGGTCCGGTAGACCGGCTCCCCGGTGGAGGGGTCGCGGTAGACGGCGACCCTCCTTCCCCGCCCTAACTCATCGAGGAGGTACTTGGCCCTGCGAAGGGTGGCGATGGCGTTCAGGGACGCCATCAGGCCGGGAGTGAAGGGCTTGAGGTCCTCAACGTAGCGGCGCACTTCTCCAGCGCGCCAGTCCTCTTTCTCCAGGGCCTCCATCAGAAGGCCCAGGGAGAGGACGGCGTTCACTCCGCCTTAGAGGCCTCCCTTATCCCCCAGCCATTTGGCGTCTGAACCGCCAGTACCTTCCCCTCCTCCCGGTCCACCAGGGCGGTGATGGACCGGACCCTCTCCTTGAACTCCTTCTCCCTGGCGGGGAGGGACTCCACCAGGGTCCTGAGGCTCCTCAAGGTACCGTCCCAACCCATGACCCGGAGGTCTTCCTTCAGGTCCTCGGGGATGAGGTCCCGCTCAAAGTGGGGGTTGTCCTCGTACTCCAGGGCCTCCTCCAACACGGAGGCCCCCTCTTCGTACTCGGCCATGGAGATGAAGCTCTCCACCCACCTCAGAGCGTCCTCAACCCGGGCGTCCCGGAAGCCCCAGTACTTCTCCTCCCGGGGGGTGAGGTCGTACACCTCCACGGTGTACCTCACCCCTTCCGGGGATTCCCAGGTCATGGGCTTGGGCTTGGGCTTGCTCCGCTCCTCCTTGCGCTTAGAGTCGTACTTGACCCTAAGCGTGGAGGGCTTCTCCTCCCCCAGGCGCTCCCGGAGTTTGGCGAGGGCGGTGCGGACGGCGGCCACGAAGGCAGGCTCCACGTCCTTGGTCTGAACCAGGGTGTAGCCGTGCCGGGCCGCCTCCTCGAGAAGCTTCCTCACCCCTTCGTCCTCCTTCCAGAGCTTCCTGAGGGCCTCGAGGGCCTCTTCCACCGACTGGACCTCCTGCACCTGAGCCGCCTGCCGCAAAGCCAAAGCACTGACCTTGACCATGATTGACCTCCAACCTCATACTACCGCCTAATCGTCCAGCTAGCAACACCAAAAGAAAGTACCCCAGGAGGATAAGGGAATCCCCCTAGGGCAAAGGGTGCCTCTGGGCCTAAGCCGCCGCTGCCTTGGACATGGCCTGTTTGAGGGCTACGGCAAGGCTCTCCAACTCCTCCTCCTCGAGGGTCTCCCCCGCCATGAAGCGGTCCAGGAGCTCTACCTCCCTGGTCCCCATTTTTTCGCGGAGGCGATGCTTCTCAATCGCCTCCGCCAGGGCCAGGAAGGCCTGAGCCGCCTCCCGCTCCTTCTCGTGGGGGTCGTACCCCGCGAACTCCTCGTACCGGGTGCCTTCCTCGGTGGTGTCGTCGAGGCTGAGGATTTCCTCCGCCTCGGCCAGGGCCAAAGCCTCCTCCACCACCGCAAGGGGCACCCCCAACCTCTCGGCGATCTCCTCGGGCGTAGGCTCACGCCCAAGGTCCGCCTTGAGGTCCTCCGCCGCCCGCCTTACGCGGGCGGTGAGTCGGGAGTTCACGTACCCCAACCCCCGGGTGCGGTAGAAGTACTCCCGGACAGCCCGGTCCACTTCCACCATCACCCAGAAGGTCAGGTTCTTGGAGGCGAGATTGAGCTTCCGCCTGCCCTCCCTCCAGGCCTTGAGAGTGCGGTCAATGTGGGCGGCCACCTCCTGGGCGAGGTCCAGGGCCTCGTCCCCAAGGAGGTGGAAGCGGCCGAAGGCCTCCTTCAGCGCCAAGGCGTAGTAGTGCCGCCCCAGCGCCTCGAAGCCCCCCGCCGCGAACGCCCTCATGGCCTGCTCCCTGCTGCCCAAAAGCCTGACTGTGCCTGCCATGAGCCTGACGCTGTCGGTTGCCATTTTTGACCTCCACCCCCATGCTATTACCAGGCCTGCTAAAAGGCAAGATTAGGTTGCCTTGGTTGACCAAAGAGGGGGTGGAGTGCTAACATGAGGAGGCCGATGGGCCTTCGCCTGAGACTGACCTGTCGGTACTAGATTGACCTCCACCGAGTAGGCCCCTGGCGGGACGCTGGGGGCCGAAAGGTTTTACTCCCTCTTGCGCCGCCGGAGCTCGCGGCGCAGCTCCTCTATCTCCCGCCGCATCCGCCGGGTCTCCCAGTAGGTGCTCCATTCAGGGTCCCAAGGGGTCCAGAGGCCCCCAGGTATGGCCCGGAGGAAGACCGCGGCCAGGGCGATAAGCGCCAGTAAGAGGCCCATCTGAAGGAGAAACCGCCCCATGTCGGGGTTGGTGCGGAAGAACTCCACCACCAGGGTCGCGGCCACCACCCCCCAGAAGAAGCGGCTCCGAAGGGCCAGTCCTAAGCCCCTCAGGGCCAGCCGCCGGTTTTGCTCGCGAATAGGGCTCATAGCCTCACCTCCACTCTACTCCGAGGGGCCCTCGGGGAAGGGTACCCGCCCCACGAGAAGGCCCCCCCGCACGCCAAAAGAAAGTACCCAGGAGGATAAGGGAATCCCCCTAGGGCGTGGGTGGAAGGTGGAAAGCCTTAGCCCTCCCAGACCGGCTCAAAGCCGGCCCAGGTGGAGGCGGCCATGATCTGGGACGGCGTCGCGCCCCGGATCCTGAGCGCCGGCTTGGGCCACCCGTGGTCCTCCTCAGCGAGGGCCCTGCCGAAGGTGGCCTTTTCCAGCGCCTTCATCCACCGCACCTTGGCCTCCTCCGTTTCGAAGATCAGTACCTTCTCCATGGCAGTTTTAGGCTACCATACCTTGCCTATCAAGGCAATCTCTTCTGGTTGTGCTATGATGTTCCCATGTTGGAAACCGTGTTCCGCGAGTACGCCCGTCCCAAGGGGCTGGACGTGGACTACCTGGTGGACCTGGCGGGCTTCTTCCAGGCCGTGGCCAAGAACCACGGGGAGGAGGACCTGATCCGCATGACCATAGGCGAGGACCAGGAGGGCCCCTACCTGGACGTGGACCTCAGGGACGCCCCCCAGACCCACGCCTGGCTCAGCGCCTTCAAAGCCGCCGCCGAAGCGGGAGGCAGCCTCCGCGTCAGGAACACCGAGAAGGGGGCCGAGGCGGTCGTCCTTCCCCCTTCCAAAACCGAGGCCTGACCTGGTATTATCAGGGCGGAAAGCCTCAGTACCTTTCCATGGCACCCCGGGGTGAAAGCCAAGCCCCGGGGAAAAACATTCCACCTTCTTAGCTACAAGCCCGAGCCAACACCTCCGGCTTGTAGCTAAGACCGCCCCATCAACCACCCCGCCACCATCAACATCCCCCCCAGGGGCACCACCAGGTAGGAGGCCGTCAGGGCCGTCATCACCCGCTTCACCCCTTCCCTCACCTCCGGGGGCAAGGCCTCGAGGCCCCTCCGGTTGGCGTCCAACTCCAGGGGCAGACTAAGAAGCACAAAGCCGTAGCCCCCGAAGACCATGAGGGCGGAAAGCTCGGTCGGCCCCAGGAGGAAGCCCAGGACCAGGAGGCCAAAGCCCAGGGTCAGGGCCGCCTGGGTGTTCCGCACCAGCTCCTCCCTGGCCCGCCACTGCAGGGCGTGCCCCACCTCGTGGGCGGCCACGGCCAGGTGGTAGAGGCTCCGCCCCCGCATCACCGCCTCCGTGAGGCGCACCTCCCGCTCCCCAAAGCGCACCCCGTTGCGCCGGCCCACTCTCACCCTGAAGCCGGTCAGGTACCGCCTCAGGGCCTCCTCGGCGAAGGCGCCGGCCTCGAGGGGGGCCTCCACCTTTCTGTAGCGCCAGTAGACCAGGGCCCGGTGCAGGAAGTGCCCCGCCACCAGGAAGAGCCCAAGGAGCGCCAGGTCCTTGCCGCTCATCGCCACCCCAGGGCCGTGGCCGCCATGTTCCTGAGGAGCATGGCCGCTCCGTACAGGAAGCTCGGCAGGTCCATCCCCCGGAAGCGGCCCCCCTCCCGCCAGGGGAGCCGCGCCACCCACCAGGCTCCCAAGGGCAAAAGGAGGCCCGTGGGCCCGTAAACCCCAAGCCCGGCCAGGGCCAGGCCGCCAAGCGCAAGGCCCTGGTGCCGCCGCTCTCGGGCCACCTCCGCCAGCACCACCCCCAAGGGGGCCAGCCAGAGGAAGCGGAAGAGGAGTCCTCCCGCCGCGAAGCCCAGGACCGCCAGGACCCTAGACCACCGCCCCCGCCGCCACAGCTCCAAGACGCCCTGCCCTATCCAGAGGGCCAGGAGGGGCGGGCTTCCCGGCATCCCGGCCGTGAGCCACCCCAGGCCGGAGAAGAAGGCCACCCGCCAGTCGGGCCTGCGCCAGAACAGGCCCCCCGTGAAAAGCCCGCCGTAGGGGCCTTCCAGCACCCCGGCCAGGACCCCTATGGCTTCAGGCGGAAGGGGTTTCCTTGAGGCGGTAGACGCCATCGGCTTTCTCCACCAGGCCTAAGCCCTCCAGGCGCTTCAGCCGGTAGAGCACGGTGGAAGGGGAAACCCCAAGCTCCCTGGCCAGGACCGAGGGGCCCTTAGGGCCCGCCCTCAAGGCCTGGAAAAGCCTCTGGTCCCTCTCGTCCAGGGCCTCTTTGGGGCCCCCTTCCCCCAAATGAACTGCGAGGCCCCCCACCTCCGCTTCTACGGCCTCGCCCGCCGGCCCGCTCTCGCCGTTCAGGACCCTGTGTGGCAGGGCCTCTTCCCTGGGGGCAGGGGCCACTTTGGGGGCATGAACCTCTGCCACCTCCTTGGCCTCCGCCCCCGCCCGGTAGGCCAGGCCCAGGGCCATGGAGGTCAGGTTCCCCCAGAAGACCACCCCCGCTCCGATGAGGCTCCCAAAGAGGGCCCACCGGGACTCCAGGACCACGCTGGCGAAGGAAAGGTAGAAGGTGGCCAGCTCCACGGCGAAGGCGATAAAGGGGCTGGCCCTGACCCCTGGGGCGTCAAAGCGGCTGTAGTAGTGCCTCAGGTGGGCGTAGCTGGCCGCCAGGGCGATGGCGTAGACCACCACCCCCATCCCCGCCAGGAGGGGCTCCGCCTTGGAGGCCTCCCCCACCACCTTGCCCGTGATGAAGCCCACCACGGGCATAGCCGCCGCGGCGATTCCCGCTTGCGCTATCAGGCGCGCCGCCACGAGGTGTACCTCCGCCACAAGGTGGCCGCTCCCCGGACCGCCAAGACCAGGAGCAGGGTGAGGGCGCCGCCCGTGGCCAACCCCACCTTCATCCCCTGGTCAGCCCCCAGGGCCCAGGCGGCGTAGATGACCTTGGCGGGTACCTGGTGCTCCCCCACCTGGACCACGCCCTCCACGTCTCCGCGGAACATGCTCCGGGGGACCACGAAGACCACGTCCCCCGCCTGCAGGGCCACCGCGTCCCTGGGCACCTCGCTCATCCCTCACCCCCAAAGAGCCCGAAAAGCCCTTTGCCCTTAGCCCTGGCTCCCACTATCCGCCGGAACTGCTCGGTGATGCGCTTGGCCCACTCCTCCAGGGCCTTCATCCTCAGGTCGTACTCGGCGCGGATCATGGCCGTCTCCGCCTGCAGGCGGTCCTCCAGGTGGGCAGTCATCTCCGCCTTGGCCTGGCGGATCAGGTCCTCGGCCCGGCGCCCGCCCCCGCCCTTCTCCAGCCCCTCGAGGGCGCCCCTAAGCTCCCGCACCGCCCCCTGGACCTCAAGGAGCCCCGCCTTGAGGCCCCCTTGGGAGGTGGCCAGGTCCTGCAGCCGGTCCTCCAGCCGGGCCAGCTTGCGGGCCAGCTCCTCCACCTGGGCGGTGAGGCGGCCCAACTGGATCAGGGCCGCCTCGTACCCCGTGCCCCACCCGGCCTCCTCCACCTCGGGCAAGGAGCCTATCAGGGCCTGGGCCCTCTCCCCGTAGGCCCGCACCCTTTCCTCCAAAGCCTTGACCTCCTCGAAGGCCGCCCTCCGCCCCCGCTCCTGCCGGTAGAAGGCCAGGGCCTGCCTCAGCCTCTCCTGGTAGAGGAGGGGGTCCTCCTCCGGGTTCTCGCCGAAGACCAGGCGGTAGGCCTCCCGCCACCTCTGCTCGTCCCTCTTGGCGGCTCGGACCCGGGGGTCCTCTCCCTCTGCGGCCTCCGGGCTGGTGTCCGTGGCCTCCGGCCCGGCGTCCGTGGAGGAATCTGGCGGTTCACTCGGAGGGGGAGGGGCCGCCTCGCCAGCCCCTTGGGCTTCCTCCCCTTGACTCCCCACCCCGAGGAGGGTCAGGGCAGCCCGGTAGTTCTCGGCCAGGCGTTGCGCCACCAGCTCCGAGGCCACGGCCAGAAGGGGCTCCTCCAGCGGGGTCACGTAGGACCGCCCCGTGAGCTCCCGGTACGCCTCCCGGGCCCGGCGGCTCACCCCCCCTTCCCGGGCCTTGCGCACGATCTCCTCGGCCACCTCGGGGTAGATGGCCGCGAGCTTCTCCTGAATCCGTTCCCAAACCTGCTCCAAGGCCTGCATTAGACCCCCAAAAGCGCGTAGAAGGCCACGAGGGCGGGAAAGTAGGTGTAGAAGAAGCCGTACCCCTCCTCCTCCTTGCGGAAGAAGGCGTCCGCCACGAGGACCAGGGCCATGTGCCCCAAGGCGGCGTAGGGGCCGCCCAGGTGCCACACGGTGGCCGTGGCCAGCCCCAAGACCCATCCCCCGTGGTACACCCCCACCCGCCCGGCGAAGACCCGGCGCAAAAGGGGGGTGAGGAGCAGGAAGAAGGGGACGAGCCCCTGGCCCACCAGCTCCTTGAGGAACCAGGCCCCTAGGCCCCCAACGGCCAGGAGGCCCAGGAGGCTCAGGACCTCCCGGGGGCTCACCTTCCCCGCCATCACGGCACCACCACCTTCCTCTCCTCCTCCACGAGGTCCACAACCCCTTGGCGAACGCCCCCGACCTGCACCACCCGGAAGAGGACGAACCTCCCCGTGGGCACGGAGAGGAGCGCCTCCCCGTTCACCACCACGGCCCGGTCCGCCAGGCGGTAGCCGGGAAAGCCATCGGGGCTCGGGTCGCCGTATAGGGCCACGCCCTCCTGGTCCTCGGGCCTGAGCCAAACCTCCCCGTAGGCGGTCTGGTCAACGGTCAGGCCCGGGGCGGTGAGGACCACGGCCACCCGCTTCCTGCTCATGGGCACCTGGAGGCTATCCCCGCTTCGCGCCACCACCCGCCCCTCCTGGTAGGCGAAGCCGTCCCGATAGGCCCTGAGGACCACCTCCCGGCTCTGCCCGTCCGGCGGGGTCAACTTCAGAGAGAAGGGCGGGGTGCAGGACCGGACCGCCTCCAAGGAGCCCACGTAGGCGGCCACGCAGCTCACCCCGCCCACTAAGCCGCTGGGCGTGAGGACGATGGGGGCGTAGGTGGGCTCTGGGACCCGCACCCGCATCCCGTCGGTGGGGTTTTCCACCACCGCCCTGGCCTCCGCCGCTCCGTCCAGGACCCGCACCACCGCCCTGGGGGCCGTGGGCACCCGGAGGGTCCTGCCGCCCCGGTAGACCAGGACCATCCCCTCGAGGCCCCCCGGCGCCGGGTCGGGGTAGGCGCTCACGCCGAAGGCGTAGTCCCCTGGGACCCAGGCCTCGTACTGGGCCCCGCTCCCCGCCCAGGTGGCCTCCACCTCCAGGGTGAGGGTGCTGCGCTCCACCTCCACCCTGGCCGTGGCCCCCGGGGCCAGGTCCACCTCCCCCCGGTAGCCCTGGACCTGGAGGCCCTGCCACTCCACGAGGACCTCCACCGGGTAGCGACCGGATAGGCCCGTGAAGCGGAAGGTGTAGCTATCGCACCGGGTGCTGGCCTGGCCCGCCACCTTGACGGTGGCGCACGCTCCGGCCTTGACCCCGGCCAGCTCCAGCCGGGCCGGGCCCTGGAACTCCCGCTGGAGCTCCGCGCACCCTCCCAGGAGGGGCAGGGCGAGGAGGAAAAGCCTAGAAGCGAACCTCATAGCCTACCCGCACCCCCCCGTAGAAGCCCGTGGCCGTGGTGAACCGGTAGCGGTCTACGTGGGAGGCCACGCCGCTCCCCAGGAGGCCGTCCCGGTACCCGGCCAGGACCCTCACCCGGAAGGGGGGCAGGCGCCCCTCCAGGGAGGCCTCCACCTGGAAGGCGCTGTCCCGCCCGATGTCCTCCTGGGGCACCGCGTAGGCCAGGCTGAGGGCCCCCACCACGTCCCCGGGATAGGTCAGGGTGGCGAAGAGGGCGGCGAAGGGCGTGTCCCCGCCCCCCTGGCCCCAGTAGCGCCCAAAACCCAGGCTCAGGTCCAGGGGCCCCAGGAGGGCCCCGCCTCTCGCCTCCACCCAGTACCGCCCGGGCTCCCCGGCCACCAGGCCGGCCCCCGCCCCCAGCCGGGCGTGGACGCCGGGCAGGAGGCCGCCCTTGGGGTCGTGGACCACGTAGAAGGCCCCGAAGTAGTACCTCCCGTCCCCGGCCCCAAGCTCCCCCACCAGGCGGATGCCCTCAAAGAGGCTGTAGCGGGCCGTGGCCTCCCTCCGGTCCTGGGCCCTGAAGGCCAGCTCCAGGCCGCCCTCCGTGAGCCGGGCCTGGGCCCCGTCCGTGCCCAGGCGCACTTGGGCGCCGCCCCACGCCAGGGCCAGGCCGCCGAAGGGCCCCCCTTCTCCCACCCCGGTGTAGACCTCGCCGGTGGGCCTGGCCTGGATCGCCCCCTCCAAGGCCTTGGTCTTCTCCTCCACAGCGTAGAGGCGCTTGCCGGTGGCCTGGGCGTCCTTGACCCGGGCCTCCTCGTTGCCCCGCACCTCCTTGGCCAGCTCCTCCACCGCCCGCTCCACGGCCTGAAGGCGGGCCTCGAGGGCCTGAAGCCTCGCCCGGTGCTCCGCAAGCCCCACCTCCAGGGCGGCCACCCTGCCCCCAAGGCCCTTCGCCTCCTTGCTGAGCGCCTCCAGGTCCCCCTTGGCGTCCAGGGCCGCCAGGAGGGCTTGGCGCATCTCCTCCAGGTCCGCTTCCAAAGCCTCGAAGCGCACCCCGTACTCCGCCAGCGCCTTCTGGACCTCAGGCAGGACCTCCTGTAGCTCGGCCACCTGGGCGTAAAGCTGGGCCACCCGCTCCGGGGCCAGGCCCTCTTCCTCCAGGGCGGCCCGCACCTTGGAGAGGACCTCCTCCAGCCAGGTCAGGTAGGCCCGGTAGAGCATGGTGGCGGCCTCGTAACGGTTCACCGCCTGGGTGCCCTTGAAGGTCCCGTCCGGGTACCCCGTGAGGATGCCTCGCTCCAAGAGGGCCCTCACGGCGCTCTCCGCCCAATGCCCCTTGGGCACGTCCGCCATCTGCGCCTGGGCCAGGCCCGCCATCAGGGCCAGCCCCGCCAACGGCCTAGCGTAGCGCTGCGCCATAGCACCCTTAGCCTACAAGAAGGTGGGCTTTATGGCAACACTAAGTTGCCTAAAGGGTGGAAGGGTCAACCCTGGGAGGCTGGGCCGGGCGGCCAGTTCCCCAGCCGGATGCCCTCGGGCTCGTTGCCCTCCAGCAGCTCGTCCAGGGCCTTGGCCAGGTCCGGGTAGAGGACGAAGCGCCCCTTGCCCACCACCTGCAGGGCCATCTGGAAGGACGGCCTTGAGCGGCGCTCCCTGGCCTTGAGGTCCGGGTCGCCCAGGACCGGGTGCAGGGCGGGGTTTTCCAGGACGTCCAGGAGCTTCTCCCCGTGGGCGGTGGCCACCACCCGCACCCCCCGCCTGGAGGCGGTAAGGCACTCGTAGACGTCCTCGTTGTACCCGATCTCGTCCACCACCACGATTTCCGGCGAGTGGTTGGCGATGGCCTGGTAGATGATGCGCCCCTGGGTCTTGGCCGGCGGGTCGGGCACCTGCATCCTCCGGGCGGGGCGGATCCCGGGGTGGGGGATGAGCCCGTCTCCGCCGATCTCGTTGGAGGTGTCCACCACCAGGACCCGGGACCCCCACCGCTCGGCCAGGATGCGCACCACGTCCCGGAGGAGGGTCGTCTTCCCCGTCCTGGGCGGCCCCACCAGGAGGATGCTCCCCTGGCCGTCCAGGAGGTAGGGCCTGAGGGGTTCGGCCACGCCCTCCACAAACTTCCCCACTCGGATGGTGATGCCCGTCATCTCCCCCAGGGCCGACTGGATGCGGGAGACCCGGTGCAGCGTGCCCTCTATCCCCGCCCTGTTGTTCTCCTTGAAGCCCCCCACCCGGTGCAGGACGAACTGGAGGTCCTCCTTGCTCACCTCCCGCTCCGAGTACCGGGCCTCCCCGTCCACGGTGTACGCCAGCCGGGCCCCCAGGTCCATGGCGATCTCCTCCAACTGGGGCCCATAGCCCTCCACCTCCTGGCGGACCCAGGGAGGTAGCTTCTGCATCAGGGCCGCGAACTCCTGCTCAAACCCTTCTCGTACCCGCACCATGGTTCACCTGTCCGAAAGCCCAGAAAGGACGCCCAGGCCAAGCCCGAGGAGGAGGCCCCCGTTGAGGCCAGAGAGGAACGCCCAGGCCCGCTCCATGAGCTCGTGGAGCCTCAGGAAGAGGACCTCCGGGCTGGCGTGGCCCGTGAGGACCGCCCCCAGGTAGAAGAGGGCCACCCAGGGCACCACGGCCTTCGCGAACCGCCCTAGGGCGTAGCCCGAGAAGGCCCCGAAGCCCAGGTAGGCCCAGACCTCGGGCCTGGCGAACTCCCTGCCCACGGCCTCCAAAAACCGAACCGCCGGCACCCCCTCGAGGCCCATCATCCCCTCCGCCCGCTCACGAACCGCCGGTAGGTGGCCAGGACCCTCTCGGCGTAGGCCAGGGTGCTGGCGGGCACCCTCCCGGAAAGCACCGCCCCCGAACCGGCGTTGTAGGCCCACAAAACCTTCCTCCAGTCCCGGTGAGCTTCCCAAAGCTCCCTCAGGTGCTTGGCCGTGGCCCAAAGGGCCCAGTCGGGGTCCCGCCGCCAATGCAGGGGGGCCCCGGTGGTCCGCTGCCAAGTGCCGGGCATAAACTGCCCCAATCCCACCTCGCCGGCCTTGCCCACGGCCTGGGGGCAGTACCCCGACTCCACCCACACCACGGCGGCGAGGAGGTAGGGGTCTATCCCCCAGGCCCTGGCGTACTTCCAGGTCTTGGCCCAGAGGTCCTTCGGGACGTACCCGCAGGCCAGGGCTGGACCCAAGAGGACAAGGAGGACGAGGGCTTTGCGCATCACCGCACGAGCTCTTCTCCCTTCCGGTGTTCCGGGCGCTGCAGGGCCGCCCGGACCGCCCTGAGCTCGCCGTAGACCCCGGCCAGCAGGGTCAGGCCCAGGCCGTAGAGGAGGAGCATCACCCCCACGCCCAGCCCCGTCCCGTCCAAGCGCGCCAGGGAGAGGACCCCAAGGACGATTCCCAAAACCATCACCCCTTTGCCCAAGGTCTGCCCAAGCCTTTCCAGGTCCTTCATCACCTTGACCTCCTCAGGTACTCCTGCACGTAAAGCCTGTGCACCCACTCCTCCACCGCGAAGGGCGTGGCCCTCAGGAAGGCGTAGTAGAAGCGCTCCACCAGGGGCTCGGGCCTGGCCTCCTCCAGGGTGTGGCCGATGTAGTCCCGCCTGAGGACCAGGCCCATCCGGCGGTCTATCACCAGGAACTCCCCTTCCACCCTGGGGGCGAAGCGCACCACCACCCCGGCCAGGGCCAAGGAGGGCGCGTAGCTGGCCCTATGGGTTAGCCCCTCCGTCGTGGTGAGCAAGTACACCTTCACCCCCCTCTGCACCCTCACCTCCCTCAGGGCCTCCGCGATGGGCTTCAGGTCCAGGAGGCTCATCTGCACCAGGACCTCCGCCGTGGCCCGCTTGACGATCTCCGAGGCCTCCTGAGGGGTGAGGGCCTTCACCTCGCCTTGGGCAGCGGAGACCCCCAAGGCCAAGACCAGGACGAACCAGAATCTCCTCATCCCGCACCTCCACCGCTTCGCCGCACACCCGGCCCAGGAGGACCCTCTCCCCTTCCCCCCTGGGGAAGGCCACCACCTCGGGCGGGGGCTCGCCGTGGGCCTTGTACCAGCGCTCCAGCACCCGGCACCAGCGCACCAGGGCCCGCGCGCCCTCCCGGTCCGCCTCCTCCATGGCCTGGAGGCCCTTCTGGGTCAGGGAAAGCCTCTCGCCCTCCATCTCGCACCAGCCCAGCTTGGCCCAGGCCGGCTCGGGCAGGGGGAAGTCCGAGGGGAGGTAGAAGTCCAGCCGGGTGGTCTGGGTCCCGGCGTAGTAGCGCTTGAACCGGGGCGTGCGCCGGGTCAGGGCCTCCAGGTAGAGGAGAAGGGCCTCGGGCCTCGAGGGGTCGGCGGCCCAGGGAGCGGTGTCGGGGGCGCCCACCCCCTGGCTGGAGGAAGGCGGCACCACCCGCACCTGCTCCCTCGGCACCGGGGCCCCCGCCTGGGGAGGCTCCGCCTTTCGCGCCTTGGCCCAAAGCCCGTGCAGGAGGTGCTCCTTCCGCCACATGCCGAAGAGCTCTATCCGGGCCGGGGGCGTGCCCTCCAGGAGGACCACTGCCTCCCCCTTCCGGCTCGTGCGCATCTCCTCGGGGGAAAGGAGGGGCCTGGCCACCTCCCGCTCGCCCATGGTGCGGCCCGTGGGGAAGGGCAGGACCCCCTTCCGGCTCACGCCCCGGGCCTCCTGCACGACCGTGGTCTGCCCCAGGACCTCGGAAAGCCGCGCGGCGTCGTTGTCGGAAAGCCCGGAGAGGAAGTAGACCCGCTGGGCGAAGGTGCCCTCTATGGCCTCCCACTCGTCGTCCCCGTAGACCGCCCGGCCCTGGTCGGTGTTCTGCACGGCGATGTGGTAGGCCACCCGCCTGGAGCGCATGGTCCCCAGGTTCTCCTTGATCCCGGGGAGGAAGCCGAAGTTGGGGAACTCGTCCCAGTACACGGAGAGGGGCACCTTGAGCCTGCCGCCGTGGCGGTTGGCGTACTGCAGGGTCTTGAGGTCCACGATGCGCTTGAGGAGCTTGAGGAGCACGTACCCCGAGGCGTTGTCGCCGATGAGCTCCTGAGGGACGCCGATGTAGAGCAGGGAGGGCTCCTCAAAGAAGCGGTCCCAGGGGACCTCCATGGGCCCCGGCTCGGTGCAGGCGGCCAGGCCGGGGTCAAGCCATATGGAAAGCCGGTTCCTGGCCCCGTTCAGAATCCCCGCCAGCTGGTCCTGGCGCATCTCCAGGAGGGTCTTGAGCTCCACCTGCAGGTAGGGCCGCACCTCCACGTAGGCCTTGAGGCCGGCCACCCCGTCCCCCAGGACCCGGTAGATGTGGGCCAGGGAGTACCGCCCTTCCACCCCCTCGGCGTGGATGAGGCCCTGGAGGAGGGTCCGCTCCAGCCCGGGGTAGAACTCCTTGGAGTCCGGCACCTTGGGGTTTCGGGGCACGAAGATCTCGGCGATGAGCTTGGCCTGGGTGATGTCCTCCGCGCCCTCCAAGAAGTTGATGCGGAAGGACCTCTCCCCCCAGGGCGTGAAGGGGTAGACGGGCCGGCCGTGGTGGGCGTAGTAGGCCATGGCCTCCATGAGCCCCCCACGGTCGGGGAACTTGAGGTCGTAGACGATGGCGCCCCACCCGTCTTTGGCGTCCAGGAGGAGGTTGGGCAGGTAGTAGCCCGAGGTCTTGCCGTGGCCGGGCTTGCCCACCACCAGGGTGTGGGCCACCCGCTGGGCCTCGGGGACCCGGACCGGCCGCCGCCCCACCTGGCCGTACCACCCAGCGCCTTTGGGGGTCAGGTAGGGGGCCAGGTCCGCCTCCGTGGCCCACCTCCCCAGGCCGGGAAGCTTCCTGGGCCGCTTGGGCTGGTAGACGAAGGGGGAAAGGCCCCCTACGAAGCCCACCACCAGGAGGAGCCTGAGGAGGTCGTAGTTGAGCCGGGCCATCCAGAGGTCGTTGAGGGCGGCCCCGCAAGGGGAGTCCACCCGCAACATGCAGGCGGCGGCGAACTCCAGGCCCCTGGCCCCGGGCCGGCCGATGGCGGCGTCCCACCCCGCCTTGGCCATCTGGTCGGCGGCCTCGAGGCCCCCCCGAAGCCCCACGTAGAAGGTGGCCGCCAGGCTGGCGAGGAAGAAGAGGAAGCCAAAAGCCCTGAGGGCCTTCAGCCAGGGCGGGGTTTCAAAGAGGCTTTCCTGCATCCTTCCGGGCCCGGTCAATCCACCGGCCTGGGTTTCTGGGGGCGGTAGCCCTCTCCAAGAGGGCCGCCCGCTCCGCCTCGTCCATCCTGTACTCCAAGGCGGGTAAAGGCTCCCTCTTGACCCAAAGGGCCCCCCGCGCCACCCACCGGCCCGGGTTCTCCGGGGCCAGGGGCCTTGCCAGAAGGGCCTCGAGGGCCCCCTCGTCCATCCCGTACTCCACGGGGGGCAGCGGCTCGGCCACCACCCACTTGGCGATCTCGTCAACCCAAACCTTCATGGCTTCGCCTCCTCACCCGTCATTCTTATCAGGGGGCTTTACCCAGTTCCCGCTCCGCCCAGCCCACCGCCCGGGTGGCTCGTAGGAGGGCGTCCCGCCGGTCGGGGCGGTCGGCCCTGTTGCCGGAATGGTTGGCTCTGTGGGCCCGCTCCCTTGCACCGAAGGCGGCCTGGCCTCGGCGGCCCGGGAGATCCAGCCCTCAGAGGCCACGGGGGCGGGGCCTCCCCTATAGCTCACGGGCGGACTCGCCTGGGGAATGGTGTACCTGGGGCTTCCCTCACCCCCAGCGGTGATGGAGGTGCCGCCACCCCTGACCACCATGGGCACGCTCTCCGCACCTCCGCGGTGCATCCAGGCGGGAGGGGCCTCGGTGGTGCGCTCGTAGCTGGGGGGCAGGCCGCTTGGGCTACGGTCCATCACCCACCCGCCAACCCGCTCCACCGCTCGGGCGCCTGCCGAAGCCAAGGCGCTCCCGGCGGCTCCCGCCGCCCCCGCCGCGCTCCTGGCGGCGCCGGCCAGGCCCTGGCCCACCTCTCCGACCGCCGCGCCCACGCCGCCTATGCCGGCGATGGCCCCCGCGGCCGTCCGGGTGGCGTAGCCCAAGGCCGCCGCCGTTACCGCCAGCCCCAGGCCCCCGAAGAAGGTGGCCACCAGGCTGGCCAGGTACCCGGCGATGAGGAGCCCCGCCGCCATGCCGCCCACGGTCATCATCAGGGTCTGGGCCCAGGCCTGGAACATGTCCACCAGGCCCTTACCCAAGCCCACCACCATCACCCCGGCGTCCCGGATGTAGTTCTTGCGCACCTCCCAGGTGAGGATCGTGCAGGCCCGGGCAGAGAAGATCTGGTCGGTGATGTTGGCCTGCGTGGGCCGCCAGTTCATCTTGCCGTCGGTGTCGATGAAGACCTCGTAGCCGCACTTGGTGGGGTCCCAGCCGTTTTGAGCGGAGACCTGGTAGATGCTTTCCGCCACGATGCGCCGGTTTTCCCGGAACTGGGTCTTCAGCTCCCTCACGGTGTTGTCCACGATCTCCTTGGCCTGGCTGGCGATGTAGGCGGCGGGCCGGGAGACCCCGAGTTCCAGGCCGGCCCGCACCACGAAGGGCCCGATGGCCCCCATGATGAAGGCCCACACCACCACGCTGAGCCACCGCCCAAAGAGGCTCGGCCCGAGGCCGATGGGCAGGGCCAGGCTCCCGGCCACGATGGGCCAGAAGGCGCTGGCCAGGAGAAACATGGTGCTGATGATCACCGTGAGGACCATGGTGATCACGATGAAGGGCAGGATCATCAAGGAAGCGGGGTTGAGGAGCTGGCTGGCCGCCCCGATGCCCGCGAGCACCTTCTGCACCCACTCCGGGCTGTTGGCGCCCTCGTTCAGGGCCGTGCCCGCTATGTGGGTGATGCCCGCCTCCACGATGGCCACGATGGTGAAGAGGGGGTTGATGACCGTCCCTAGGGCCTTGAGGTTGTTGGAGGCCTCCGTGATGGCGTCCGCCATCTCGGTGCGGAACGTGTTGGTAACGGCCTTGTAGATGCCGTCGGTTCCCCCGAAGGCGCTGTCCAGGGCCTCCCCCAACCACAGGAAGGCCCCCGCCAGGACCACCCGGGCCATGCTGGCGAGGACCTCCTCGAGGCTGCCGTAGTACACCGCCCGGATCAGACCCCAGACCAGGCCCAGGACGATGAGCCCCCGCCCGATGGAGTACGCCCCGCTCTGGAAGTCCCTGAGGGAGGCCTGGAAGAGGGCGATCCAGTCGTTGAGGTTCAGCATGGCCCCCAGGACTCCCAGGACAAAGTCCCTGACCCCCTGGTCTATCTGGCCCTGAGGCATGGGCGGTGGGTCGGCCAGGGCCAGGAGGAAGGCGAAGGGCAAAAGCGCCAGCAGGATGCGGTCAAGCTTCACGGGCCACCTCGGGTGTTGGGGGGGGTGCCGGCCCCCGCCCGCCACTGCCGGGCCAGCATGGCCAGGGCCTCCCCGGCCACCACGTACTTGGCCGAGGTCTTCTCCGCCTGGGAGGCCACCATGGCCATAGCCTGGCGAAGCTGGTCCTCGGCGCTTTGCTCCTGCTTCTTGATGAGCTCCACCAGGTTCTGGTTGACCTGGGAAAGCTGCTCCACGGTCATGGCCTGCTGGGCAGCCAGGTTGCGCATCTCCTGGATGGCCCGCATGCTGTTCATGCCCTCCAGGCGAAGCATCTCGGCAAAGCCCTTCACCAGCACCTCCGTCACCTCCCGGGTGGAGGGCGCGCTCTCGGCCTCGGCGATGAGGGTCTCGGAGATGCCGGGGGTGGTGGGGTCGTTGCCCGAGGCGGCCCTCACGGCCCCCTGGGCGCTGGGGTTGCTCTGGGCAGAGGGCGCGGCCTGGGGGGTGGAGGCGCTCTGAGGGGCGGCCGGGCCCGCCGTGGGTAGGGGTACGCCCGCGTCGGCGCTGGCGCCGCTTATACCGGTGAGGGCAGTCCAGCCCTTCTGAATGGCCTCGCTGATGAAGTTCCAGACGGCCCCCAGCGTGTCCCAGAGGTCCTGGAAGACGTTCTCCGGCTTGGTGTTCTCCTGCTGGTTCTGAACGTTCTCGGCCACCCGGGACTGGTTTTCCAGGAGCTGGGCCGTGCGCTGGAGGTCCTTGAGGCTCTGCTCCGTGGCCTGGAAGCCCAGCTGGGGCACCACCCCGGAGATGAGCTTGGCCCACCACTCAGGCCCCCAGTAGAGGGGGTCCCCGTCCGGGGTCCAGCCGTAGATCTCCGCCAGCTGCTTTTGCCTCGCCCTGGCCAAGGCCCTGAGGATCGCGTTCTTCTGCCGCCGGATGTCGCTCATGAAGCCGTCCAGGGCCCGGTCCACCTCGTCCACCAGGGGGTTCAGCTGGTGCAGGCCCAGGCTCTTCCCCAGCCAGTCCAAGGCCAGGCCGGTGCCGTAGTACATGGCCTGGCTCTTGAAGTCCTCCCACATGTACTGGAGCTGGTCAAAGTAGCGTATGGCCTTCTTGACCGTCCGGTGGGCGGTGCACAGCCAGCGCACGGACCCCAGGTCGTAGAAGCTGATGAACCTGCA
>NZ_LHCI01000107.1:9012-34776 GCF_001280255.1 Thermus aquaticus | reverse complement strand
GGGCCCGCTCCAGGCGGCGGAGGGCCTCCTGGAGGATCTCCCTCAGGACCCGGTGCCCCTCCCGGGGGAGGGAGGCGTACCGGGGGGCCCAAGGACTTGAAGACGGCCATGGCCCCAGACCCAGGTGCTATGAGGGACCCCCGTCTGGGAGATGTGGGTGATGGCCCCCTCCGTCTCCACCTGGCCCACCCGCACGTTGGGGTCCACGTAGGTGCCCGACTGGCTGGCGGAGTAGTACCGCCTGGCCCTGGCCTTGAGGGCCCTGAGGGCCAGCTCGTGGGGCTCGTGGAGGAAGTCCATGACCAGGTAGAAGCGGCTCCCCCCCGCCAAGGCCAGCACGTCCCCCATCTCGGCGTAGGTCTCGTCCGGCACCGTGTACATGGAGAGGATGCCGGCCCACATGCCCCCCACGTAGAGGGCGTCCCGGTAGCTGTTGTCCACCTCCCCCTTGAGGAGCTGGGCTCTCAGCGTGGGGGGCCTCAGGGACTCTATGCGCCGGATGGCCTCCCTGGGGTAGCGCTGCCAGGTCTGGCGGTACTCGGGAACTTCCGAGAGGGCCAGGGCGGGGTTCAGGTAGCGGTAGGCCAGGGCGAATATGTCCTGGTCCCCCAAGGGGAAGGCCCGGATGCGGTAGGCGGACGCGATCTGGACGATGCGCTCCTGGATGCGCTTGGCCTCGGCCACCACCTCCTGCCACTCCTCCTTGGTGAAGGGGATGCGCCGCCTCCCCCGGCGCTTCCCGAAGAGCACGGTGAGGTAGATCCGCTTCTCCAGGATCTCCTCCCGCTGCCACCTGGACCACCAGGCCTCGGCCCGCCGCTCGTGCAGGAAGCGGGCCGTGGGGTGAGAGGGGGCCCACCCCGCGGCGTAGTGCTGCACCCGGGAGGGGTGGGCGGGGGAGACCTCCACGATGAGCCTGGCCCTGGTACCCTCGGGCACCCCTGAGCGCAAGAGGCTCTTCACCACCCCCACGAAGCCCTCCATATAGGCTGTGTGGACGAAGAGGGTGGGGGACATCTCCAGGCCCACCCCCAGCTCCACTCGGCCGTCGTTCAGAACCATGAGGCCGTCCTGGATCTCCCAGTAGGGCAAAAGCGCGGTCAGGGAGTCCTCCCGCGCCTTACCGAAAAGGCTAGTCCTGGAAGCGCTCGTCATAGATCAGGGGCGTGGTGTCCTCGTCCCGCTCGGGCCGGTACCGCTCCTTCTGGGTTAGCCAGGTGATCTCCTGCCAGAGGCTCGCCCCGGGGTAAAGGAGCTTGAGCCGGTCGGAGAACTTGATGGCGGCGTAGCCCATAGCCCCGGCCAAGACCAGGCCCAGAGCCGGGTGTGGCAGCATCCCCCCCAGCTGAAGCCCCAGGACCATGGCCACCATGCCCACGAAGAGCTGCCACATCTCTAGCCCCAGGAGCGTCAGGGGCTGGTAAAGCCGCCACACCCGAAGCCTGAGCATCTCTCCCTCCTTAGAGGACGTTGTTACAAGCCTGAGGAAGGCTCTCGCTGGGGTTGATGAACATCTTGGCGAAATAAGGGGCGGCGGCCACGATGATGCCGCCAATCCCCGCCCCGATCATGAGGGGCAGGGCGTTGCGCCCGCCGATGGCCAGGCTGATGCCACCGATGGCGAACATCAGGACGATGACCCCAAGCCCTATGGGGCCCTTGAGGTACTTGATGATGGTGCAAAGGGCTGCGGCTACGTTGCCGAACGCTTGGCTGGCGGGATCAGAGTTGGAGGCGTGGGCCACCCCGCTCATGAGCAGGACGCTCACCAGAAGGCCCATTACCAGGAACTTGCCGTGCTCCGTGGCCAGAAAGGCCTTGACCTTGGCGAAGATGGGCTTGACCTTTTCCAGCATCGCTGTCCTCCTTCGCGTTACCTCTCGCTTGCCTGAGTGCCGTGTCTCTCGCTTGCCTGAGTGCCTTGGTGCCTTCATCCCCGGTGGCGCCTCTCCTTCCCGCTCTCACCCCCTTTCGGCATCACGCGGTTGCCAGTATAGCACACACCTAGCCATCTATGGCAACATGGGGGCATGAGGCTGGACCCGGAAGTCCGCAAGCAGGTAGAGGAGAGGCTGAAGCGCAGGGTGCCTGAGCCCGATGAGCCCGAGTTCTACCAGCTCCTGGAGGAGCTTCGGGTGCAGGACCCCGAGGTGGCCGCCCTCCTGGAGGAGGGCATCCAGTTCGAGCAGGTGAAGCCCCCGGAGGAGGAGGTCAAGGCCGAGGTTAAGAAGCGGGCCCTGTTGCGGGACCTGGCCAACCGGCTCTTCCGCCGGTACGACGAGCTCACCGGGGAGTGGGTCCCCTCGAGGCCCAAGCAGATCCTCTGGGGTGTAACGGTCTTCATGGCCATCCCGGTCCTCATGTGGGGCCTGGGCAACCTGGGCGGCCCCAAGGCCAAACCGGCTCAGGCCCAGCCGACCCAGGCGAAGACCGTTCAGGCCACGGCCCCCCAGGGCGTCCAGCCCCCCATGGCGGAAGCGCCTGGGCAGGAGCCGCCCACGCCTCCAGGCTCCCCTTCTGGAGCCCCTGAGCCCCAAAGCGGCGCCTCCTCGGCCTCTCCCGCAAACCCCCAGGCTACGGAGGAGGCCATCCCCCCGCCCCCAACCCCGGCGGCTGGAGGGGAGGTGCCGCCCCCGCCCCAGACCTCTGGCTACGCCGCAAGCGGCGCCTACGCGGCTCAGGCTCCTCAGGAGGTGGCGGGGCCGCCCCTTGCGGTCTACGTGGCCGGCCAAGGGGCCCAGGCCGCGCCCCAGGCGGTGCCCCTGCAGGCCTACGCCCGTCAGGTCGGCCAGGGCCAGGGCGAGAACCAGTCCCAGCCCAGCATGGGGGGCGCCATCCAGGCCCAGGCCGCCCAGGCCCCATCCATGACCGCCTACCGGGCCGAGGGGCAGAAGGAGGCCAGCCAGGTGCCGCCCATGGCTTCCTTCGTGGCCTATAAGGCCGCCCCCACTCCCGCCGCTACCCCCGCGCCTGCAAGCCCACCACCCCAGGCTCAGGGCGGCCAGCTCAACTACTTTGCCCAGGCCATGCCGGACATCTTTGGCCCTCCCTCCGGGGCTCAGGGCCAGGCCGCCCAGGTTCCTCAAGGGCAGCCCTCGCCTCAGGCCGCTCAGAGACAGGCCACGCTCCAGGCCCCTCAGGGACAGACCGCGCCCCAGGCAAGCCCCTACCTGCCCGGGACCCGCGTCCCCGGCCGGCTGGCGGTGAAGCTGGTGGTCCCCGAAGGGGAGGAGGTGCCCGTGGCCGTGGAGACCGAGGACGGGGCCGTCGTCCTGGGCAAGGCCAAGCTCTCCCCTACCCGGCGGGTGGACCTGGCCCTGGACCAGGTGGTGCTGGCGGGCCGGGCCTTCCCCGTGAGGGCGGTGGCCCTGGGGGTGGACATGGCCCAGGGGCTTCCCGCCCAGGTGCGGGAGGAGGCCCCCTCCTTGGTGGCGGACCTCGTCCGGGGCTCCCTCCGGGGCCTCTCGGACTACGTCCGGGCTAGGAGCCAGCAGACCACCATCACCACCACGCCCGGGGGCGGCACGGTGGTGCAGCAGGGCCAGACTCCCCCTCTGGAGCTCTTCCTGGGCGCGGCGGCGGCGGACCTCTTCGCCGTTCCCCAGGGGACCCGGGCCGTGGTGCGGGTGGCGGAAGTGGCCGAGGGTACCCCCCTCACCGTCTTGGTCCTGGGGCAGTAGGGGGCGGTATGGCGGCCATCCACCCTTTCCTCGTGGACAGGGTCTGGACGGAAGGGCAGGTGAGGCGGTGGAACCTTCCCCGGCCCGTGGAGGCCGTGGAAGTGCGGGGGTACTTGGGCTCCACCTACTACCGCAAGCCTGAGCTTGTGCGCTTCTATGTGCACGAAAGCCTGCGCCACCTCCCCCTCGCCGCCCTGCGCCACCTGGCGGGGATGGCGGAGCTGCGCCTCCGCTTGGGGGCCCCACCGGACCCAGAGGTCTGGCGGGTCAGCCTCAAACAGGTGCACCCCGTGGACGAGCCGGACGGGGTCTGGCTCACCCCCAGGGGCCCCGTGGCCGTGGAGTACGACGCGGGGGGGTACAGCCGGAACCGGGTGCGGGCCAAGGGGGAGGCCTTCGCCCTCCGCTTTGTGGCCCAGGTCTGGGGGGTCCCCATCCCCCAAAGGGTCCGGACCCTCGAGGGCCTCCTGCCCCCATCGGCCCAGGTGGTGCTGGCGCCGTGGAACTGAAGGTGGAGCCATGGACCAGAGGTTGAAGGACAAGCGGGATGCCCAGCGCTTTCGGGCCGCGGTTGCGAAGGGGCTCGATCTGGGCAAGGTCTTGGAGGTGGTCTTCGGGGGCAAGGACGAAGCCCTCTCGGGGAAGACGGTAGGGGCCGTCGCGGCCTTCAAGCGCCTGGAGAGGGCGGTTCGCGCCGGCCAGGTCAGCGCCAAGGTGAAGGGCAAGAAGCACCTCGCCTTGAGCCTCCTCAAGGGGCTTGTGGGAGAGGGCTATCTCCGGGTGGAGCGCCTGGAGCTGAAGCCCCACCAAAAGCGGCAAGAACTCAAGGCGGTGCCCGACCCCAGGCTGGTGGGCACCGCCTACCGGCTCACCCGAAAGGGGAGGGCGCTCCTCTCTGGGGCCCCTGCACCCCAGATGAACGGCTCTGGGGCCCCCGCACCCCAGGTGAACGGCGCCCCCAGGTGAATCAGGGGGCCCTGCGGCAACTCAGCCCTCGAACCGGCCGCTCGTCGGGCCTGGGGGTGTAGGGGGGCGGTGGACCTCGGAAGGTGCAGGGCCCGTAGCCCCCGGTGAGGTCGCGGATGAAGGGATAGAAGGCGGCGGTGTAGCCCCCCTGTCCGTTGGGGATAGGGGCCAGGAAGCCCGCCAGGAGGAGGAGGGCGACGAGGGACCACTTGACCCGGTGGAGCTCGCCCCTCATCACCCGGTAGCCCATGAGGACCACGGCCAGGGCCACGGCGGCCAGGACGAAGTACACGGGAGGGGTGAGCAGGCACACCACCCGGGCCATGGCGCACAGCACCTCGTTCACCGCGCACCTCCTAGCACCCGGGGGCCAGGTTCACCAGGGAAAGGAGCGGCTTGGCGTAGTAAGCGAAGACGGCCCCCAGAAAGGTGGCGATCAGGTACTCGATGCCCCGCTCCCGCTCTCCGATGGCGATCAGGATGCCTCCCAGGGCCACGCCAAAGGTGGCCACCGCCAGGATGACCTGGCGGGGGGGGTAAAGGTCGCAAATGGCCGTGCGCATGATCTCGGTCACGTCCATACGGCTCTCACCTCCACCTGGCGGCCCCGGCCCGTAGCCCATCCAGGCTCGGGCACCAGGACCACCACCCGGTCCACCTGCCTCGTCAGGTCCCGTCCTCCCACCTTGCCCTCGCCCACGGCGGCCACCACCAACACCTTCTCGCCCTCCTTCTCCAGCAGGGCCAGAGGCCGCCTCCTGCGCTCAAAGGCCACCAGGCGGTAACCCTGGCCCTGGAGGCGCTCCACCTCCCGCCGGACGGCGATGAGGTCCTCGAGGGTGCTGGGGCGGGGGGTGTAGAAGCGGGTCAGGCCCAGGGCCCTCCGCCCCTTGCCCGAAGGCACCAGGACCTCCCCAAAGCGGGTGGGCACGGGCTTCAGGGCCCGCGCCTTCAGGGCCTTCTCCACCAGGGGGCCGTAGCGCTCCCTGGCCTCCTCCAGGGTGAAGGGGCCTTCCAGCCAGGGGGCCAGCAGGGTCAGGACCTCTTCCGGGCTCATCTCTCCGGGGAGACCTGGATCTCCAGGGCCGTGCCCAGCAGGGTCCTCTCCAGGACGAAGGTCCGGCCGGGCCCTAGCTCCACGCCCCGCCACCTGAGGAGGAGTTCCCCGGGCCTGGCCCCGTAGACCACGATGACCCCGCTCTGCCCCTCGCCGGGCCCCAACACCGCCTTCAGGGGGTCCCGCCGCACCTCCACCTTCAGGGGCTTGCCCCCCTGCAGGACCTGGAGGTCGTTGAGGGCGAAGCTCACCGGGTAGCCCCCCTGGTTTTCCAGGTTGAAGAAGATGGTTACCTTCCCCGAAGCGTCGGAGGGGGCCTGCACCGTGGTCACGAAGGCTACCCGGGGCTCGGGCTGAGGAGCCGGGGCGGGCGTGGGCTTAGCCTGGGGCGCGCTGCCTTTGGGGGCGGGCTGGGGGGCCGGCGCGGGAGCCGGCTGGACCTGGACCGGGGTAGAGACCCCATAGGTGGCCGCCCGTTCCCGCTTGAGGAGGATCTGGTAGCGCCTGGGGTACTCCCCCGGGCTGATGCGCACGGTGAAGAGGAGGGTCCTGCCGGCCACCTCCACGACCAGGTCCGTGCTCCCGGTCTTGACGGGGGTGGGCCCCGCTGCGGTGCCCAGGAGGCCCGCCGAGAGGAGGAGCCTGCTTCCGCCCCCCTCAATGCGGAGGAGCTCCCGTTTGGCGCTGAAGGCCGCGTCCACGGTGTCCCAGAAGTCCAGGACGGTGGTGAAGCCGGGGGAGACCTCAATGAGCCCCGGGCTTCTCGTCAGGTCCTCGGCGTAATAGGTCTTGAGGACCACGGGGCTCTGCGCCTGGACCGCACCCAAAAGCAAAAGCGCCGCCGCTACCAGGGTCTTCCTCATACGCCTCTATGTTGCCACAAAGTTCTTGTGGGGACAACCCATTGTTGCTATTTCCGGTCCAGGCTCCTCCCGAAGAGGACCAGGACGGCCAAGCCCACCAAGGCCACGGGGAGGGGCGCCTTCAGGGCCTCCAGGACCCCGTCCGCGAAGGCCGGGAAGGTGAGGACCAGTCCCAGGGGCACCAGCCAGGGGAAGGCGTCGCCCCAGACCAGGGCGTAGAGGCGGGCCGCCTCGCCGGCGAAGAGGGGCCGGTAGGCGGCCAGGACCCCGTAGAGGGCGGGGAGGAGGGCGAAGGCCAGGCCGCTTCCCAGGCCGTGGAGGGCCCCCGGGCCGAAGGCGCCCAGGAGGGCGGAAAGGGCCAGGCCCTGGAAGACGAAGCTGAAGTGGATGGCGTAGCCTTCCTCATCCCCCCCTTCCCGACGGAGCCGGTCCTGCTCCATCAGGAACCACAAAGCGGAGATGAGGCCGGGCAGTCCCACCAGGCCCCCGGTGTAGGCGGCGTAGAGGATGGGGGGGAAGGCGAGGAAGAGGAAGGGCGAAGGGCGGGGCGGGGCCGTCTTAGCTACACGGGGCTCTGGAATGGCCTCCTTTGTAGCTAAGACCTGCCTGGCCTGCGCCGCCGTGGCCACGGAACCTCCCTCCCCGCCGGGCTCCGCCGGGTACCTGAGCCGCGCCCGGGGCCTCTCCCCTTCCCCTCTCAGGAAGCGGGCGATGGCCTGGACCTCCTCGGGGGTGAGGACCCGGGGCAGGCCCTGGAGGTGGCCCTCGAGGTCGGCCACGTGCAGGACCCCCTCTCGGTAGCCCTCCCTGGGGCTCACCACCAGGGGCACCACGGGGAGGCCGAGCCGGGCGTAGACCTCCCGCCCCAGGGCCTCCGCCTGGCGGGCCTCTTGGGCGATGGCGAAAACCCCCGCCTCGGAGACCAGGACCCGGCCTCCCGGGACCTCCACATAGACGCGTTCCATACCCATCATGCTATACGCTCTCCAAAAGGGCTTGGGCCACCCGGGCCAGGACCTCCTTCCTGAGGGCCTCGCGCCCGGCCCGAGCGGCCACATCGCACGCGTCCCCTCCCTCCAGGGGGGGCAGGACGTGCCCCCCCAGGGCGGCCTGCCACCTCTCCGCCGCCTTCTGCCCCGCCTCGTCCCCATCCAGGAGGAGGAAGGTGGGCCTACCGTCTGGCTCAGGCAGGGTGCCGTTGACCCCGGCCACGCCCACCACGTCCAGAAGGTCCCCCACGGCTAGGTACAGGGCCACGGCGTTGAGCTCCCCCTCCACCACGAGGAGGGCGTTCCGGTGGCCGAAGCCGGGCCCGTACCAGGGAGGGGTGCCGCTGCCCCGGGTGAGGTAGCGGTAGCGCTGCCCGTCCCTGGGCTCTTGGTGCCGCACCTTGACCGCCACCACCCGCCCCTCGGGGTCGTAGATGGGCAGGAGGAGGTCTCCCTCCGGGGAGAGCCCCATCCCCAGGTCCACCGCCTCCTCGAAGGCGATCCCCCGCCCCTCCAGGACCTTGGGCAGGGCCTTCTCCCCCCTGAGCCGGGCCTGGGCCTCGGCCAGCGCCTTCTCCAGGTCCACGGGGGGCCTGGCCCTGGGCCTCTCCCGCTTGGGAGGCCTGGGAAGCTCGGGCAGAGGCCTCTCGCCAAGGAGGATGGCCACCGCCTCCTCCTTGCTGAGGCCCGCGGCCCTGAGGAGGTGGTAGGCGTTGCCGCTTTGCCCGGTGGCGTGGTCCCGGAAGAACCACACCCCCCGGGCCCGGAACAGGGAGAGGGAGGGCTTCCGGTCCCCCCGCCAAGCGGCCCGGTAGAGGCCTGGCCTTCCTGGCCTGGCCCCCGATTCTGGCCAAAGCCGGGCCACCAGGTCGGGGAGGTCCACGCCCTCTATGGCCTGGGTTAGCCTGTCCACGCCCCTCCCCGTGGGGCCGCTAGGCCCCCTAGCTCACCATCTCCGGGTCCAGGACCGCCTCGAGGAGTACAGGTAGCCCGCTGGCCCGCTGCAGGACCACCCAGATCATGGGCCCGTCGGGGTCGTGGACGAAGCGCACCTCGGCCTGCACGGTGGACGGGGGCATCTCCTCCAGGTGGGTGGCCTCAAAAGCCTCCAGCTCCTCCCTGGCGTAATCCTCTAGGGCCGCCATGGGCACCACGGCGGCCTCGAGGGGCTGGATCACGGTCCCCCTGCCGCTCTGCACCAGGCTCCTGAGGGTCTGGGCGCTCACCACCACGGCGAGCTTCTCCGAGGAAGGGGAAAGCCTAAAAGCCGTGTAGCCGTTTGTAGCCTCGCTTACCTTCACCATGGCCCCACCGTACCGGGCCAGGCTCACAACGGCTCACAACGCGGTTTATGTGGGCTCGGGGCCCCAAAGCGGAAAGGCGCCCGAAGGCGCCTTTTTGGTGGAGGTGGGGGGAGTTGAACCCCCGTCCGAAGGTCCCTACGGCGGGCCTCTACGCGCGTAGCCCCACCTTCAGGTGTCCCCCTGGCTTGGCCTAGGGGCGGGCGGCCAGAGGCGAGCCCCCTTGCGCTTCGCCTGGGGTAGGGGGCGTGGCGTCGCGGTCATTAAGCCGCGAGACGGTAAGCAGGCTTGTTGGCCTTTGTGGCTTTGCGGGTTTTTACGAGGCCACCCGCACCTCGGCGCGCAACCCTGCCTTCGGCGACCCCCGTCGAGACCGTTCACCCCCGGGACTAGGACCCTCTAGGGCAAGTACCATGATACCAAATGCCGCGGATTGTTGCCATAGAGGCGCCGGCGGGGTATGGAAAGACCACCTATTTGGCCACCCTGCCCGGGGCCTGGGTGGGGCTTCTGCCCGGGGAAGGCGCCCCGGAAGAGGTCTTGAGGCTGGTGTACCGCGCCCTCTTGGGCCAGACTCCCCCGCCCGGTCCTCCCGCCAAGCTGATGCGGGCGCTCCTGGACGGGCTGCCCGGCTCCGAGTTCCACCTCCGGGTGGACGATGTCCACCACCTCACGCCCGAGGGGGCGGACTTCCTCTTGGGCCTCCTCCAACACCCCGGGGCGCGCCTGTACCTGGCGGGGCGGGACCTCCTCCCCTTCCGCCTTCTGCCCCGCCTCGTGGCCTCGGGGGAGGCGGAGGTGTGGGGTCCGGAAGAGCTCCTGGCCCGCACGGGATTCGCGCCCCGCCCCTTGGAGGAAGAGGTGGAGCGGCGGCTCGCCGCCATGCCCCCTGGGGAGCGGGAGGCCCTGGTATCCCTGGCGGGCCTCCCTTTCTGGCGGCCTAAGGACCTGGAGGCCAGGGGCCTCTCCTACCATCACCTCGTGGCCGTCCATGGCCTTCCCATCCAGAGGGCTAAGGGCGGCACCTGCTGGCCCCACGACGTCCTCAAGGAGGCCCTCCTGGCCCGGGCGGACGAATCCGTTCTCCTGCAAAACGCCCGGGCCATTGAGGACCTCCACCCGGAGCAAGCCGCCCGCCTGTACGCCCTCGTCCAACGTCCGGAGGAGGTGGTCCGCCTGGCCCTGCCCCGGGCCAAGGCCTGGCTGGAAGAAAGCCGGTGGCCGGAGGTGGTGGCCTGGCTCGCCCCCCTCCCTGAGGAAAGCCTGGGGCCCCTGAGGGGCCTCCTGGCCCTGGCCTATCTGGAGCGGGGGGAGTCGGCGAAGGCCCTCCGGCTGGCGGGTGGGGACAGCCTGTCCCTGGTGACGCGGGCCCTGCACGCCTTCCGCTCGGAAAAGGCAACCCAGGCCAAAGACCTGGCCACCCAGGCCATAGCCCAGGCCACCTGCCCCCTGGAGAGGATCCTGGCCACCCGGGTGGCGCTGGCAGCCCGGCACGCCCTCGGGGAAAAGGTGGACGACGAGGTGGCGGCCCTCCTCTCCGAAAGCGCCCCCTTCCCCGCGCAGCATCTGGCGGTGCGCTCTTTCCAGCTCTACATCAGCCCCAACTACACCTTGGCCAGGGAGGGGTTGGAGCTTTCCCTGCAGGCCGGGTACCCCCACCGGGCCGTGGCGTTCTTGCAGGCCATGGTCTGGGCCCTCTTCCGCGAAGAGGGTTCCGCCGAAGAGGTTCTCGCCGCCTCAGAACGGGTCCTGGCCGAGGGGCACCGGGGTACCCGGTTCGTCCTGCCCTACGCCCACGTGGAGCGGGCCCACGTCTTCGCCTTCCTGGACCAACTCCAGAGCGCCGTGGATGAGCTGGAGCGGGGCATAGAGGAAGCCCTTCTGTGGCCCCTTTGGGATGTATGGCGGTTCGCCATGGAACTGCTCGTGGAGGTGCGCCTGGCCCAGGGGCTCCTGACCGAAGCCAAAGCCCTACTGGATGCCCTCGAGGCCCGCGCGCAAGAGGTGGGCTTTGAACCCCCCAAGTTCCACACGGCCCTTTGGCACCTCTTTAGTGGGAGACCGGACCTGGCCAGGCCGCTCCTGGAGGAAGCCGCCAGAGAACCTCGCGAGAACGGCCTTCTGGCCTCGGTGGTCCTGGGGCGGCCCGTGCCGGAGGAGGCCAGGGCCAAGGTGGCTCCAAGCCTGCGCCTCCTCCGCCTCTCCCCGTGGAGTGGCCCCGTCCTATCCCTAAGGGATAGGGCTCTCTACCTCCCTGGCCACGAGCCCATCCGGCTCACGGAGGTGGAGACCCTGGTCCTCCTGGGCCTCTTGGAAGGGCCGGCCACGCCCGGTGAGCTGGCGGAAAGGGTCTACGGGGACGAAGGGCGGGCCCACGCCGTCCACACCGCTCTCCACCGCCTGCGCTCGAAGAACGCCCCGGTGCGCACCTACGGCCGGCGGTACGTCCTGGAGGGATGCCGCTTGGACCTAGCCCTCTCCCTGGAGGCCGCTCGCTCCATCCCCCACCTGCTTCCCCTGGACCTCCCGTCCCTCCTCCCAGGCGATGAGCCCATCTACGCCTCTTGGCGGGCACGCTTGCTGGCCCAGGCGAAAGCGGTGGCCCTGGAATGGGCGCGAAGGGGAAAGCCCATCCCTGGAGCGCACCTCTTGGACCCCGAGGACCCCGAGTACCTGGACGCGCTGGGGCACGGGGCGGCCCTCGAGGTCCTGAAGGAGGGCGTGGCGTGGCAGTGAGGCTCTACGTGGACATTTCCTTCGCCGATGGACGCGCCGCTCTTGCGGTGGTGCAAGCGGGGGTGGGCCTTATCTACTCGGGCGTTATCGAGGCGGCGGACTCCAACGAGGCTGAGCTAGTCGGGCTCGCCATCGCCGCCCAACTGGCGCCTGAGGGGGGTTGGCTCCATACCGATTCGGGAAGGGTCTGGGCCCTCCTCAGGGGTAGGGTGCAGGCCAGGCCCTCGGAGACGCCGCATCTAAACCGCCTGAAGTCCCTTATGGAGGCAAAAGCCTTGGAGTGCCGGTTCATCGGCGGCAAGCGCAGGCGAAGGCGCGCCCAAAGGAAGCACCACCGTCTGGCAGACACCACGGCCCGAAGCGCCCTTCTCTGAGGCAATAGCGTAATATCGGAGTACCATGCCTAGGACCCCACGCAACCCCCTACCCCCCCGCGTGGCCCGCCTGGTGGAGCGCCGCAAGGCGCTGGGCCTCACCCAAGAAGGCCTCGCCCGTCTGGCGGGCTTCTCCACCAGCCTCATGGCCAAGATCGAGCGGGGGGCCGTGGACCTCAGGAGCCTCTCCGCCCAGCACGTGGTGGGCCTGGCCAGGGCCCTGGGCCTCCCCCTGAACGCCCTCCTGGACGAGGACCTGCCGGGGGGCGAGCTGGCCAAGCCCCTCCTCCTCCCCGTCTACCGGGCCCCCGAGGACCTGGCCCGGGAGGACGTGGAGCGCTTCGCCATCACCCCCGAGCAGGTGCCCCCCGGGGCGGAGGTGGGCAGGCTGGCCTACCTCACCCTCCCCGGCCGGTGGTTCACCACCCTGGACGTCCCCTTCCCCCTCACCCGGAAGGCGCACGTGATGGCGGAGCTCAGGCCTCTGGTGCGGCCCGGAGGGGTCTACGTGGTCCGCCACGGGGAGGGGATGGGCTTCGCCACCGACGAGGCCCTGCGGGGAGGCCGCCTCGCCCTCTACCCCCTGGACCCCTCCCTCCCCACCCTCTGGCTCGAAGGGGAGAGGCCCGAGGTGGTGGGCCTGGTGCGGGCCTGGCTCACCTGGGAGTAGCCAGATGTTGCCAATCGGGGACCCTCTCCCCCATCGCCCGCCTGGTCCTCTTGGCCCTGGCCTCCCGGGCCCGGCTCCGGGTGAAGAGCGCCGACGAGAAGGAGCTGGCCGCCCTCCTGGGCGTGGACCCCCGCACGGCCCGCAAGGCCCTCATGGACCTCTGGGAGGCGGGGCTGGTGGAGGTGGACTCCCTCGGGCGCTACCGCCTGGCGGGGGGGCTCCCGCAAGGGGGGCACCCTGCCTTGCAAGCCTTGCACGCCCCCCTGCACGCCTTGCAGGGTGGAGGTGGGGAAAATGGCCTTCCAGAGGGCGATTTCCAGGAGCCCGAAATAAAGGAAGAAGTAAAGGAAGAAAAAGATCTTCCTCATCCACATCCGCCCGCCCGGGCCGAGGAGGAGGAGGAAGAGGCCTCGGAGGAAGAGGCGGCCCAACCCTCTCAAGAAGAAGAGGGTTCCCCCGAGGCGGACCTTGGTGGCGAAGACGTCCCGGCCGCCCCCTCTTCGGTGAACGGGCCTTTGGCTCTCTCCAACTCTTCCCCGCCGCTCGTGAAGGCGGGCACAAAGCCCCTGCAGGGGGCCCTCAAGGGGGCGGGGCTCTGGAGGGAGTTCTACAAGGCCTTCCGGCCCGGCTTCCCCTCCGAGGCCCTCTGGGCCGCCTACCTGGCCCGCCTGGAGCGGGAGGCCCTGCCCAAGGGGGAGGTCTTCCTCCAGGCCCTGGCCCTCACCCTGAGGGGGGTGGCCCAGGGAGGGGTGCGCTACCCCGCCCGCTACCTGGAGGCGGTGATGGTGGACCTGGAGGCCCGGACCCCCGCCCCTCCGCCCCCGCCTGGGGGAACCCGGGACGGGATCCCGGACGGGGCCCTCCTCCACCTGCCCGACGGCCGGAGGGGGTACTTCGCCGGCTGGACCGGAGGTGGGGCCAAGGCCTTCGTGGAGGTGGACGGGGTGGCCCACCTGGTGGACAGGGAGCTCGTCCTGGCGGCCCGTGTGGTAGGGTGAGGGGGTGGAAAGGGTGAGCTCGGTGGCCCCTCAGGACCCCACCCAAACCCCAGAGGGCAAGGAGCCTCTCTCCAAGGAGACCGCTTACGTGGCCACCCTGTTCACGGAGGGCCGCGTGCGGGTGCGGGAGGTGAGGACTCGGGAGGGGGGGGTGCGCACCCTCTACTACCTGGAGGTGCCCGAGGCCCCCAAGGGGGTGGTCTTCGCCCTGCCCAAAAGGCTGGGCGCCCGCCTTCTAGGACAGCCCCTCCTGGCGCAACACGCTCCCCGGACCAACGGGAAGGGTCTCTTGGGAGGCAAGCAGGACTTCCTGCGTACCGTTCCCCAGGATCGGTGCTGGGGGCGCCCCTTCTTCTTCTTCGTCCGGGGCCGCCTGGCCGCCGTGGACCTGGAGGAGGGCCGGCTCCAGGTGGAGGTCCGCCCCAACCCCGGGGGCAAGCTCCGGGCCCCCTTCACCCTGACCCTGCTGGCCCCCCTCTCCCTCCTGGAGGCCCTGCCCCCCGTGGGGAGCGCGGTCTACCTGGAGAAGGACCCCCAGGAGGCGGTCTTCCTCTTCTCTGGGGCCCCTACACCCCAGATGAACCGCCAGGACCTCCATGGCCTCCCGGGCCTTGCCCAGGGCCACCAGGGCCATGCGCACCTCTTCCCATAGCCAGGCGAGGTCGTCCGAAAGCTCCTTCCTGGCCTCGGGGTCGTGGAGGGGGCTCACGGTTGGTTCCCGTAGACTCCGTCCCTACTCGCTTCTCTGAGGGAGAGGAGCCTGGGCTGGACCACGTGCTCCGCGCCGTTCTCTCCCTCCTCCTCTCCAACCGCTTCAGCTTCCTGGGGTTTCTCCTCTTCTCCCCCAGGCGGTTCCCGCTGTTCAGGAGTCGGGGTCGGAAGTTCATCCACGGTAAAGAGGGGGCCCTCCAGAACCTTTTGCAGAAGCTCCTTCTGCTCAGGGTAGATCTCCAGGGTCTTCTCCAAGACCCAGAGGAGTTCCAGAAGCTCCCGGCCTAAGTCTGCGGGCCATTCCGAAGGGACGACATCATCCAAAGGGCTACTCCTCCGCCCCCTCCTGTTCCTCTGGCGGAACCCCAGCCAGCTCTCTACTGGAAGGAAGCCGGAGACCTCAAACCCGTAGACCTCTGGGGCTACGTCCTCTACCTCCCCGTCTCCCACGTGAAGGATTCTCGTTTCGGGGTCGTAGCTGTGCCCCTCGGGGTAGGCGGAGGGGGGTTTGGCCCAGCGGGCCCTGCCCTTGGGGGGCCAGCTCCGCCCCTCGGCGTACCGTTCCCCGTAGGTGTGGAGCCAGAGGAGGTAGGCCCCCAGCTCCGCGCCCTCCCTGAAGAGGCTGGGGTCCTTGGTGAGCGGGACCCTGGGCCCAGGTACCCTGAGCTCTTCCGCGAAGCGTTCCGTGTAGGCGGGGTGGGCCAGGAGGGCGTAGACGTAGGCGGCGAAGTCCTCGGGGGAGACGGGAAAGCCGTAGGCCTCTTCCAGGAGCTTCAGGAGGCCCCGTGTCAGGTTGGGCTCCCGGCCCTCCCGGTCGCGGAAGAGGGGGATGATGTCCTTGCCTCCACGGGAACTGAAGTGGTGCAAGTCAGGAAGGTAGGCCGTGGCCACCAGGGCAGGTCCTCTTCCTAGAGGGGTGGTGAGGAGGGAGGTGAGGTAGACCTGCCTCTCGCTCCAGGTCTGCCACAAGGAGGGGCGAGGACGGCTACACACCCTCCCGTCCGCGATGGCCCAGGCGCGGTCAAAGCTCCGGTAGCCGTAGCGCACGATGGCCTCGGGCGGGTTCCCAGGACCAAGGGTGGCGATGGGGGGCAAGGGCTTGGAACTAAAGATGGCCCGATGACTCTTTACTAATAGGCGGTCTCCTGTTTCCCGAAAGAGCGCACGCCTTTCTCCGGGGGGGGCTTTCAGGAGGATCTCCCAACGCTTTTTCAGGACCTCTTCGGTGGGCCCGATGGGCCAGGTGCGCTTGAACTCTACCCCCGAGTGCTGCCAGGGGAAGAGGTCCGTGAGCTTGGGCCACCTGGTCCACTCCCCGCCCACCTCGGGGACGAAGGGGGCTTGCCAGTCCCTGGGGGCTTCCCGGAAGGGGATGTCCTTGAGGGGGGGAAGCTCCTCCAGCTCCTTCAGCTTCTCCTCCCGAGTAGTGGGCGCCAGGCGGTGGTAGAAGACCCGGGCCGGGGTTTGGGAGTCCTGGGGGCCGCGCCGCACCACCAGGGCGATGGCCACGGGGGTCTGGATGTTGAAGACGTTCTCCTCCCTCACCGCTCCCCTGCCCTCTCCCCCCAGGTCCAGGATGTAGACCCGGTCCGCTACCCGGCGGACGTGTTCCCGCATCCCGGCGAAGGCCGGACCCTGGAGGTAGGAGCTGGGGGTGATGAAGCACAGGACTCCACCACGTTCTGGGTCCTGCTCAAAGACCTTCCACAGGGCGAAGCGCCAGAAGTAGACGTAGAGGTTGTAGAGGTTCTTGAGGTGTATTCCCAGGTCCGCCTCCCTGGCCGGCCGGAGGAAGTCCTCCATGAGGGGGTAGGGTTCCCGGGGCCCCCTCAGGACCCAACCCCCCTTCCTCTCGCGCTCCTCCTGGCTTTCCCCTTCTACCCGATCGTAGGGGGGATTGCCCAGGACCACCAGGATGGGCTTGTCCCGCTTGAGTTCCGCAGCCCTTTTGCGCTCCTCCGCCAGGCGCTCGTAGAAGAAGACCTGCTCTAGAGGGGGGGCCTCCGGGGCCTCCAGGGTGTCGGCCAGGTAGAGGTTGAGGCCTTCCTCGGGGAGGGAGCCCCCTTCCCCTTGGATCGCCTGGGAGAGGCGGAGCTGGGCCACGGCGTAGGGGCCCACCATGAGCTCTATGCCGTGGAGGCGGGAGGCCACTTCTTTCGCGTACTGTCCCCGGTAGCCCCTCCCGTAGAGGGAAGCCATGTTTGCGAGCGCCCGTTCCAAGGTGGCGAGGAGAAAGGTCCCCGTGCCCATGGCGGGGTCCAGGACGGTGACCTTCTCGTGGGCCAGGCCCTCCGCCAGGCCGAAGCCCTCTTTCAGCGCCTCGTCCACCAAGCGCACCATGGCCCTGACCACGGGCACCGGGGTGTAGTAGACCCCCATGTCCTTGCGGAGATCGGGGTCGTACGCCTGCAGGAAGTCCTCGTAGAAGTAGAGCCAGGGGTCAACGCCTTGGACGCGGAAAACCGAGGGATCCACCGCCCGGAGGGCCCGCCGCAGGAGGTCGTAGGCAGGGCGGATCTCCGCCAGGAGCCGGGGGTGGTTGGCCACGAAGAGGGCCTCCATGAGGAGGCCGTACCGCCCCTCCAGGAGCTCCAGGGCCCGCTCCAGGTAGAGGGGCTCCTCCCCGCTGTCCAGGGCCGCGGCCAGGAGGAAGCCGTAGGTGATGAGCTGGGCGTAGGCGTCGGCGAAGACCCTCTCATCCCCCTCGGGCAGGAGGTTTTTGCGCCACTCTTCGCGAAGACGCGCCAGTTCTCCGTTTGGGTTCTCCCTCACCTCCTCCAGCACCGCCTCCCGCAGGAAGCGGGCCAGGGGGGCGAGGAAGCGGGCCAGCTCCTGGGGGTTCCTAGGGACCAGGGGCCTCCAGTTGAGGAAGTCCAGGAAGAGCTCCCGCAGAGCTTCGGCGTCGCCCTCCGAGGCTAGCCGCACCTCTCGGACCTTCTCCCCCTCGCGGAAGAGGGCGAAGTCCCGCCCGTCCGTGTAGACCAGATTGGGTAGCTGGCGGAACCTCTCCCACTGCTCCCGGTCGTGGCCCCTGTACCTTTCGGGGTCGGCCCCCTTGCCCGGAGCCTTGAGCTCCACGAAGCCCACCAGGAGCCCCTGGTGCTTCACCCCTAGGTCCGGCTTGCCCACTTTGGTATCCCCTTTGGGACGGGCCTCTATGACCACCCGCACCCCCAGGGTTTCCTCCAAAAGCCCCTTCACCAACGGGATGAGCTGGGCCTCGGGCTCGGCCTCGCCCTGGGCTAGGGCCTGAACCCGGCGAAGCTCGCTTAGGTATTTCCTTATACTGAGGACCCAAGTGTCTCCCGTCATCGCTTCTCCAAGAGGGCCAGGAGCTCTCTGATCTTCTCCTCCACCGCCCGCCGCTTCTCCGGAGGGAGGCTTTCGGGGTCCAGCCGGGCAAGCCTCGCCGCCACCTCCTTGTGCCAGGGAGGAGGGGTCTTCTCCTTCGCCATGACCTCCCGCACCCTGGCCCTGAGCTCCCTCAGGGAGAGGCCCCCCTTGGCCTCCTCCAGGAGCCGGGCCCGGGCCTCGAGGTTCTTCACCTTTTTGAGCTCCAGGGCGGCGGTGTAGGGGAGGGTGCCCTCCTCCAGGGCCGCCCTCAGGTCCTCGGGAAGCCCTAGGAGGGGGAGGCGGTTCTGCACGAAGGACTCCCAGGTCATCCTGCCCAGGGCGCGGAAGACCTCCTCCACTCTCTGGGCCTCGGGGGAGGCCATAACGTTATGGCCCGCCTCCCCCCTTTTCTCCTTCCGCATCCGCCGGAGGAGCCCCACCACCTCCTCCCTCGTCTTCCCCAACTCTTCCGATAGGAGCTCCAGCACCCCCAGGGTCTCCTCGTAGGGGTTCAGGTCCTCCCGCTGGAGGTTCTCCACCAGGGCGAGGAGGCGGGCTTCCTTTTCCGAAAGGTCCAGGACCCGGACCGGGACTTCGGCGAGCCCCGCCATCTTCGCCGCCCGGTAGCGCCTTTCCCCGGCCACGATGGCGTACCGCCCGTCCCCCAGGGGCCGCACCAGGAGGGGCTGGAGGACCCCCTTCTCCCGGATGGACTGGGCGAGGGGCTCGAGGTTCTCAAAGCGCCTGCGGGGCTGGGGGGAGGGGAGGAGCGCCTCGAGGGGTACCGTTACAACTTCCCTGCCTGCCCCCTGGGCCCTTTTTCCTTTTAGCAGGGCCGTTCCCAAGACTTCGTCTAGCCTGCTCACTGGCCCACCCCCGTCTCCTGGGGTTTACGAGAGAGGTCCTTGGCTACCACATTCTGCAGGAACTCCTCCGCCAACCTCTCCACCTCTTCCCGAGCCTGCCGATCCCCTACCAGTTGGATGGGCACCGCCTGTTCTGTGGCTTTGCGGTGGGGGCCCGGGCGGTAGGCGATAGGAGAGGCTACAGGCGCCAGTTCCCTAAGGCTGGCTATCCTCTCCAGGACTCGGTTGTCCCCGGAGGTCCGGGCATCGTACTTGGTGGGGATGAAGAGCCTTACGAAGGTCTTTGGGGCCTCGGGGGCTACCTGCTCCAACGCTTCCCGGTACTCCTGGGCGGCTTCCATCACCCCTACCAGGGCTTCTACCCCTTTGACGCTGGTTTCCACGGGGACCAAGAGGCCGTCGCCGGCCATGGCCCCTAGAGCCGCCAGATGCCCCAAGGAGGGAAGGGAGTCTATGAGCACGAAGTCGTACCGCTCCTCCTTCCGTAAGGCCGTGCGCAACAGGAGGGTAGCGAGGGGGCGTTGCATGAGGCGGACCTCCACCCTGGCCAGGTCTAAACTGGCGGGGATCAGATCCAGGTTCCAGTCTTTGAGGGAGCGGGGCGGTGGCAGTTGCCCCGTTTCCACCAGGTGGAGGAGGGTTTCCTGGGGTTGGACTTCCCTCACCCCTAGCCAGGAGGTCAGGTTGGCCTGCGGGTCTGTGTCTATCAGCAGGACCCGGAATCCCCTACGGGCCAGCTCGTAGCCCAAGTCCCGGGCCAGAGAGGTCTTCCCGGCCCCGCCCGCGTGGGTGAAAAGGGTATACGCCTGGCGAAGGCGGGTTTTTCCCCCCTGGCGCACGTACCAGTACCGCCCGAGGCGCACCGCCTCCAGCTTCCCCTCGAGGATCATCTGCCGGACCCGTTCCCGGGTGATCCCCAGCCTTTCGGCCATCTCCGAAACCGGCACCAGATGGGGTCCTTCTTCCATAGGACCATCCTAAGCCAAGATTTGGCATATGCCAAGCCTTCGGGGGCTGGGGTGGGGCCCCGAGGAGGGGCCTCGGTGCCTTCGGCCTCTTTGCCCTGGCCCTCCTACCTGCAGGCCAAGGGAGGAAAGCCCGCCTGGCGGCCCTCCACCTGCCCGTCCTTTAAGGCAGCCGGACCGCCCCCAGGTGGCCTAGAAGGGCCTCGAGGGGAACCCGCCGCCTGGCCGGAAGGCAGCTTCCCCTGTCCTCATCTCCAGGGTTGGTCCTTAGCCTCGCGAAGCCAACGCTCTCTCGCCCCGGTAGGACCGCTACCGCTGCCGGACCAGGAGCGCCCCAGAGTCCCCCACCGCCACGAAGCGGCCGTTGCCAAAGACCACGTCTCGGAGGGTGTAGTAGCTGCCCAGGTTCTCAGGAGTCCAGCTGCGCCCGTCGGTGGACGTGAGGGCGGCGTTTCCCGAGCCCACCGCCACAAAGCGCCCTTCTCCGTAGGCTACGGCAGTTAAGTCTATGGAGGCATTGGCGGGGGCCTCCACCCAGGTGCGCCCGTCCTGGGAGAGGAGGATCCGGCCCCCCTGCCCCACGGCCACAAACCGCTCCCCGGTGAAGGCCAGTTTGCTCAGCCTGCGGAAGTTCCCCTGGAGGACCCTCTCCCAGCTCCTCCCGTCTTGGGAGACGAAGATGTCGCCGCGGTCGTTGGTTATGGCGAAGACGCCATTACCGTAGGCGATGCCGTGGAGCTCCCAACCATCGGGCACGTCTACCAAGTCCCAGGCCTGCCCCGTGCCGTCCCGGGAGACCAGCACGTAGCCGAAGGCCCCCGTGGCCACGAAGCGTCCCCCGCCAAAGGCCACGTCGTTGAGGTAGCCTACCCCACCCCTGTAGACCATCTGCCAAGCCTGGCCATCGGGGGAGAGGAGGACGGTGTTGTCTTGGCCTACGGCCACGTAGAGGCCGTTGGCGTAGGTGATCTCGTAAAGTTGGCTGCTCACCTGGTAGTTCACCTGACGCCAGGTGGAGCCGTCAGGGGAGACGAAGATGCGCCCTTCAAAGCCTGTCCATCCCACGGCCACAAACCCCTGGGGGCCGTGGGCCACGCCGAAAAGGCTCACGGAGGTGAACGGCTCGAGGGCTCGCCACGGACCGCTTATCCCCGGGATGGAGCCGTTGCAGGCCGAAAGGGCCACGGTGACCACCAATAGGAGAATCTTTAACCTCTTCATGCTCTTTATGGTAGCGGCATAGAGTCCAGCTTACAACCCTCACTCCCACCCCTGGGCCACCCTCTTGATGCCCACGAAGTAGGCCACCTTCTCCTTGGGGTAGCCCCTCGCGATGAGCCGCCGCACCGCCCGGTAGCGGAGGGCGAGGGGCTTGTTCCTGACGTGGTCCAGGCCCGCGTGCTTGAAGAGGGCCCGGACCAGGGGGACGAGGGCCCCCAGGCTCCAAGGCTTGCCCCGCTCCGGCCCCTCCGAGGTCCTGAGGAAAAGGTGGGGGTAGGGGATGGGGTGGAGGCTGGCCAGGTAGTCCCGGAGGGGAAGCCACGCCTCCAGGGCCTCCCGGGCCTCGGGGGAGAGGGGCACCTCCCGGGCCCTCCGCCCCCGCACCAGGAGGCTCTCCCCCCGGTAGTCCTGCCGCCAGAGGCCAACGGTCTCCCGGTAGTCCAGGCCCGTCTCCCCCAGGAAGGGGATGAGGGCCTGGAGGAAGGGGCGGTGGTGGGCCACGGGGAAGGTGGGGATGGCCCGGAGGAGGCGCTCGTAGTCCGCCTCGGGGAGGGCGAGGTCAACCCGGGCGGGCTCCCCGGGGCGGTCGGGCCACTCCAGGCCCTGGGGCCAGCCCACCCCGGCCCAGTCCAGGAAGCGGGCGAAGAGGCGGAGGGCGGCCACCACCCGGATGAGGCTCCGCTCCTGGTAGGGCCTGGGGGAAGGGGCGAGGGGGTTGCCCTTGGTGAGGAGCTCCCGGAGGAAGGCCTTGAGGTCCCCGGGCTCCAGCCTGGGCCACCTCCTTCCCTCCCTCTGGAGGAAGAAGAGGAAGGCCTCCACGGCCATGCGGTCCACTAAGATTCCCCCCACTCGCTTTCCCCACAGAGTTTTTCCCCTTCCCAACGCTCTCGTCCCCTCCTCCTGGATCGCCAAGGGTTGAGGGCCGGGGTGGGGGAGGGGGCAAAGGTGAAGGGGGATGGTGTCTTAGCTACAAACCCTCCCTCAAAACCCCCGGCGTGTAGCTAAGAACGGGGAGGAAGGGCCGGCCTACCGCACCAGGAGCCGTACCCCCCGGGCCGGGGCGCTCACCTGGGCCTCCGTCCAGGGCTCGTCCCGGTCCAAGAGCCCGTCCCCGTCCCGGTCCAGGAAGGCGAGGAGGCGGTAGGTTCCGGGGGAGAGGCCCTCAAGCCGGAAAGGCCCCCCGTCCGGGGGCAGGACGAGGCTCCGGCAAGACCCCTCCCCGGAACAGGCGGAGAGGACCACCCGGGCGGGAAGGGCCTCCACCTGGACCTCCGCCGTGGCCCAGGCCCCGCCCCCTTCCAGGCGCACCCGGTAGGCCCCGGGGGCCGTCCCCGTGGGCGCCCGCACCCGGAGGTGGGCCGTGCCCTGGGCGGGGTTCGGGGCGAGGTAGGCGGCAAGCCCCCCTTCCGCCGCCACCCGCACGGGGACCGGGTAGGGGCTTAGGACCTCCACGGCCAGGCTCCCCTCCTCCCCGGGCTTCAGGGCCAGGCGGCCCTCCACCCGGAAGGCCACCCCGCCCCCCTCCAGGGCCTTCAGGGCGGCGAAGGCGTCTAAAAGCCTCCCCTCCGGCGTGGACCTGCTCCCCGCGAGGAGCGCCCCCTCCAGGGCCTCAGGGGAGGCCGCCCCCCGGGAGCGAAGGAGGGCCAGGGCCCCCGAGACGTGGGGGGCCGCCTGGCTCGTCCCCTGGAGGAGGCGGTGTCCCCCCAGGGTGGGGCCCAGGACCCCGGAAGCCCCGTCCCCCCCGGGGGCGAGGAGGGGGGCGGAGCGGTTGGAGTAGGAGGCGAGCCTCCCCTCAGGGCCCACCGCCCCCACGGTGAGGACCCCCCGGCAGTTCCCGGGGAAGTAGTCCCGGAAGTCCCGCCCGTAGTTCCCCGCCGCCGCCACCACCAGGACGCCCCGGGCCCTCACCTCGTCCAGGGCCTCTTGCAAAGCGGGGGAACAGGGGCCTTCCCCGCTTAAGGAGAGGTTCACCACCTGGGCCGGGTGGGGGTTTGGGGGAAGGCCCGGCACGGGGATCCCCGCCGCCCACCGGAGGGCGAGGATCAGGTCGCTCTCCCGCCCCGTCCCCTCGGGGGTGAGGAGGCGGATGGGGAGGACTTGGGCCTGGGAGGCCCCCGCCATCCCCACCCCGTTCCAGGCCGCCGCCAGGATTCCCGAGACGTGGCTTCCGTGGAAGGTCTGGAGGGGGCTCACCACGGGCTCCGTGGGGTCGGTGTCCCCGTCCACCAGGTCCAACCCCGGAAGGAGGACGCCCTCGAGGTCGGGGTGGCCGGGGAGGACCCCGGTGTCCACCACCGCCACCACCACGCCCTCCCCTCGGCCCCGGGCCCAGGCCTCGGGGAAGCCGGCGAGGGCCAGGCCCCACTGCCGGGGGAAGAGGGGCTCCCCCTGGCCCTGGGCCCGAAGGGGCCGGTCGGGGAAGAGGCCCCCGCCTGGGGCCCGGTACCACCTCCCGCCCCAGGCCTGCGGGGAAAGCCCCTCGGGCACCCCCCGTAGACCAGGCTGGGCTGGCTGAAGTCCAGCTGGGCCAGGCTCCCGGGGTTGCAGCTCATGACCTGGCCCACCTGCTGCAGGTTGCTGCTTATCCCGCCCCAGTCCAGGCCCGCGAGCCAGTCCATCTGGGCCAGGGCCGGGGCCAGGGCCAACACCAGGACTACAACGGCCTTCTTCACGCTTCACCTCCCAAGCAGAATCCGGTAGAAGGCGGAAAGGTCCACCAGGCTCGTCAGGGCGGAGAGGTCCCCCAGGGGCTTGTAGGGCGTGCCCCGCACCCCGGGCACCTCGTACCCCTCGGGCACGGAGATCCAGCGCCAATGCGTCCGCTCCAGGGCGAAGGGGAGGACGTAGGGGGATATGGCCAGGGGCTGGACGGGCCCCTCGAGGGGCAGGGAGGGGTAGGCGAGGACGCACGGGGGGCAGTACTCCACCCGGGCGTCGATGGTGATGGGCACGTGCCAGTACACCACCAGGCGGGAGAGTTGGTTCCAGGCCCAGCTGATCCAGTTGCCCAGGTTGACCGAGGAGAGGTCCACGTTGCGGATGTCGGGGACCGTGGTGGCCTCCAGGATGTTCTGGGCCTGGAAGAAGCCCGCGTACCCGAAGGCCTCGTAGACGGGCAGGGAAGAGGGGGGAAGCCAGCGCTTGGCCTCCTCGAACTTCCAGAGGCCGGGGGATTCCCGGTCGGCCTTGATGGGCTCGGCCTGCGTACCTCCTCCCAGGAGCTCCTGCAGGTTCCCCACCCCCTTCACCGCCAGGTCCACCTTCTTGAGGGCCAGGGCGGCGCACGAGGCCACCTGGTCCAGGCTCCCCGCGCACCCCCGGAGGACCGGGAGGCTCTGGGTGAGGCTCCGCAAGGGCGCCTCCACCAGCTTCACCAGGTTCTCCTTGACCGCGTCCATCCCCGGGAGGCCGTAGAAGGCCTTGGACTGGAAGAGGGTCCTGGCCGCCCGGTAGAAGTGGACGTAGAGGTAGGCCTTCTCCACCTCGCTCCCCGCCCGGTCGATGAGGCCCTTGTAGGCGTTCCAGAGGCTCTGCACCCCGTTCCAGAGGGCGGTGGGGTCGGTGGGGACGAGCTCCGTGTAGACCGGGGCCACCACGCTCCCCCCGCCCAGGAGGTGCCCCTGCCAGGGCACGGGGAGGTAGACCTTGGGCGCCCCTAGGCTCCGGAAGTCTCCCCCCAGGAGGTTCAGGGCTTCCTGGGGGGTGCTGGGCCTAGGGGTGAGGAGGATCCGGGCCACCTCCTTCTGGTAGTCCAGGTAGTACTCCGTGAGGGCCTTCCGCATGGCCCGCTCCACCCGGGCGTTGGCCTCGTCCCAGTTGAACCAAAGCGGCCGCGAGGGATACCCGGGGGTGCGGAAGACCTCGTGCCCCTGGAGGAGCACCTTGAAGCCCGGGATGTACATGAGGGGGAGGATCTGCAACCCCAGGCCGTCGCAAAACTCCCGCGGGTCCACCTGGGGCACGGGGAGGTAGCGGTCCAGGCTGTGGAGCCCCGCCGAAGCCCACCGGCCCATGTCCAAAGGCCCCTGGCGGGTGGCGGCCTCCAGGAAGGCGGGGTCTACCCCTTCCGAGGGGACTTGGAGCCGGAAGTCGGGAAGGGGCGGGGCAAGCTCCGGGCCCCGGATGCCCGCCCAGCAGTAGGCGAACCAGAAGGCGGGGTTGTTGAGCTCGGTGATGACCCGCCAGTAGTACCGCTCCTCAAACCGCTGCCAGGCCCGCCTCAGGTCCCGGGCCACCTCCCGGGTGGCCTCCAGGCTGGAGAGGGGCAGGTAGAACTCGTGGGCCTGGGCCTCGGCCCAAGGCATCCGCCCCCGGCACCCCTGGGGGTCCTTCTGGGGATCGCAAGGCCCCTTCTGGTAGTCCTGGAGGCGGTCCTTCCTCAGGACCTCCAGGTAGGGCCACTTCCCCTTCAAGATCTGCTCCAGGCGGTAGTCGGGGGCCGAGAGGAGGTACTTGGTCCAGTCCTCGTACCGGGGCTCGGCCCCCAAGGCCCCGGAGAGAAGGAGGAGCACAGCTAGCGGAAGACCCTTGGCGTTCACGTCCCACCTCCCTAAAGCCCCTTCGCCACGCACCAGTTGAGGAGGGGCTTGGGCCCCACCCCGGCCTCCTGAACCCCCTGGCCCTTTAGGGGCTCGTAGGGGTTGGCCGAAGGGTCCAGCCGCCGGGTCAGGTAGGAGACCGCGGGGTTCCCGAAGGCCACCTCCAAGACGCCGCTCCCCGGCTGCAGATACCCCTCGAGGCCCGGCACCCGGTACCCCCGGCCCTCGGCGTAGACCACACCCCCCGCCTGCACGGGGCGGACGTTGTCGCTGGCGGCCCGCCACCCCTCGGTCCAACCCCGGATGTAGGCGCTGTAGGTGTACCCCACGGTCCGGGTGCGGGCCACCAGGGGGTAGACGGTGCCCGTAACCCGGCGCACAACCCACCAGGCCCCTATGGAGCCGCTACCCCGGTAGCGCCCCTGAAGGTCGCGGTAGCTGCAGGTGTAGATGTTCGTGAGCCCCGACCTGCCGGAATAGCTGCAGTTGTAGGCCT
>NZ_LHCI01000107.1:8090-8992 GCF_001280255.1 Thermus aquaticus | reverse complement strand
AGGTACCACCCTCTATCCGAGCGCACCTCGGTGGCCTCTTCCAAGAGCCGAAAGAACTCGTCCCGCTTCATTTGGTCTCCTCCTCCCTCTGGGCGGCGCTGGCCGCGTACTGGGTGGCCAGCCTCAGGACCAGGAGCACCTTGTCCGTGGTGGGCCCGTCAAAGGTGAGCCAGAGCCACCGGTCGGGGGTGCTGTACCCGGGGGCGAACATGAAGGGCCGCCCCGCGTAGACCATGGGAAGCCCCAGGAGGACCCGGGAGAGCTCCGGGGCGTCCCGCTCCCCGCCCACCCCCACCACCTTGAAGAGGTTGGGGTCGCGGATGCTTTGGAGCTTGGCCTTGACCTCCCGGGCGGTGGCGGGGTCCGTGACCACGAAGGCCTTGGCGACCTGGATGCCCCCCTCGGGGCAGGTGTAGATGGGCACGCCCCCGTAGGAGATGTTCTGGCAGGCCCCGCCCCCAAGGGCGGCGATGAGGTAGTCGGTGAGGGCCTTCACCCCGGCCCCCGAACCCACGATGAGGACGTCCCCGCCTCCCCGGAACCCCTGGAGCACCTCCCCCCAGCTGGCGGGGTAGAGCATGTCGTCGGGGAGGCCGCACATCTTGAGGGTCAGGCAGAGGACGCACTTCGTCACCCGGTACACCCCCCGGAGGACCAGGCTGGGCTGGCTGAAGTCCAGCTGGGCCAGGCTCCCGGGGTTGCAGCTCATGACCTGGCCCACCTGCTGCAGGTTGCTGCTTATCCCGCCCCAGTCCAGGCCCGCGAGCCAGTCCATCTGGGCCAGGGCCGGGGCCAGGGCCAACACCAGGACTACAACGGCCTTCTTCACGCTTCACCTCCCAAGCAGAATCCGGTAGAAGGCGGAAAGGTCCACCAGGCTCGTCAGGGCGGAGAGGTCCCCC
>NZ_LHCI01000107.1:5035-6254 GCF_001280255.1 Thermus aquaticus | reverse complement strand
AGGCGCTGTAGGTGTACCCCACGGTCCGGGTGCGGGCCACCAGGGGGTAGACGGTGCCCGTAACCCGGCGCACAACCCACCAGGCCCCTATGGAGCCGCTACCCCGGTAGCGCCCCTGAAGGTCGCGGTAGCTGCAGGTGTAGATGTTCGTGAGCCCCGACCTGCCGGAATAGCTGCAGTTGTAGGCCTCAAAGGTCTCCCCCGCCACGCTGAACTGAAGCCCCTCCACCACACTCCCGGTCGTGCTGAAGTCGAAGCTGATGGGGCTCGAGGTGTCCAGCTCGTACACCGTCTCCTTCCGCGTGGTCACGTAGACGAACGCCCGGTCCCGGCCCTGGTCGTCCTGGGCGTAGAAGATGGTGCTCGTGTAGTCCCCCTCCTGCCAGTTTTTGAGGCGGAAGGTCTCCACCCCCGCCCCCACGTCGGCGGTGAAGCGCCCGTCCCAGGGCGTCCCCACCTGGCCGCTCGCGTAACGGTCGTACCCGGAGCTCAGGACGCGCTCGTAGAACTCCACCCGGGCCTTCAGGTCGGCCCGGGAGGTGTAGCCCCAAACCCGGGCCCGGGCCTGGGGCAGGCCCTCGGTGAGGGGGACGAGGGCGGTGGTGAAGTCCACGTAGTCCGTCTCCGGCCACCCCGGGTCCCGGTAAAGCCCCGCCCCCGCCAGCACCATCCCCGGCTGACCCTCCCCGGAAGGGGGATAGGCCACCCCCAAGGACGCTTCCGGGGGTAGGCTCTCCCGGGGCATCACGTAGTAGCGGGGGTCCCGCCGGGCCGGCGTGGCGCAGTAGGCCCGGGCCGTCCCCTCGGGCACCACAAACCGCGCCTGCCCCCCCACCTGGCTTCCCCACTCCTGGGCCAGGCGCTGGGTCCAGGGGGAGATGTCCGGCACGTAGAGGTAGAGGGTGGAGCCCCTCTCTGCCCTCCCGAACACCTGGCGCAAGAGGGCCAGGGAGTCCACCCGCACCACCTCCACCACGTCCCGGTCCGCGGGGGAAATGGACGAGAAGGCGCTCCCCCCCTGGGGCGGCTGGTACCCCTCGAGGCCCGGGTACCGGTACCGCTCCGGCCTCACCCCCCCGGGCGGGGTGGCCGAAAGCCACCCCCCGGCCTCCACGGGCACGGGGTTGTCGGGGGAGGGCCGCCACACCCTGGTCCCCTGAAGGGGGGACACGGCGTACTCCACCTGGTAGTAGGCGGGCCGGTTCTGGGCGTCGTACAC
>NZ_LHCI01000107.1:2456-5015 GCF_001280255.1 Thermus aquaticus | reverse complement strand
TGAAGCGGATCACCAACCGTCTCATGGCCATCCACCTCCGTAGGAGGAGGTCCGTGAGGGCCGAGGGCACGTCCGTCAGGTACTTGACCTCCCCGGCGGGGTCGGCCCGCTGGCAGATGCCAGCCAGTTGCAGTCGTAGAAGTACCCCTGGGCCACCCCCTTCAGGGCGCCGCGCACCGGCTCGGGGACCTCCTTGGCGAAGGCGTAGGCCAGCATGGACCCCCCGGCCCGCTTGTGGTCCTCCAGGAGGCGGGTGGCGAACTCCCGGTAGACCCCGTCGTAGTCCAGCGCCTGCTCCCAGGACACGTAGACGGGAAGCCTCTCCGTGGCGCTCACCACCCCCGAGTTCACCCGCCAGTAGCCCCGGAGGTAGGCGCAGGCGTAGTAGGGGGACCCGGGCGCCTCCCCGCCCGTGGTGACGGTGGTGGTGTACTCGTTGCCCTCAGAGTCCCGGTACCGGCAGGACCAGTCCGTCCGCCACTCCTTCCAGTAGGCGTAGGCCTCCGCCAGAAAGGCGTGCATCCCGTTGTCCCCGGGCCCCGTTATGGGCCGGGTGCTGGCCGTTACCGTGGGGCACCCCTGCGCGGGGTTAGGGGAGAGGAGGGGGGCGTACCCCGGGTAGGGCGCGTCCCGGGTGGCCAGCTGCCCCCCCTGCCACCGGACCCGCACCCACGCCGTGGCCCCTGGGGCGGTGGGGCCTCCCCCCCGGCCTGGCACGAGGTCCAGGCTGGTCGTGGAGCCGTCTTTGAAGCGGATCACCAACCGTCTCATGGCCATCCACCTCCAGGGGCCCGCCAGGCCCCAGGCCACCAGGCGCAGGCCTCCGCCAGGCGTGCATCCCGTTGTCCCCGGGCCCCGTTATGGGCCGGGTGCTGGCCGTTACCGTGGGGCACCCCTGCGCGGGGTTAGGGGAGAGGAGGGGGGCGTACCCCGGGTAGGGCGCGTCCCGGGTGGCCAGCTGCCCCCCCTGCCACCGGACCCGCACCCACGCCGTGGCCCCTGGGGGGGTGGGGTAGGGGCACTCCTGGAGCCCCCCCTTGACCACGGTTTCCTCCACGTGGACCAGGTACCCCGGGGGGAGGGCCTAAAGCTCCACCTCCACGAGGAAGAACTCGATCCTAGCCCCCTCAGGGGGGGCCGCTAGGCCCCCAGGTCCCCAGGGGACCCTCGAGGGGAAGGGGGCCCTTCCGCCCCTGCCTCAGGGACCTCCTTGTGCGCAAAAAGTGCGCTTTGTGCAGGGGTAACGCTCCCACAACCAAAGGCCGCGTACCGACGAAGTCCGCCGGCGCGCCCACTCCCACCGGGCCTCGGGTAAGCGTACCCCGCCCCACGGGCGATGGGGCGGGGTAGGGGCGTGGGGATCACCGGTTCAGGGGGAGGTGAGGATGGTTCCGTAATCGCCCACCGCCACGAAGGTGCCGTTGCCGTAGGTCACGCCGTTGAGGAGTTTGCTCGTCCCCGAGGTCCGCGCCGTCCAGCTCACCCCGTCCGGGGAGGTGAGGATGGTGCCGTCTTCCCCCACCACCACAAAGCGGCCGTTCCCGTAGGCCACGCCGAAGAGGTCCCTGCTCGTCCCTGAGTTGCGCAGGGTCCAGCTCACCCCGTCCCGGGAGGTGAGGATGGTACCTTTAGCCCCCACCGCCACGAAGAGGCCCTTCCCGTAGGTCACGCCGAAGAGGGTGTTGCCCGGGTTGCGTAAGGTCCAGGTAGTGCCTGCCCCGCTTCCACTTCCACTAGCGTTGTCGGCGTCCACCAGGGAGAGGGTGAGGTGGCGAATCAGGTTCCCGTCCTTACCCACCACCGCCAGCGCCAGGTGGTAGGGGTCGGCGTTGACGTCTATCCCCAGGACCCCGTTCGCCTTCGTGTGGACGGGAGGGGGAACCCCCTCGCTCCAGGTGAAGTGGGCGTAGACCTTGCCGTCCTTGAGCTGGAGGGTCACGTTGTAAGGCAGAAAGGCGTAGGCTCTCTCGATGAGAGCCTTCAGCTGGGGATGAGAGGTCTTGACCAGGGCCTGGACGTGAGCACTATTCCCAAGGTTGACCCGAAGCCAGAGGGCGCCGTCTCTGGATTCCAAACGCAGGTTGGCGTTGCCCTTCTTGGTGGCGTCCCCCCGGGAGTAGAGGAAGCCTTGTCTCTTTTCCTTCCACTCCCGCCTAAGGCGCTCCCGAGCTTTTCCCGAGAGGTGCTTCCGCTTCAGTTGCTCGAAGAGCTTTCTGCCCCCGAAGACCACTTTTCGGGGGTCCTGGCCCAGCTCCCGGGCAGAGTCCAGGGCGGCCTGGGCCTTCTCTATGGCCCCGTCGGCGTAGCGGGTGTTGAGGCCGAAGAGGGTGCAGAGGGGGCCGTTCTCCCAGGGCTTTACCCAAAACTCCTTCCTCGCCCTCCCTTAGCCTGCTTCAAGAGTTCTTGGGTGACTTCATAGTTGAGCAGGCGAACCAGGCCCCTCAGGAGCAGGTACGGACCATCCCTCTCGCTGGGCAGCCCCAGCTTGCCCCCGAGCTGCAAAAGAAACCCCTTGAACGGATCCCCCAACCGCTCAACTTCCCAAAGGAACACCGCCAG
>NZ_LHCI01000107.1:0-2436 GCF_001280255.1 Thermus aquaticus | reverse complement strand
GTCCAGCTCACCCCGTCCGGGGAGGTGAGGATGGTGCCGTCTTCCCCCACCACCACAAAGCGGCCGTTCCCGTAGGCCACGCCGAAGAGGTCCCTGCTCGTTGGTGAGTTGCGCCGGGTCCAGCTCACCCCGTCCCGGGAGGTGAGGATGGTACCTTTAGCCCCCACCGCCACGAAGAGGCCCTTCCCGTAGGTCACGCCCTGAGCAACTTCGTAGTTGGCGAGGGTTGTTCTGTCCAGCTTCTCCCGTTCCTGGAAGTATAGATTGCGCTCCCGGAGGGAGAATCTCTCACCGCCACGAATAGGCCGTTCCCGTAGGTCACGCTATTGAGGTGATTGAACCCGGGGTTGCGTAAGGTCCAGGTAGTGCCTGCCCCGCTTCCACTTCCACTAGCGTTGTAGGCGGCCAGCGTCAGCAGTAGCGCAACCAGTAGTCTCACTCCGTAAAGCCTGAGGTTCTTCATAAGGATCGCCTCCTATAACACCGCTTCCATAGTACAGGGAAGGTCCGGAGGAGGTGCAGGTTCCCCATGTTCGCGAAAGTCGGCTTTCGCGAAGGAACACCCGCTCTCGGCCACTAGATCGAGGGCCAGCGTGCAGGACGTTGCCGAGGATCCCCTGGCCTCTCCGCATAAACTCCGCAGGGAGGGACAAGGGAAAGGAGGCCTCCCGGGAGCGAAGGGTACGCAACCGGGTGGCTCAGAAAGCCTCAGGAAACGTCCCTGCGGCTAAGGGGATCCTCTCATCTTCTAGACCCCGTCCCTGTTTCTTCCCCCGGGAGAGAAGAGCCTGGGTTGGACCACGCGCTCCGCGCCGTTCTCTCCCTCCTCCTCTCCAACCGCCTCAACTTCTTGAGGTTCCTCCTCTTTTCCCCCAGGCTCCCGCCGCTGTTCGGGAGTCGGGGCCGGAAGCTCATCCACGGTAAAGAGGGGGCCCTCCAAAACCTTTTGCAGAAGCTCCTTCTGCTCAGGGTAGATCTCCAGGGTCTTCTCCAAGACCCAGAGGAGTTCCAGAAGCTCCCGGCCTAAGTCTGCGGGCCATTCCGAAGGGACGACATCATCCAAAGGGCTACTCCTCCGCCCCCTCCTGTTCTTCTGGCGGAACCCCAGCCAGCTCTCTACTGGAAGGAAGCCGGAGACCTCAAACCCGTAGACCTCTGGGGCTACGTCCTCTACCTCCCCGTCTCCCACGTGAAGGATTCTCGTCTCGGGGTCGTAGCTGTGCCCCTCGGGGTAGGCGGAGGGGGGTTTGGCCCAACGGGCTCTGCCCTTGGGGGGCCAGCTTCGCCCCTCGGCGTACCGTTCCCCGTAGGTGTGGAGCCAGAGGAGGTGGGCCCCCAGCTCCACGCCCTCCCTGAAGAGGCTGGGGTCCTTGGTAATGGGGGCCCTGGGCCCGGGTACCCTGAGCTCTTCCGCGAAGCGTTCCGTGTAGGCGGGGTGGGCCAGGAGGGCGTAGACGTAGGCGGCGAAGTCCTGGGGGGAGACGGGAACGCCGTAGGCCGCTTCCAGGAGCTTCAGGAGGCCCCGTGTTAGGTTGGGCTCCCGGCCCTCCCGGTCGCGGAAGAGGGGGATGACATCCTTCCCGCCGAAGGAGCCCCTAAAGTGGTGCAAGTCAGGAACGCAGGCCGTGGCCACCAGGGCAGGTCCTCTCCCTAGGGGGGCGGTGAGGAGGGAGGTGAGGTAGACCTGCCTCTCGCTCCAGGTCTGCCACAAGGAGGGACGAGGGTAGCTACACACCCTCCCGTCTGCGATGGCCCAGGCGCGGTCAAAGCTCCGGTAGCCGTAGCGCACGATGGCTTCTGGGGGTTTCCCAGAGGTGAGGCTTTCTAGGGAAGGTAGACAAGCCGGGCTCCATATTCCCCGGTACTCCCGGCTCACTTTCCGATCTCGCTCTTCCCGGAAGAGGCGGGGCTTTTCCTCTGGAGGAGCCTCTAGGAGCATGGCCCACCTTTTCTCTAGAACCTGCTTCGTGGGCCCGATGGGCCAGGTGCGTTTGAACTGTACTCCCGAGTGCTGCCAGGGGAAGAGGTCCGTGAGCTTGGGCCACCTGGCCCACTCCCCGCCCGCCTCGGGGACGAAGGGGGCTTGCCAGTCCCTGGGGGCTTCCCGGAAGGGGATGTCCTTGAGGGGGGGAAGCTCCTCCAGCTCCTTCAGCTTCTCCTCCCGGGTAGTGGCCGCCAGGCGGTGGTAGAAGACCTGGGCCGGGGTTTGGGAGTCCTGGGAGCCGCGCCGCACCACCAGGGCGATGGCCACGGGGGTCTGGATGTTGAAGACGTTCTCCTCCCTCACCGCTCCCCTGCCCTCTCCCCCCAGGTCCAGGATGTAGACCCGGTCCGCTACCCGGCGGACGTGTTCCCGCATCCCGGCGAAGGCCGGACCCTGGAGGTAGGAGCTGGGGGTGATGAAGCACAGGACTCCACCACGTTCTGGGTCCTGCT
>NZ_LHCI01000106.1:2013831-2072904 GCF_001280255.1 Thermus aquaticus | reverse complement strand
TGAGCCCGGCCCCTTAGGGTTAGTGGGTTACTGGGCCATGAGGGTGTAGGTGATGACCACTTGGTAAGCGCCGGCGATGATGGGGGTGTCGGGGATGCTGACGCGGACCTTGAAGGAGGCTTCCTTAGCGGAGACGTTCTTGATGCCGGTGATGAGGTCGGCGGGGGAGGTGCTGAGGGGCACGTCCTGGGTGGGGCCGGTGCCCGCCTGGGTGGAGAAGCCGGTGGCGAGGATGCTGGCCTGGAGGGTGGCGCCCTGAGGTGCGGAGAAGCTGGCGGCGGCGACAACTTTGCGGAGGGCGTTGGCGTTGGTGGTGAAGCGGAGGGTGGTATCAAAGTCCTTTTGGTAGTTGCCGGCCTTGATGACCTCGGGGTCGGTGATGGAGTCGGACTGGGTTTTTCCGGCGACGACCACGAGTTCTTCCAGGGTGTCCACTTTGATGGAGAGGGTCTGGGTGTCGCTTGCCTGGGCGAGGGCCAAGGTGCCGAGGGCCATGGTGCCGATGAGGGCCAGCTTCTTGATCATGTTCTTCATCTTCGTCACCTCCTGTGGGTTCGGGGTATCTCAACCCCTACGCTTTAGAGGGTAGGGGGAGGTTGTGTCAAAGTTGTGGCGGCATGGGATACCTTAAGGGTATACTCCGACTGAAGCATGTTGCCGCACTATCCGACACACCTCCTTCGGGCTTTAGAGCAAATCCACCAGGCTCTTTTGGAGGAGCCCAGGGTGGCTTCAGCCACCCGTCGGCTCTTGGAGGTTTTGGTGAATTCGCTCGGAATAGAACGGGCGGCCCTCTTTCTCTACAACGAAGAGGAAAGGGAACTTCAGGGGGAGGTGGCTTATGGCCGGGGGGAGCGCTACACAGTAAGCGCCCTTGGCTTTCCCATAGAAGGCCAAGGGGATGTTCAGCGGGCCTTTTTTGCTCCCCCTGACGGCTTGAAGAGCAAGGACGCTTGGTTGCTCCCTGTCTTGGCTTCAGGAGAGAAGCCTTGTTGGGCGGATCCAGAGGTTCATTGCCGGGTGTTTCCCCGGGCCAACAAGGACTCCCGGCACCGCCTTTGCCCTCCTTGCGCCCACTTTAGGGCTTTAGGGGTGCTCCTCCTCGAGGGGGTCCCTAGGGAGGCGGAACCCCTGGTACCCCTTTTGGGAAGGCTCACTGCCCTAGCGGTGCGCAACGCCGCCCTTTACGAGGAAACCCTGGCCTCTAAAGAACGCCTAGATTGGGAGGTGCGGTTTTTAGATCAGGCCGCAGCCTTCAGCCGGGAAATAATCCACCAAACCACGGTCCGGGGGGTGGCTCGGACCCTGGCCGGAACGTTGGCGCAGGTCTTCGCCTTCTACCGGATCACCGTGGCCCTGGTTCAGGGGAAAGAGCTGCGAGGGATCCTCACCCTAAAAGGAGGCCAGCTTTACTGGACGGAACACCGTACCCGCATCCGTTTTCCCATTGACGCCAATGACCCTATGGCTGAGGCGGCCCGCACGGGGAGGCCCTTACTGGTACCCTTGGAAAAACTCCCGGACTTCCTGCGATCGGACCACTCGGATATGGGGTTGGCACCCTTAGTGGGCTACGTTCCCCTTGTGGATCGGGAAGAGGTCCTGGGAGTGGTGGCGGTGGACCGGGGGCCGGGAGGACCTGGGGTGACGTGGGAAGAGCTGGTCCGCGTGGATTTCCTGGGCCGAGTAGCAGGCGTGGCCTTGCGTAACGCTCAAACCCACGAGGCTCTAAGCCACGTGTCTAAAGAGCTCGCCCGGGAGAGGGAACGCCTTAGCCAAGTCTTGGAGGATCTTCCTGTGGGGGTGGTGGTACTGGACACCGGGACCTTTTCGGGCATCGCCAACCGCATGGCGCGCGAGGCCCTGGGGGTGGGTCGGGAAGTGGTCCTAGACCACCTGCCCAGGGAGGTGTACCCCGCTCTGGAGGGCGAGAAGCTTACCCTGGAACTGGGGGGTCGGACCTTTCAGACGGCGGTTCGGAGGCAAGAAGGCGTTTGGATCCTCTCCCTGACCGATATCAGCGAAATCCAACACCTTCTTGGCGAGTTGGAAAGCAGGGAGACCTTCTATCGCATGCTTTTGGAGAATAACCAGGATGTGGTTTATCTTCTTGACGCTTCTGGCATTATTCGCTACGTGACGCCTAACGTTCAGGCTGTTCTGGGCTACGATCCATCGGGCTACTTTAAGGAAGAAGTAGGCGCTCTCCAGTATGTGTTTGCCGAAGATCGTGCCAAGGCCGAAGCCCTCTTTCGGGAGGCCCTAGGGGAGCCTGGAAAAACGGTCACAGCGGAACTCAGGGTAGTGAACAGCGAAGGGGAACCACGCTGGTTTGAGGCGTGGGCGCGGAATCTTCTCCATGAGCCTGCGGTGGGTGGGGTGGTGGTTACCCTTCACGATCTCTCTGCTAGGAAAGAGGTGGAGCGGGCCAAGGATGAGTTCATAGCCGCCGTGAGTCACGAGCTGCGCACTCCCCTCGGGGTCATCATTGGTTTGGCGGAAGCACTCCAGCTCTCTCAGATTCCCGAAACGGAAAAAGGGCACGTGAACCTGATCTTGGACAGCGCCCTGAGGCTTAAAAACATGGTAGACAATCTATTGGACGCCAGCCGCCTCGAGGCTGGCCGATTTGAGGTTTTCCGGTGCCCCACAGATTTAGCTCCCGTTCTGGAGGAGGTGGCCCAAAGCTTCCACGCCTTAGCCCAGCTGACCCGTATAGACTTCCATGTAGAAATCCCTCCAGCCGTGCCCGCTGTGGCTGACCATGAGCGTATAGGCCAGGTGGTGGCCAACCTCCTTTCCAATGCCTTCAAGTTCACCCCAAAGGGAGGTAGGGTTTCCCTCAGGGTAGTCCAGGACCAGGGATGGATACATATAGAGGTGACCGACACTGGGCCTGGGATTCCCGAGGAAGAGATTCCCCGCCTTTTCCAACGCTACTATCGGGCCCGCTCTCAGGCATCCCGTGGCGCGCCGGGAACGGGCCTGGGCCTGTACATCTCTCGGGCCATTGTGGAAGCCCACGGCGGGGAAATCCTGGTAACTTCCCAGCCAGGCAAGGGAGCTACGTTCTTGGTGCGCCTGCCCCGGGCGGCAGGCCAGGGGGAAGCCGGTCATGCGGGTGCTAGTGGTGGATGATGAGCCCTTCATGGGGTATCTGGTGGGTACCCTTCTCCTTCCCCTAGGTCATCAGGTAGATGTGGCCTCCAGCGGCGAGGAAGCTTTGGAATGTCTGGAACGAGAGGTCTACGACCTGGTCCTCTGCGATCTGGTGATGCCGGGGATAGGTGGAGTGGAGACCATCCGGCGCATACGTGTCCGGGGAGGTCCCCCCGTGATCGCCCTTTCTGCCAGCATTTCTCCGCACCACCAAGAGCTGGCCTTTAGAGCGGGAGCAGTGGCGTTTTTGGGAAAGCCCTTTAGCCGGGGCGATCTTCTGAAGATCGTTGCCCAAATAGGGGAGGGAGGGGATGCCCGCAATACTGGTGGTGGATGATGAGCCGGTCTTCCGGGAGATGGTGACCCGCCTTTTGCAACAGGAGGGATACCAGGTCTTCCAGGCTGAGAACGGGGAGGAGGCCATGGCTTATCTTGGGCGGGCTGACCTAGTGGTTTTGGACATCAACATGCCCCGGTTAGGGGGCCTTGAGCTTTTGGAGATCATCCGGGAGTACGACCGAGACCTCCCGGTCCTCATGTTGACCGCCTATGACCGGGAGGAGGATCGGGTGAAGGGACTTTCCTTGGGGGCAGATGATTACATGGGCAAGCCCCTTCGGGCCCGAGAGTTCCTGGCCCGGGTTAGGGCCTTGCTCCGACGCTCCAAGCGTTTGGAGAGCATCAAGGTGGGCCCTCTGGAGATAGATCCTCTTTCTGAGGAAGTCCGGCTCAATGGACAACTCCTGGACCTCACTCCCACGGAATTCCGCCTTCTTCTGGCCTTGGCCAGGCATCCTGGAGAAGCGGTCTCCCGGCAAGCTCTCTTCGCCCAGGTTTGGGGCTTAGAGGAGGGGGTGGACGAGCGGGTGGTGGACACTACTGTGGCGCGATTGCGCAAGAAGCTGGGCGATGATGCACGTTCTCCGCGGTTTATCGCCACAGTCTTCGGCCGGGGCTACCGCCTCGCTGTGGAGGATAAAGCTTCTTCTTGAGACTTCCCTTCCCTATCATGGAGGGCGTGGTGCGCTTCCGCAAGGAGGGCCTGCGCCTGGACCAGGCGGTGGCCGAGGCCTTAGGGGTGAGCCGGGCCCGGGCCCAGGCCTGGATTCTGGAGGGCCGGGTGCGGGTGGGGGAGAAGGTGGTGGATAAGCCCGCCTACCGCCTCAAGGGGGAGGAGGTGGTGGTGGAGCCCAAGGAGGAGCGCCCCCTGGTGGTGCCCGAGGACCTGCCCCTTCCCATCCTTTACGAGGACGAGGACCTCCTGGTCCTCAACAAGCCCCCGGGCCTCCTCACCCACCCCGCCCCCGGGGTCTACACCGGCACCGTGGTCAACGCCCTTCTGGGCCGCTACTACGAGCCCCAGGCGGTGGAGCGCCCGGAGATGATCCGCCCCGGCATCGTCCACCGCCTGGACAGGGACACCAGCGGGGTCTTGGTGGTGGCCAAGCACGGGGGGGCCCTCGAGGCCCTCTCCCGGGCCTTCCGCGACCGCCTGGTCATGAAGCGCTACCTGGCCCTCACCGAGGGCCACCCCAAGGAGGGGACCCTCATCGCCCCCATCGGCCGCCACCCGGTGGAGCGGCACAAGATGCACGTGGGGGGCGTGGCCCCCCGCTACGCCGAGACCCACTTCCGGGTCCTGGCCACCGCCGGCCCCCACGCCCTGGTGGAGGCCAGGCCCCACACCGGCCGCACCCACCAGATCCGGGTCCACCTCAAGCACCTAAGGGCCCCCATCTTAGGGGACGAGGTCTACGGCAAGAAGAGCCCCGTCATCCCCCGCCAGGCCCTCCACGCCTACGAGCTCCGCCTGCCCCACCCCCGCACGGGGCGGATCCTGGAGTTTCTGGCCCCCGTCCCCGCCGACATGGCCCGGGCCTGGGAGGCCCTGGGGGGCGCGTGGCCGGAGGGGATCGCCCTGGAAGGGGTATAATCCCCAGGATGGAAGCCGCCGCGGACCTCTTCGCCCAGGAAGCGGCCCCCTCCTACCCCAGGGCCCGCCTGTACGTGGGGGATGCCCGGGAGGTTCTGGCCCGCCTTCCCGAGGCCTCCGTCCACCTGGCCATCACCTCGCCCCCCTACTGGACGCTAAAGCGCTACGAGGACGTGCCCGGCCAGATGGGCCATATTGAGGACTACGAGGCCTTTCTGGACGAGTTGGACCGGGTCTGGCGGGAGGTCTTTCGGCTTCTGGTGCCCGGGGGGCGGCTCATCATCGTGGTGGGGGACGTGGCGGTGGCCAGGAAGCGCTTCGGGCGGCACCTGGTCTTCCCCCTTCACGCCGACATCCAGGTGCGGTGCCGGAAGCTGGGCTTTGACAACCTGAACCCCATCATCTGGCACAAAAAGACCAACGCCACCCTCGAGGCGGACCGCCCCGGCTTCTTCCTGGGCAAGCCCTACGAGCCCGGGGCCATCATCAAGACCGAGATTGAGTACATCCTCATGCAAAGGAAGCCCGGGGGCTACCGCAAACCCACCCCCGAGCAGAGGGAGAAAAGCCGCATCCCCAAAGAGGACTTCGCCCGCTTCTTCCGCCAGATCTGGGACGACATCCCCGGGGAGAGTACCAGGGCCCACCCGGCCCCCTTCCCCCTGGAGCTCGCCGAAAGGCTGGTGCGCATGTTCAGTTTCGTGAGGGACGTGGTCCTAGACCCCTTCGCAGGCACCGGCACCACCCTGCTGGCGGCCCTCAAGTGGGGGAGGGAGGCCATAGGGGTGGAGCTCGTCCCCCGGTACGCGAAGCTGGCCGAGGAGCGCTTGGCCCGGGAGCTTCCCGGGGCGGAGCTCAAGGTAGCCCCTACGGGGCGGACCCAGGTGGTGGAGGGTTAGCCGTGGGCACCGGGGCCCTAGTCCTTGAGCTTCAGGAGGCCCTGGGGAGGGTTCTCCACGCCGCCAAGCAGAGTAGCGGCCGCCAGGATCCCGTGGCGGACTACCTGCTAAACCGCCTCCGCCATCGGCTTCCCGCCCACCTCCACGCCCATCTGGGGCGGGAGGTTCAGGTGCCCGGCCTGGCCCGGTCCAAGTCCTGGGACCTGGGCCTGGTCTACCCCGAGGGGCCGGTGCGCAAGCCCAGGCTTCTCCTTTCCCTGAAGTCCATCCTGAAAAACCCCTCGGGGTCCTGGCCCAACCGCTTGGACGACCTGGTGGGGGAGGTTTCCTCGGTCCAGATGCTTTTCCCGGAGGTGGTGGTGGGCTACGTGGCGGTGCTGGACTACGGGGCCCCCACCAAGCGGAAAGAGGGGTACAAGTACCCGGTGGGGGACGAGCTCAAGCCCCTATACGAGCGCTTTGTGGAGGGCCTGCGCGCCCTCTCCCAAAGAAGGCCTCCCCTCTGGGCCCAGGGCCTGGTGGAGGGGCACTGGGTGGTCTTCGTGGACAGCCGGAAGGAGGCTTTCCTGCTGGACCCCGAGGCCACCGTGGAGCGGGGGGAGGCCTTCCTGGACGCTCTGGTAAGCGCCTTGCGGGAGCGGGAACCCCTTCTCTTCGCCAGCTAAGCGCCCTGGGCCAGCTGGAGGAGAAGGGGCAGGGCCTCCTCCGGGGCCTCCCGGCTATCCCGCCTCAGGGTGATGTGCCCCACCTTCCGCCCCGGGCGCACCGCCTTGCCGTACCAGTGGAGGTGGGCCCCGGGCACCTTCAGGACCTCCTGGAAGTCGGGCCTGAGGCCGATCAGGTTCACCATGGCGCTGTGACCCCTGGGGGCGGTGCTCCCCAGGGGGAGGCCCAGGAGGGCCCGCAGGTGGTTCTGGAACTGGCTGGTCTCCGCCCCCTCAATGGTCCAGTGGCCGGAGTTGTGGACCCGGGGGGCCATCTCGTTGAAAAGAAGTTCCTCACCCACCTGGAAGAACTCCAGGGCCAGGACCCCCACGTAGCCCAGGGCCTCGAGGGCCTTCCTCGCATACCCCTCCGCCTTCTTCCGCAGGGCCTCGGAAGCCCCCGGGGCGGGGGCCAGGGAGAGGCGGAGGATGCCCCCTTGGTGGCGGTTTTCCACCAGGGGGTAAAAGGCCACTTCCCCGGTGGTTCCCCGCGCCGCCAGGATGGAAAGTTCCCGGTCAAAGGGCACGAAGCCCTCCAGGATGAGCCCCTTCCCTCCCAGGGCATGGAAGGCGGCCTCCGCCTCCCCCCACGACCGCACCAGGGCCTGCCCCTTGCCGTCGTAGCCGCCCCTTCGGGTCTTGAGGAGGGCGGGAAGCCCTACGTGCCTCAGGCCCTCCTCCAGGTCAGGGAGGCGGTCCACCGGGTGAAAGGGGGGCGTGGGCACCCCTAGACCCCGGAAAAAGGTCTTCTCCAAAAGGCGGTCCTGGGCCACCTCGAGGGCCTTGGGCGGCGGGTAAACGGGAAGGAGGCCTTCCAGAAACCGCGCCGCCGCCACGGGCACGTTCTCAAACTCGTAGGTGACGAGGTCCAGCCCCTGGGCGAAGCGCTCAAGAAGGCCCTTGTCCTCAAAAGGCCCCACCAAAAGCTCCCCCACCTGGCCCGCGCAGGCCTCGGGCGAGGGGTCCAGGAAGCGGAAGGTAAGCCCCAAGGGGTAGCCCGCAAGGGCCAGCATCCGCCCCAGCTGGCCCCCTCCCAGAACACCGATCCTCACGCCTCCTCCCTGGGGTCGGGGTGGGCCAGGACGGCCTCGGTCTGGGCCTGGCGGTAGGCCTTGCCCCTTTCCAGCCCCCCCGGGTGCCTGAGGCCCACGATGCTGGCGGCAAGCAGGGCGGCGTTCACCGCCCCCGCCTTGCCGATGGCCAAGGTGCCCACCGGTACGCCTGCGGGCATCTGCACGATGGAAAGGAGGGAGTCTAGGCCCTTCAGGGCTTGGCTTTCCACGGGCACCCCTAGGACCGGCAAGGGGGTGTGGGCTGCGGTCATTCCCGGGAGGTGGGCGGCCCCCCCGGCCCCGGCGATGATGACCATAAGGCCCCGGGCCTCCGCGGTTTTGGCGTACTCCGCCATGAGGTCCGGGGTGCGGTGGGCGGAGACCACCCGCACCTCGTAGGGGACCCCCAGGGCCTCGAGGGTCTCCGCCGCGTGGCGCATGGTGGCCCAGTCGGAGCGGGAGCCCATGATGACGCCTACCAAAGGCCGCATCGTACCGGATTGTACAAGGGCGGGCCCTCTGGTAGAAGGGGAAGGCTATGGACGCCCTGGAACTCCTCCGGCAGAACCTCCTTTCCCCCATGGTCCTGGCCTTCTTCCTGGGGGTGGCGGCGAGGCTCTTAAGGAGCGACCTGGCCTTCCCGGAGGCCATGTACACCGCCCTTTCCATCTACCTCCTCTTCGCCATCGGCCTGAAGGGCGGGGTGGAGCTCGCCAAGACCCCTCTCGCCCTTCTCCTTCTGCCCCTCCTGGCTACCCTTTTCTTGAGCCTGGTGAGGCCCCTTGTGGGCTACCTGGCCGCCAGGAGGCTTCTTGGCGTGGGCCGGGCGGACGCCGGGGCTCTCGCCGCCCACTACGGCTCGGTCTCCGCCGTCACCTTCCTGGCCGCCCTCACCTTTGCCCAGGGGGCGGGCCACCGGCCCGAGGGGTTTTTGCCCACCCTGGTGGCCTTTTTAGAGGTGCCGGGCATCGTCTTGGCCCTTCTCCTCGCCAACCGGGGTAGGGGTAACCTGAAGGAGGCGGCCCGGGAGGTCCTGACGGGCAAGAGCGTGGTCCTCCTCCTGGGGGGCCTTGCGGTGGGGGCCCTTTCGGGGGAGGCGGGGATGGAGCGGGTAAAGCCCTTCTTCGTGGAGCCCTTCTACGGGGTCCTCACCCTCTTCCTCATGGACCTGGGCATGGTGGCGGCCTCGAGGCTCACCGCCTTGCGCCAGGTGGGCTTCCGCCTGGTCCTCTACGGGGTAGGCCTGGCCCTCCTCCACGGGGCCCTCGGGGTCTACCTGGGCCACCTGGTGGGGCTTTCCGTGGGGGGGGCCACGGTTCTTGGGGCTATGGCGGCCAGCGCCAGCTACATCGCCGCCCCGGCGGCGGTGCGCATCGCCCTGCCCGAGGCCAACCCCAGCCTGTACCTAGCGGCGAGCCTGGTGGTGACCTTCCCCTTTAACCTGATTGTGGGCATTCCCCTCTACCACGTCCTGGCCCGGACCATCGGGGGGTGAAGCATGGACCTGGTGCCCTTGAAGCTGGTGACCATCGTGGCGGAAAGCCTTTTGGAGAAGAAGCTGGTGGAGGAGATCAAGCGCCTAGGGGCCAAGGGGTACACCATCACCCCGGCCCGGGGGGAGGGCTCCAGGGGCCTGAGGAGCGTAGACTGGGAAGGGCAAAATATCCGCCTGGAGACCATCGTCCCCGAGGAGGTGGCCCTGAAGATCCTCCAAAGGTTGCAGGAGGCCTACTTCCCCCACTACGCGGTCATCGCCTACGTGGAAAACGTCTGGGTGGTGCGGGGGGAAAAGTACATCTAAGTACCCCACCGCGGCTTTTGCCGCGGTGGGGGCCCCAGGAAAGCCCTTCCACAGCCCCGGCTTGGGCACCCCATGTTGCGAAACCAAAGTGCGGGCACTTAGGGGGTCTGGGGTACGGGCTTCCTCAGGGCCCAGAGGCTACCCAGGAGGAGGACCGCCAGGATGAGGAGGCTGAAGGCCTCCTTGTCCAGCCCCAGGGCCAGCTCGGGACGGTGCAGGGCCTCCTTGGCCAGCTTGTCCCAGCCCCCAATGGCCAGCTTCACCCCCGCCAGGCCCACCACCACGTAGGCCAGGTGCTTGAACCGGGGGTAGCGGTCCAGGAGGGTCACCACCAGGCTGGCCAGCATCCTGAGGGCCAGGATGCCCAGGAAGACCCCGGTGTAGATGACCCAGAGCTTGTCGGAAAGGGCCACGGCCACCAGGACCGAGTCCACGGCGAAGGCCAGGTCCATGAGTTCCACCTGGGCCACCACCTTCCAGAACTGGGCGGCGGTGGCCTCCAAGGGTGGGGGGGCGTGGGCCTCCTCGGGCTTGAGGAAGTGCTTGAGGGCGATGTAAAGGAGGTAGGCGGCCCCCAAGGCCTGGACCCACCAGAGCTTGATGACCAAGGCGGCGAAGAGGAGGGCGAGGCCCCTGAGCACATAGGCCCCCAGAATCCCGTAGAAAAGGGCCTTGCGCCTCAGGTGCACGGGGAGCTTCTGCACCAAGACCCCCAGGATGAGGGCGTTGTCCGCGGAGAGGATCACCTCCAGGACGATCAGGATCAGGATCACGGAGATCACGCCGGCTTCCATGCTGGCCTCCAAAGAAAAGGACCACCGCTAAAGCGGTGGTCTTGCCCGGGCTTTAGGCCCCCGGCCCCCCGGGGCCAAGGCCCGTCTTGACGGGAGGCCGGCTTGGGGCTACTCCCCACCCACCGCCATTCTAGCACAAGGGGCGCGTATACTAGGGGCATGGACGAGGTGCGCCAGGAGGCTCCTCAGGCGGAGTTGCCCACCAAGGAGCAGGTCCTCGAGGCCCTCAAGGTGGTCTACGACCCGGAGATTCCCGTCAACATCGTGGACCTGGGCCTGGTCTACGACGTGGAGGTCCACGAGAACGGCGTGGTGGACATCACCATGACCCTCACGGCCATTGGGTGCCCGGCCCAGGACGTGGTGAAGGCCGACGCCGAGATGGCCGTCATGCGCCTTCCCGGCGTCCAGGGGGTCAACGTGGAGTTCGTCTGGACCCCGCCCTGGACCCCGGCCAAGATGACCGAGGAGGGGAAGCGCATGATGCGCATGTTTGGCTTCAACGTTTAGGCCCTGCCCGGGCTTGGGGGGGACGCCTGTCCCCCCTTTAAAGTAAAGGCATGCCGGTCAGCCGCTACTACGACGTCAAGCGGGACGAGAAGGGGGAGAGGTACCTGGAGCCCTACGTCTCGGGCTTCCTCCTCCTCAGGCTTCCCCTCCTCAACAAGGGCACGGCCTTCACCGAGGAGGAGCGAAGGGCCCTGGGCCTTCTTGGCCTTCTTCTTCCCCACGTCAACACCCTGGAGGAGCAGAAGGAGCGGGTCTACCGCCGCTACCGCCTGCAGGCCTCGCCTTTGGAGAAGCACATCTACCTGAGGAACCTCCAGGACCGGAACGAGGTCCTCTTCTACGCCCTCTTGGTGGACCACCTGGAGGAGATGCTCCCCATCCTCTACACGCCCACGGTGGGGGAGGCGGTGCGGGAGTTCTCCCACATCTACCGCTACCCCCGGGGCTTCACCGTCAGCACCAAGGACATTGACCGGGTGGAAGAAGCCCTGGGGAACGTGCCTTTGGAGGAGGTGCGCCTTATCGTGGCCACGGACTCCTCCGCCATTTTGGGCATCGGGGACCAGGGCTACGGGGGCATGGCCATCAGCATCGGCAAGCTCACCCTTTACACCGCCGTGGGGGGCGTGGGGCCCGACAAGACCCTGCCCGTGGAGCTGGACGTGGGGACGGACCGGGAGGACCTCCTCAAGGACCCCCTCTACCTGGGCGTGCGGCACAAGCGCCTCAAGGGCGAGGCCTACTACCGCTTCCTGGACCGCTTCGTGGAGGCGGTGAAGAAGCGCTACCCCAAGGCCCTCATCCAGTGGGAGGACTTCGGCAAGGAAGCGGCCTTCAACGTTCTGGAGCGCTACCGCAAGGTGGTGCCCTCCTTCAACGACGACATCCAGGGCACGGGGGCGGTGGCCCTGGCCGGGGTCCTCTCCGCCTGCCGCCTGAAGGGGGAGAGGCTTTCGGAGCAGGTGGCGGTGGTCTACGGGGCCGGGGCCGGGGGCATCGGGGTGGCCTGGGCCTTGGTGGAGGGGATGAAGCGGGAGGGCCTCTCTGCGGAGGAGGCCCGGGCCAGGGTTCTGGTCCTGGACTCCAAGGGGCTTTTGGTGGAGGGGCGGGCCATGGAGGACTACAAGAAGCCCTTCGCCCAGAGGGCGGAAAGGATCGCCGGTTGGCGCTTCTCTGGCGCCTACCCCAACCTTCTGGAGACCGTTGAGAACGCCCGGGCCACGGTCCTGCTGGGCCTTTCCGGCCAGGGGGGAAGCTTCACCGAGCCCGTGGTGCGGGCCATGCTGGAGAACACGCCCCGCCCCGTCATCTTCCCCCTCTCCAACCCCACCTCGGCCACCGAGGCCCTGCCCGACGACCTCATCTACTGGACCGAGGGGAAGGCCCTGGTGGCGGCGGGAAGCCCCTTCCCCCCGGTGGGCTTCAAGGGGCGGACCATCCCCGTGGGCCAGGGCAACAACGCCTTCATCTTCCCCGGGCTTGGCCTGGGGGCCATCCTCTCCCGGGCCCGGAAGGTGACGGACGGGATGGTCCTCGAGGCCGCCTACGCCCTCCACGACTTCACCCAGGCCCACTTCCCCGACCTCCTCTACCCCCCGGTGGCCAGGCTCCGGGAGGTCTCCCCCTACGTGGCCGCCCGGGTCATGGCCAAGGCCCTGGAAGAGGGGGTGGCCGAGGAGGAGCGGATCCGGGGGCTGGACCTGGAGGGGCTTTTGGCCTTCGTGCGGAGCCGTTTCTGGGAGCCCAGGTACCTGCCCTACCGACCGGCCCCGGTAATCTAAGAGCGTGTGGCGGCTCCTCGCCCTGAGGCCCGGGGCCCTGGCCCGGGAGGAGGCCTTTCAGGGGCTTGCGGCTCCCGAGGCCTTCCGACCCCTGGAGTCCCCCTGGGAGGCCAGGAGGGCCGATCCCAGGCCCTGGCCCGAGCCCCTTTACTTCGTAGACGGCAAGGAGCGGGAGGAGGCCCTTCTCGCCCAGGGAGAGCGGGTGGCCCTCCTGGGGAGCGTGGCCGCCGGGGCCCTGGTCCACCAGGGGGGGAGGATGACCCTCCTCTCCCCGGTGGTGCGCCGGGTGGGGGTGGGCCTCAGCGAGCCCTTGCAGGTGGGGGAGCTCCTTTACGAGCCCGTGGAGGCGGAGGGGACGGACTACCCCTCCTTGCGGGCCGGCCTGCAGAAGGTCCGGGAAGACCTGGAAAAGAGGGTGGCCCAGGGGCTTTCCGGGGGGCTTTTGGTGGTGGACGGACCCGTGCGCTTCCCTAGGCCAGGGGGGGCCCTTCTCGGCTACATCAAGACCCACTGGGTCCGCTACCTGCCCGAAGAGGAGGAGGCCCTCCTTCACGCCCTCAGGCCCGGGGAGCGGACCCCGGCCTTCCAGGTGTCCAGGGAGGAGCAGGCCCTGGCCAGCTGGTATGTGCGCCTGCCCCTGGCCCCTGAGGGCCTTCGCCCCCCCCAGGCGGGGCTTCTTCGGGTGGAAACCCCGCTAAAAGGGCCCTACCTGGAGCTTGCGGACCTCTCCTTGAGCCTTTTCCCTGCCCTGGCCTCCCACCCGGTCAAGGACCCCCGGGCCCCCCAGAACCTGACCCCCATCGGGGCCCTGGAGCGGGAGCTGGCCCGCAGGATGGGTAGCCAGGAGGTGGTAGACCGCCTTCTGAGGCGGCACCTGGGAGGTGGATAGTGGAGCGCATCGGCGTGGTGCTGGGCAGACGGGAGGCCACTCCCCTGGAGTTCTGGGTGGGGGTGGAGGGCGAAGGGCTTTTGAGGCTGGACGACCTGGTGGTGGTGAAGGGCTTCCACCCCCGGCTGGGGGAGGTGCTTTACTTCGGCATGGTGGACCACGTGGCCAAGCTCCACGAGGGGGAGGCCTACGACACCGACACCTTTTTGGCGGTGGAGGGGCAGATCCCGGTGAGCCTGGCCTACGTGGCCCACGTGAGCGTGACCCGGATCCTGCCGGAGGAGTTCTTTCCCCCAGACCCGGGCTCCCCGGTCTACCTGGCCCAGGGAGAGGACCTGGAACGGGCCCTCTACTACGACGCCATGAAGAACCAGAGGGGGAGTACCAAGCTCCCCGCCGGGTTCTTGAAGAACGGGGAGGTGGCCTACCTGAACCTGGAGTTCCTGAACGGGGTCAAGGGAGGGCACGTCAACATCTCCGGCATCAGCGGGGTGGCGGCCAAGACCAGCTACGCCACCTTTCTCCTGAAAAGCCTTCTGGAAAGCGGGGTTTTGGAGGACGCCCACCAGGCCAGGGTCCTCCTCTTCAACGTCAAGGGGGAGGACCTCTTCTTCCTGGACAAGCCCAACGCCCGCCTGCAGGAGAAGGACCGGGCGGAGTACGCCCGCCTAGGCCTTCCCGCCACCCCCTTCCAGAGCGTGGCCTTCATGGCCCCGCCCAAGAAGGAGGGGTACGTGCCCGACCTGGACACCCGCCTCGAGGGCGTGCGGGCCTACCACTGGGACCTGGTCCAGTTCTGCCAACGGGGGCTTCTCCCCTTCCTCTTCGCCGACCGCACGGCCATGACCAACCTGGGCTTCCTCCTGGCCCACGTGACGGAAAAGCTAAAGGAGCTGGCCCAGGGGCAGAAGGGGCCTAGCCTCCTGGTGGAGGACTGGCCGGAGGAGGACCTGCCCGAGGAGGTGCGCTTTGACCAGCTGGGCAAGGTGCGCCTCAAGACCTTCGCCCAGCTGGTGCGCTACGTGGAGTACAAGCTCCTGGGCCCGGAGACGGGGGAGGGCGAGGGGGATAGGAGGTGGACGGCCCGGCAGGCCCGGCCCACCCTCGAGGCCTTCGTCCGCCGCCTGCGCTCAAGCGTGGAGAACCTGAGCCACCTGGTCCGGGGAGACCGCCCCGGCAACCCCCCGGACCCCCTCAAGGGGGAGCAGGTCCACGTGGTGGACCTGGCTAAGCTCTCCCCCCAGGGCCAGATGTTCGTGGTGGGAAGCCTCCTCAAAGACCTCTTTGAGCGCAAGGAGCGGGGGCAGTACCGGGGCCGGGTCTTCATCGTCCTGGACGAGCTCAACAAGTACGCCCCCCGGGAGGAGGAAAGCCCCATCAAGGACATCCTCCTGGACATCGCCGAAAGGGGCCGCTCCTTGGGGGTCATCCTGATCGGGGCCCAGCAGACGGCGAGCGAGGTGGAACGAAGGGTGGTGGGGAACGCCGCCATCCGGGTGGTGGGCCGCCTGGACGCCGCCGAGGCGGAAAGGCCCGAGTACCGCTACCTGCCCACCTCCTTCCGCCAGCGGGCCCTCATCCTCCCCCAGGGGGCGGTGATCCTCCACCAGCCGGAGATCCCCGTGCCCCTCCTCCTCCGCTTTCCCTTCCCCGCCTGGGCCACCAAGCGGGAGGAGGTCCTGGAGGACAACTCCGCCGAGGCTTTGAGGCGGGAGTTTTTCTAGGGGAAAGCGGGCATCATACCACCCCCGGCAAAAGGTTCTTTGGGGAAGTTACCAGGCATGGTTGGCCGAAGGAAACAGGCAACAAGGGGATCAAGGGCACCTCTTCGCCCCCGAATCCCGTGCGCCCGGGAGTATGCTGGCCCTGTATGAAGACGACCCCGCTCTACCAGGCCCACCTGCGCCACGGGGGGCGCATGGTGGCGTTCGCGGGCTACGCCCTGCCCCTCCAGTACACCTCCATCGTGGAGGAGCACCTGGCCGTGCGGAGGAAGGCCGGCCTCTTTGACGTGAGCCACATGGGGGAGTTCCTGATCCGGGGCGAGGAGGCCCTGCCCTTTCTGCAGTGGGCCACGGTCAACGACGTGGGCAAGCTCAAGGTGGGCCGGGCCCAGTACTCCATGCTCCCCAGCGAAAGGGGCGGCGTGGTGGACGACATCTACCTCTACCGCCTGGGCGAGGCGGTTTACCTGATGGTGGTCAACGCCGCCAACATCGCCAAGGACCTGGACCACCTGAAGGCCCTGGCCCGGGGTTTCCGGGTGGAGGTGGAAGACGTTTCCGAGGCCACCGCCCTTCTGGCCCTCCAGGGGCCCGAGGCGGCGGCGATCCTCCAGAGCCTCACCGGGGCGGACCTCTCCGCCCGCAGGAAGAACGACGTCTTTGAGGCCCAGGTGGCGGGGCGCCCCGCCCGCCTCGCCCGCACTGGCTACACCGGCGAGGACGGCTTTGAGCTCTTCCTGGCCCCCGAGGACGCCGAGGCGGTCTTTGAGGCCCTTCTGGCGGCGGGGGCGAGGCCCTGTGGCCTTGGGGCCCGGGACACCCTGAGGCTCGAGGCGGGCTTTCCCCTCTACGGCCACGAGCTCACCGAGGCCACCAACCCCCTCTGCACCCCCTGGGCCTGGGTGGTGAAGAGGGAAAAGGACTTTTTAGGCAAGGAGGCCATGCTCGCCTCGCCTTGCCGGGAAAAGCTTGTGGGCCTGGTCCTGGAGACGGGGATTCCCCGGGAGGGCTACGCCGTCCTTTCCGAAAAGGGCCCCGTGGGCCGGGTGACCAGCGGGGGCTACTCCCCGCTTCTGGAGAAGGGGATCGCCCTGGCCTACGTGGAAAAGGAGGCCGAGGGCCCCTTCTTTGTGGAGGTCAGGGGGCGGGCCGTCCCCGCCTCCATTAGCCCGCTGCCCTTTGTGCCGCTAAAATAGCGGGGGTTAGGAGGCGCTATGGACATACCCAAGGACCGCTTTTACACCAAGACCCATGAGTGGGCCCTGCCCGAGGGGGACACGGTGCTGGTGGGCATCACCGACTACGCCCAGGACGCCTTGGGGGACGTGGTCTACGTGGAGCTTCCCCAGGTGGGGCGGGTGGTGGAGGCCGGGGAGGCCGTGGCCGTGGTGGAGAGCGTGAAGACCGCTTCCGACATCTACGCCCCCGTGGCGGGGGAGGTGGTGGAGGTGAACCAGGCCCTGGAGAAGACCCCGGAGCTCATCAACCAGGACCCCTATGGGGAGGGCTGGATCTTCCGCCTGAGGCCCCGGGACATGGCCGACCTGGACGGCCTTCTGGACGCCGAGGGCTACCAGGCGACGCTGGAAAACGCCTAGGAGGCGCCGTGGGTTTGGCGGGCCTTCCCCGCGCCCGCGCCTTAGGGCGGGAAGGCCCCTCTGTGGCCCCGGGTCCAATGGCCCGGGGGTTTTGTTGAGAGGATGGCGTTATGGATTACACGCCCCACACGGAAGAGGAGATCCAGGCCATGCTGGAGAAGGTGGGGGTGGAGACCCTGGAGGACCTCTACGCCCACCTGCCCGAGGAGATCCTAAACCCCCCCATCCACCTCCCCGACCCCATGCCGGAGTGGGCGGTTTTGGAGGAGCTTTCCCGCCTGGCCGGGGAAAACCTTCCCGCCAGAAAGGCCTTTTTGGGGGGCGGGGCCCGCTTCCACCACGTTCCCCCCGTGGTCCAGGCCCTGGGGAGCCGGGGCGAGTTCCTGACCGCCTACACCCCCTACCAGCCCGAGGTGAGCCAGGGGGTCCTGCAGGCCACCTTTGAGTACCAGACCATGATGGCCGAGCTCACGGGCCTGGAGGTCTCCAACGCCTCCATGTACGACGGCTCCACCGCCTTGGCGGAAGGGGTGCTCCTGGCCCTTCGGGAGACGGGGAGGATGGGGGTTCTGGTCTCCCAGGGGGTTCATCCCGAGTACCGGGAGGTCCTCAAGACCTACCTGGAGGCGGTGGGGGCCAGCCTGGGCACCATCCCGCTGGAAGGGGGAAGGACGCCCCTGGTGGAGGTGCCCGAGGAGGTGGGGGCGGTGGTGGCCCAGAACCCCAACTTCCTGGGGGCCCTCGAGGACCTCGCCCCCCTGGCCGAGGCCGCCCACCGGGCCGGGGCCCTCTTCGTGGCCGTAGTGGACCCCCTCTCCCTGGCCCTGCTCAAGCCCCCCGGGGCCTACGGGGCCGACATCGCCGTGGGGGACGGCCAGGTTCTGGGCCTGCCCCTGGGCTTTGGCGGGCCCCACTTCGGCTTTCTGGTCACCAAGAAGGCCTTCGTCCGCCAGCTTCCCGGGCGGCTGGTCTCGGAGACCGTGGACGTGGAGGGGAAGCGGGGCTTTATCCTCACCCTTCAGGCCCGGGAGCAGTACATCCGGCGGGCCAAGGCCAAGAGCAACATCACCACCAACGCCCAGCTCACCGCCCTCATGGGGGCCATGTACCTGGCGGCCTTGGGGCCCGAGGGCCTGAAGGAGGTGGCCCTGAAGGGGGTCTACATGGCCCACCGCCTCCAGGAGCTCCTCCTCACCCTCCCCGGGGTGGAGGCCTTCACCCCCAAGCCCTTCTTCCAGGAGTTCGCCCTGAGGCTTCCCAAAGACCCCTTGGAGGTGCGGAGGGCCCTCGCCAAGCGGGGCTTCCACGGGGCCACGCCCGTGCCCCGGGAGTACGGGGAAAACCTGGCCCTCTTCGCCGCCACCGAGCTCCACGAAGAGGAGGACCTCCTGGCCTTCCGGGAGGCCCTGAAGGAGGCGCTATGGACTACCCGCTGATCTACGAGCGTAGCCGGAAAGGCCGGCGCGGCCTCAGGCTGGTGAAGGCCGTGCCCAAGGCGGAAGACCTCATCCCCAAAGGCTTTTTGCGGGAGGCCCCTCCCCGCCTCCCCGAGGTGGACGAGCTCACCCTGGTGCGCCACTACACCGGGCTTTCCCGCCGCCAGGTGGGGGTGGACACCACCTTCTACCCCTTGGGAAGCTGCACCATGAAGTACAACCCCAAGCTCCACGAGGAGGCGGCCCGCCTCTTCGCCCACCTCCACCCCTACCAGGACCCGGCCACGGTCCAGGGGGCTTTGAGGCTCATGTGGGAGCTGGGGGAGTACCTGAAGGCCCTCACCGGCATGGAGGCCATCACCCTGGAGCCCGCCGCCGGGGCCCACGGGGAGCTCACGGGGATCCTCATCATCCGGGCCTACCACGAGGACCGGGGGGAGGGGAGGACGAGGCGGGTGGTCTTGGTGCCCGACTCGGCCCACGGCTCCAACCCCGCCACCGCCAGCATGGCCGGCTACCAGGTGAAGGAGGTCCCCTCGGGGCCCGACGGGGAGGTGGACCTCGAGGCCCTGAAGCGGGAGCTCTCCCCCCACGTGGCCGCCATCATGCTGACCAACCCCAACACCCTGGGCCTCTTTGAGAGGCGGATCCTGGAGATCTCCCGCCTGGCCAAGGAGGCGGGGGTCCAGCTCTACTACGACGGGGCCAACCTGAACGCCATCATGGGCTGGGCCAGGCCCGGGGACATGGGCTTTGACGTGGTCCACCTGAACCTGCACAAGACCTTCACCGTGCCCCACGGGGGCGGGGGGCCGGGTTCGGGCCCCGTGGGGGTCAAAGCCCACCTGGCCCCCTACCTGCCCGTGCCCACGGTGGAGCGGGGGGCGGAGGGCTTCTACCTCTCCTTTGACCGCCCAAAGAGCATCGGGCGGGTCAGGAGCTTCCACGGGAACTTCCTGGCCCTGGTGCGGGCCTGGGCCTACATCCGCACCCTGGGGCTTCCTGGCCTCAAGAGGGCCGCCGCCCTTTCCGTGCTCAACGCCCGCTACCTGAAGGAGCTTTTGAAGGAGCGGGGCTACCGGGTGCCCTACGACGGCCCCACCATGCACGAGTTCGTGGCCCAGCCCCCCCAGGGCTTCCGGGCCCTGGACATCGCCAAGGGGCTTTTGGAGCTAGGCTTCCACCCGCCCACGGTCTACTTCCCCCTGATCGTCAAGGAGGCCCTCATGGTGGAGCCCACGGAGACCGAGAGCAAGGAGACCCTCGAGGCCTTCGCCGAGGCCATGGGCGAGCTTCTGGCCAAGCCCAAGGAGTGGCTGGAAAACGCCCCCTACACCACCCCAGTTCGCCGCCTGGACGAGCTCAGGGCCAACAAGACCCCGAAGCTCACCTACTTTGACGAGGCCTAAAGCCCGAAGTACCGCCTGGCCTCGGCCACGTCCTGGGCGATCTGGGCCTTCAGGCCCTCCAGGGAGGGGAAGCGCCTTTCTTCCCGTAGCCTCTTCAGGAAGCGCACCCGCACCTCCTCCCCGTAGAGCTCCCCCAGAAAGCCCAGGAGGTGGACCTCAAGCCGCCTTTCCTCGCCGCCCAAGGTGGGCCGAAAGCCCACGTTGGCCACGCCCTTGTACCGCCCGAAGGCCCCTTCTGCCTCCACCGCATAGACTCCAGGGGGGAGGACCTTCAGGGGGTGAACGGCCAGGTTGGCGGTGGGAAAGCCCAGCTTCCGCCCCATCCGGTCCCCCTCCACCACCACCCCGTAGGCGCTGTAGGGCCTTCCCAAAAGGTGCCGGGCCTCCTCCACCTGGCCCGCCTTGAGGAGGTCCCGGATGCGGCTGCTTTTCACCGGCTCCCCCCCGAGCTCCAAGAGGGGGATGAGGCGCACCGGGGCCACCTTCTTTAGGCCTTCCGGCGTCCCGGCCCGCCCCTGGCCGAAGCGGAAGTCCTCGCCCACGTAGATGGCCTCGGCCTCCAGGGCCCTAAGGTCCTCCAGAAAGGCCTCGGCGCTCCTTTGGGCGAAGGTCTCGTTGAAGGGGACCGCCAGGATCAGCTCCACCCCCAAAGACCTCAGGGCCTCCACCTTCTCCTCCAGGTCCATCAAAAACCCCTCCCCCCGGGTGAAGACCTTGGTGGGGGGGTCAAAGGTGTAGACGAGAAGGGGCAGGCGGCGGGCCTTGGCCTCGGAGAGGGCCTGGCGCAGGAGGTGCTGGTGGCCCAAGTGCACCCCGTCAAAGGAGCCCACGGCCACCACCTTGGGCCCCTTGGGGACGTCAGCGACCTCGGAGAAAAGCATGGTAGTAGAGGCCCCCCACGACCCCCGTGGCCGAGAACCCCAGCTCGCCCCGCCGGTGCCGGAAAAGGGCCTCCTCGGGGGGCATCCAGACCACTTCTATGGCCTCGTCCTCGTCGGGGGTGGCTTGGGATTCTTCCAGGTTTTCCGCCAGGAAGACGTGGGTCTTCTCGTCGGTGAAGCCGGGGGAGACGTAGTAGCTGAAGAGGTAGGTGAGGTCTCCCTTTAGCCCCGTTTCCTCGGCCAGCTCCCTTCGGGCGGCCTCGAGGGGGTCCTCGCCCGGCTCTATGAGCCCGGCGGGAATCTCCAAGGGGGCGAGGCCGACGGCGGGGCGCATCTGGCGCACGAAGAGCATCTTGCCCTCCTTGAGGGCGATGACGGCCACGGCGGGCTTGTGCTCCACGATCTCGTAGCGGCCCTCGAGGGCCAGGTTCAGGATGCGGCCCCGGTAGAGGTAGGTGCGCTCCACAAGCCCATGTTACGGGAAAGGCGGGGCTGGTTACCCCGCCTTGGCTCTTGCCACGGCGGGGTGCTTAAGACAAAGAGGTGGAAGAAGCCGTGGGATGTCCCGGTACACTGGGTCCATGTGGCTCACGGACGGCAGGAGGAGCCTCCTGGTGGAGGGGGAGCGCCTGGCCCGGGTGGAGGAGGGAGGGCGGGGGCGGCGCTTTGAGGCCATCACCCCGGGCCTGCAGGACGCCCACGCCCACCCCCTCTACTGGGGCATGGCCCTTCGGGGCCTGGACCTCTCGGGCCTGAAGGACCCGGAGGAGGTGGCCCTGAAGGCGGCGGAAAGGGCCAAGGCCCTGCCCCGGGGGGCTTGGCTCGAGGGCCAGGGCTTCCTCTTCCCCAAGCCCCCGCCCCCAGGCCTCCTGGACCGGGCGGCCCCGGAAAACCCCGTCTTCTTCCGCAGCCGGGACTACCATTCCGCCTGGATCAACCGCCTGGCGGCGGAAAGGGCGGGGCTTACCGCAGAAACCGCGCCCCCGGAGGGCGGGGCCTTCCTCCGGGGTGAGGATGGCGTTCCCTACGTCCTCCTGGAAAGGGCGCAAGAACTGGTTGTCCCTCACCTTCCCCCACCCTCCCCCGAGGACCTGGAGCGGGGCCTTAGGGACTTCGCCAGGCGGGGGTACACCGCGGTCCACGCCATGGGCTACGAGCCTCCTGAGGCCCTGGACTGGGCTTTGGGGCTGGAGCTTCCGGTGAGGCTCTGGTGGGCCCTTCCCCGGGGCACCTGGCGGGGGCGGACCCCGGGCTGGCAGGGGGACCTCCACCTGGCCGGGGTCAAGTTCTTCGCCGACGGGGCTTTGGGAAGCCGCACCGCCTGGATGCACACGCCCTACCCGGACGGCTCCACCGGCATGCCCCTGGACTCCCTGGAGGCCATCCTGGAAGAAGGGGAGGCCGCCCTTAGAGCGGGGTTCACCCTGGCCGTCCACGCCATCGGCACCCGGGCGGTGGAGGGGGTCCTGGAGGTCTTCCACCGCCTGGCCCCTCTGGCCCGGGAAAAGGGCCTCCGCCTGCGAATGGAGCACGTCCAGCACGTGCGGGACGAGGCCCTTCCCCTGTTTTCCGGCCTGCCCCTGGCCCTTTCCCTCCAGCCCCTTCACCTTTTGGAGGACCAGCACCTGGTGCGGACCTTTGGCCTTCCCGCCCGGGAGGCCTTCCGCTTCCGGAGCCTCTTGGCCACGGGCCTGCCCCTGGCTTTGGGTTCCGACGCCCCCGTGGCCCCGCCCCAGTACGCCCTCAACCAGGAGGCGGCCACCCGCCACCCCCTCACCCCGGAGGAGAGCCTTTCCCCGGAGGAGGTCCTCCTGGGCCACACCCTGGGGGCGGCGCAGGCGGCGGGCTGGGCGGACTACGGAAGGCTCCAGGCGGGGATGCGGGCGGACCTCACCCTGTGGGAGGGGGGTAGGCCCGTGGGCCGGGTCTACCGGGGGAATCTGGAGCTCTTTTAGGGGGGTATACTGCCCTTGTGTACGGGGTCCTGGTCTGGCCGCCCGAGGACCTCCGGGCTTTTATGGAGGGCCTGCAGGCGGCTCGTGGGGTGCGGGGCTTTGGCCCGCCTCACATGAACCTGCGCCAGCCCTTTGACTGGCCTTATGAAGAGGAGGCCTTGAAGCTGGCCCTCCTGGGCCTCCTCCGGGGCCAGGCTCCTTTCCGGGTGCGCCTTGGGAGGTGGGGGTACTTCCCCCAGGGGGTGGTTTACCTGAGGGCCTACGGAGGGAGGCCCTTCCAGGGGCTTTACCAGGCCCTCGAGGCCCTGGCCCCGCCCCTTAAGGAGATTGAGGGCCCCAGCTACATCCCCCACCTCACCCTGGCCCTGGGGCTTTCCGAGGAGGCGGCGAGGGACCTGGCCCAAAGCCTCCCCCCGCCCCCGCGCCGGTCTTTTCTGGTGAAGGAGGTGGCCCTGGTCAGGAGCCAGGACGAAGGGGGGTTCCTGGAGGTGGCCCGCTTTCCCCTCGGCTAAGTGCCCCGCCGTGGCAAGAGCCACGGCGGGGGCCCCAAAAGGACGTACCGGAGCCTTAGGGAAGGCTTTCCGTGTTGAAAAAGCGATGGGTGGCCACTTAGTCCAAGAAGTCCCGGAGCTTGCGGGTGCGGGACTCGTGGTACTTGAGCTTCCTTAAGGCCTTGTTCTCAATCTGGCGGATGCGCTCCCGGGTCACGCCAAAGTAGGCCCCCACCTCCTCGAGGGTGTGCTCCCGGCCGTCAATGAGCCCTTTCCGGAGCTTCAGCACCATGGCTTCCCGCTCGGAGAGCTTGGAAAGGGCCTTCTCCAGCTCCTCGGAGAGGAGGCTCTGGGCCGCCGCCTCCACGGGGGAGGGCAGGTTCTCGTCGGGGATGAAGTCGCCGTAGAAGCTGTCCTTCTCGTCGCCGATGGGGGTTTCCAGGGAGACGGGCTCCTGGGCGATCTTTAGGGTCTCCTCCACCCGCTTGGCGTCCCAGCCGGGGCCCATGGCCTCGGCGATCTCCTCGTAGGAGGGCTCCCGGCCCAGCTCCTGCTGGAGCTGTCTGGCGGTGCGGGAGAGCTTGTTGATGGTCTCCACCATGTGGACCGGGATGCGGATGGTGCGGGCCTGGTCGGCGATGGCCCGGTTGATGGCCTGGCGGATCCACCAGGTGGCGTAGGTGGAGAACTTGAAGCGGCGCTTGTACTCAAACTTCTCCACCGCCCGGATGAGGCCCTGGTTGCCCTCCTGGATGAGGTCCAGGAAGCTCAGGCCCCGACCGGTGTACTTCTTGGCGATGGAGACCACGAGCCTGAGGTTGGCCTCAATGAGGTGCTGCCTGGCCGCCTCCCCCTCCCGGGCGATGTGCAGGTAGCGCTTGAGCTCCTTGGGGAGGCTTTTCAGCTTCCCGTCCACCTCCTCAACCGTCTTGGGGTCCGGCTTCTCCTTGAGGCCGGGGATCTTTTGGATCCGGGCCGTGCCCAGGATCTTGGCCCGCACCACCTCGCGGATGAGTTCCTGGTCTAGGCCCGTGGCCTCGGAGAGCTTCTTGATGGCCTCCATGCCCTCCTCCACCTTCCTGGCCAGGTCAATCTCCTCTTCCAGGGTGAGGAGGGGCACCTGGCCGATCTCGTGGAGGTACTGGCGCACGGGGTCGGAGGTGGAGACCTTGGGGAGGGAAAGCTCCTCCTCTTCCTCCTCCAAAAGCCCCTCCTCGGGCAGGAGATCGGCCTCCAGGGGGCCCTCGAGGTCCAAAGGATCGGCCAGGTCCTCCAGCTCGGGCTCCGAGGCCAGGAGCTCGGGGTCGGGCTCGGGGAGGTCCTGGAGGTCCTCGGCCGCCTCCAGCTCGGGGAGGGGCTCGGGCTCCTTGACGGGTTCCTTCACCTCCACCTCCTGGGCCTTGGCCGCCTTCTTCTTGCTCTTGGACTTTTTCAACGTCCTCCCTCCTTCTTGGCGAAAAGCACCTTGTACTCCCTCACCAAGAGGGTCTTGAAGTTGCCGAAGCGCGCCTCCAGCAGGCTCTCGTACTTGAGAAAGGGGTTAGCCACCAGGAAAAACCCACCGCCCGGCTTCAGCCGAGCCGCCGCCGTTTCCACGAAGGCCTGGGCCACATCTAAGATGACCGCGCCCCCCACGTGAAAGGGGGGGTTCGTAACTATGATGTCAAATCGCTCCTCCGGCGTCAAGGCCTCGTCCACGTCCGAGTGAAGGGCCCGGGCCTCGAGGCCGTTCTCCTCCAGGCTCCGCCTCAAGGAGAGCACCGAGACCAGGTCGTCCTCCACCGCCGTCACCTCGGCCCCCAGGCGGGCCAGGGGCAGGGTGAGGGCCCCGTACCCGGCCCCCAGGTCCAGGACCCGCCTGCCCTTTAGGGAGGGGACCGCCGTAACCAGGGCCTCCAGAAGGAGGAGGGAGGCCTTGTCCACCCGCCCGGCGGAGAAGACCCCGGGGAGGTGGTAAAAGGTGTAGGCCTGGCCCAGGATCCGGGCCTGGAAGCTCTGCCACAGGGGGGGAGGGGGGGGAGGGGCCTTCTCCTTCTCCAGGAGGGCCACCCGGTAGGCGCCTTCCCGGGCCACCACCTCCCCGTAGCCCAGGAGGGCCTTGGCCTCCCTGAAGTAGCGCTCAAAGCCCTTGTTCTTGTCCCCCGCCAGATAGACCCGGCCCAAAGGCCTCAGGGCCCGGGCGGCGGCCAGGAGGCTTAGGGCCACGTACTGGGAGCCCCGGCCCGCCGGCAGGGCCAGGACCACCAGGTCATAGGCCCCTTCCTCCGCCTCCCAGGGGGGGGCCAGGCGGGCGCGCAACCCGCTTCGCTCCAAGCAGCGGAAGGCGGCCCGGGAGGTCTCCAGGCGCTCCACCTCCATCAGGCCTTCCAGGGGCAGGCTTCCCCAGCCCACCCCCGGGTTCAGGTCTAAAGCCCTCCCGCCGTAGGGGGCCACGTGCCTTTGCAATAGCTCGTAGACCGGGTCCCGGTAGCCCCGGGCCCCGGGCTTCACGTAGAGCACCCCCCCGGGGTAGGGCAGGGGGGTGAGGCGGTGGTACTCGGCTAGGCTAAGGCCCACGCCTTCCCAGAATACGCCCCTTGGCGAGGAAGGGCAAATGGGCTAAGATGCCTCTTCAAACCGCCCGGGGGGCGGGAAGGAGGGAACGTGGCCCTGGTGGTTCAAAAGTACGGCGGCACCTCCGTGGGTGACCTGGAGCGCATCCACAAGGTGGCCCAGCGCATCGCCCACTACCGGGAAAAGGGGCACAGGCTGGCGGTGGTGGTCTCGGCCATGGGGCACACCACCGACGAGCTGATCGCTTTGGCCAAGCGGGTGAACCCGAGACCGCCTTTTCGGGAGTTGGACCTCCTCACCACCACGGGGGAGCAGGTCTCCGTGGCCCTTCTTTCCATGCAGCTATGGGCCATGGGCATTCCCGCCAAAGGGTTTGTCCAGCACCAGATCGGCATCAAGACCGACGGGCGCTACGGGGACGCCAGGATTTTAGAGGTGGACCCGAGCCGGATCGTGAAGGCCCTGGACGAGGGGTACGTGGCGGTCATCGCTGGCTTCATGGGCACCACGGAGGAGGGGGAGATCACCACCTTGGGCCGGGGCGGGTCCGACACCACCGCGGTGGCCATCGCCGCCGCCTTGGGGGCCAAGGAGTGCGAGATCTACACGGACACGGAGGGGGTCTACACCACCGACCCCCACCTGATCCCCGAGGCTAGGAAGCTAGAGGTCATCGGCTACGACCAGATGCTGGAGATGGCGGCTTTGGGGGCCAGGGTTCTCCACCCCAGGGCGGTCTACTACGCCAAGCGCTACGGGGTGGTCCTGCACGTGCGCAGTAGCTTCTCCTACAACCCCGGTACCCTGGTGAAGGAGGTAAGTATGGAGATGGGCAAGACGGTGACGGGGGCGGCTTTGGACCTGGACCACGCCCAGATCGGCCTCATCGGCATACCCGACCAGCCCGGTATCGCCGCCAAGGTCTTCCAGGCCCTGGCCGACAGGGGCATCGCCGTGGACATGATCATCCAGGGGGTGCCCGGCCACGACCCTTCCCGGCAGCAGATGGCCTTCACGGTCAAGAAGGACTTCGCCCAGGAGGCCCTCGAGGCCCTGGAGCCCGTTTTGGCGGAGATCGGGGGGGAGGCCCTCCTCAGGCCGGACATCGCCAAGGTGTCCATCGTGGGCGTGGGCCTGGCCTCGGCCCCGGAGATCCCCGCCAAGATGTTCCAGGCGGTGGCCTCCACCGGGGCCAACATTGAGATGATCGCCACCAGCGAGGTGCGCATCTCCGTCATCATCCCGGCCCAGTACGCCGAGGCCGCCCTGAGGGCCGTGCACCAGGCCTTTGAGCTGGACAAGGCCTGATAGAGCGCCTTCACCTTTCCTGGGAGGGCCTTCTCGCTTTGGCCCGCCGCCTGGCGGAGGCCCTTCGGGAGGAGGAGTTTGACCTCATTCTGGGTATCGCCCGGGGCGGCCTCATCCCCACGGCCCTCCTGGCCCTCTCGGTCCGGGACATCCTGACGGCGGCGGTCATGTTCTACGAGGGCGAGGAAACCCTGCCCGAGCCGGTCTTTTTGCCGTTCCCCCGGACCCCCTCCTCTTCGGCAAGCGGGTTTTGGTGGTGGACGACGTCTGGGACTCGGGGCGCACCGCCTGGGCGGTGGAGGTGTGGGGAAAAGCCTAAAGGCCAGGGCTAAGGGTCCAGAGCCCGACCTTGGACCCTAACCTTGGACCCTAATAGTCCCGGTACGCCCTTTTGGGAGCCCCCATGCTGGCTTGGGCCAGCATGGGGTGGTATCAGATCAGCCCCAGGGCCTTCACCTGGGCCATCTCGTCCAGAAGCTCCTGGGCGGTGATCTCCATGCGCTTTCGGGCGAACTCGTTGATCTCTAGGCCCTCCACGATCCGGTAGACCCCGTCCTTGGCGGTCACGGGGAAGGAGTAGACGATCTCCTCGGGGATGCCGTACTCCCCCTGGGAGGGGACGGCCATGGAGACAAAGTCCCCCTCGGGGGTGCCCAGGGCCCAGTCGCGGATGTGCTCAATGGCGGCGTTGGCGGCGCTGGCGGCGGAGGAGGCCCCCCGGGCCTGGATGATGGCCGCCCCCCTCTGGGCCACGGTGGGGATGAAGACCTCCTCGTACCACTTCATGTCCACCAGCTCCAGAGCGGGCCGCCCGTCCACCTCGGCGTGGAAGAGGTCGGGGAACATGGTGGAGGAGTGGTTGCCCCAGACGGTGATCCGGCGGATCCGGTCCACGCTCACCCCGGTCTTCTTGCTGAGCTGGGCCTTGGCCCGATTGTGGTCCAGGCGGGTCATGGCGGTGAAGTTCCTGGGGTTGAGGCCGGGGGCGTTCTTGTAGGCGATGAGGGCGTTGGTGTTGGCGGGGTTGCCCACCACCAGCACCTTCACGTCCTTCTTGGCCACCTCCGCCAGGGCCCGGCCCTGCTCGGCGAAGATCCTGCCGTTCAGCTCCAGGAGGTCCCGCCTCTCCATGCCCGCCTTCCTGGGGGCCGCCCCCACCAGGAGGGCGTAGTCGGCGTCCTTGAAGGCCACCTTGGGGTCGTCGCTGGCCTCGAGGCCGGCCAGGAGGGGAAAGGCGCAGTCCTCCAGCTCCATGACCACGCCCTCCAGGGCTCTCATGGCCTGGGGGATTTCCAGAAGCTGCAGGATGATGGGCTGGTCCTTGCCCAGCATCTCTCCCGCGGCGATGCGGAAGAGGAGGCTGTAGCCGATCTGGCCTGCGGCGCCGGTTACCGCCACGCGAACGGGGCTTTTCATGCTAACCTCCTTCGGGCCTTCGCCCAAGGGGATTCTACCCCTAAAGGCCCCGGTAGATGCGCCTTTCCGCCTCTATGGCCTGGTCTAGCTCCTGGATCTCCCTTAGGAGTTCCTGGCTGGGGTTTTGCAGGAAGATCTCCTTCAGCTTGGCTCGGCGTTCCAGGTAGTAGGCCTCCCTCAGGCGGGCTAAGGCCTTGTCCATGACCTCGGGGAGGCGGGAGGGGTCCACCTCGGGGGCCAGCATGAGGCGCTCCAGGAGGATGCCCCCCGCCTCCTTGCGGCTCAGGACGCTCCGCAGGTAGTCCTTGCGGGGCTCCTTGCGAGCCAGCTCCAAAAACTCCGCCAGAAGGGAGCCCTCGGGGGGCCAGACGTGGTCGGCGGCGTAGAGGACCCAGTTTAAGAAGCTCTCCTCGGGCAGGGAGAGGAGGAGGGCCATCACGTCCAGCTCCAGGAGGAGGGTACGGTTTCTGGGCTCGGCCTTGGGGGGCGGGGGGGGCGGGAGGGGCCTGCCCCGCTTGCGGGCCTGCAGGTAGTCGGCGAGCTCCTTGGGGGAGAGGCCCAGGCGCTCCACCACCAGGGCCTTCAGGCGCTCGGCCACGGGGTCAAAGGGCTCGGGGGAGAGCATCCTGGGGGTGAGGGCCTCGAGGACCTTCCGCTTGTGCTCGGGCCGGGAGAGGTCCAGGCCCTTGGCGGCCTCCTGGAAGCGGAACTCCACCTCGGGAAGGGCCTCCTCCAGGGCTTTCCCGAAGAGGGCCCGGCCCTCGGGGTGAAGGAGGAGCTCTCCCGGGTCCTTGACGGGGAGGCGGACGGCGTAGAAGAGGAACTTCCGCGCCATCTCCAGGTCCAGGCTCTGCAGGGTGGCCTTCTGCCCGGCCTCGTCGGCGTCAAAGGCCAGGTAGACCTCCCGCACCTCCTGGGTCTTCAGAAGCCTCGCCTGCTCCTCGGAGAGGCCCGAGCCCAAAACGGCCACGGTCTCGGAAAAGCCCAGCTGGTGGAGGGCGATGGCGTCAAAAAGCCCCTCCACCACGATGGCCCGCCCCTCCCGGAGCCTGGCCTTGGCCTCGGGAAAGGCGAAGAGGACCTCCCGCTTGCGGAAGAGGGGGGTCTCCGGGGAGTTCAGGTACTTGGGGGCCTCGTCCCCCAGGGCCCTGCCGGTGAAGGCCACGATGCGGCCCAGGTGGTCCTTGATGGGGAAGGTGATGCGGTTTCGGAAGCGGTCGTAGTACCGCCCCTCCTTCTCCGCCAGAACCCCCGCCTTTAGGCCCTCCTCGGGGCTCACCCCGTGGCGAGAGAGGTAGGTGAGGAGGCCGTCCCCTTTGGGCGGCGCGTAGCCCAGGCCGAAGCGCCCTACGCTTTCCCCGGAAAGGCCCCGGCCCTCCAGGTAGGCCATGGCCTCGGGGTGGGCCCTTAGGCCCTCCTGGAAGTAGGCCTGGGCCAGCTTCAAGACCTCGTAGAGCTCCTTGCGCCGCTCCCCGCCCAAGCGCCTGGGGAGCTCCACCCCGGCCTCCTCCGCCAGGCGCTCCAGGGCGGTCTGGAAGTCCAGGCCCTCTATCCGCTCCACGAAGGCGATGAGGTCCCCCCCGGCCTTGCAGCCGAAGCAGTGGAAGAGGCCCTTCTCCTCGTCCACGTAGAAGGAGGGGGTCTTCTCCTGGTGAAAGGGGCAGAGGCCCTTCCACCGCCCCCGGCCCGCCGGCTTCAGGGCCACGTAGCGGGAGACCACCTCCTTGAGGGAGAGGCGGCGCTTGATGGCCTCTACCACCTGGACCAAATCCATGTTATCCCCCGGCTACGCCACAGCTGGCGAACCCACCGCCCCAGCATACCGTACCCCTGGAGGCCCTCGGGCTCCTCCCCCAGAAGGGCCGCCTTCCAGGCCCGGGTCAGGGGCAAAGAGGGGGTGAATCCCAGGAGGTGCTCCACCTTTTCCCCGGCCTCGAGGAGGAGCTGGGCCCTCAGGAGCCTGGCCACCTCCAGGTGCACGGCGAAGCCGGTGCGGTGGGTCTGGTAGAGGAGGTGCTGGGAGAGGACCTGGGCCTTTTTGGGGGCCCGGGGCCAGAGGTAAAGGGCCAGGGAGGTGAGGGTCAGGTGGTGGACGTAGGGGTTGGCAAGCCGCCGGGCCTCCTTCAGGGCTTCCTTGAGGAGGCTCATGGGGTTTTCGCCCCGAAGCCAGCGGTGGTGGGCCATGGCCAGGAGGGCCAGGCCCCGGCCGTCCTTGTGCTTGAGGGCCTCCTGGAAGAGGTCTTCGCGGAAGCGGCCCCTCACCGCCCAGGCGGTGAGCAAAGCCGCCGCCAGCCAGGGGTGGGGGGCCTTCCGGTAGGCGGCCTCGCCCTCGGCCAGGGCCTCCTGGAGGCGGCCCGTCTCCAGAAGAAGCCGGATTCGCGTGGCCTGGTGGCGGACCTGGGCCTCCAGGTCCCCCGGTTCGGCTTCCAGGAGGAGGGCCTCGGCCTCGGCGTGGCGGCCCAGGTCCATGAGGAGGCCCGCCTCCAGGCTTCGGCGGTGGAGGAGGAGGCTTTTGGGGGCCTGGGGAGGGAAGGGGGTGAGGACCTCGAGGGCCTTCAAGGGCTGGAAGCGCCGCCACAGGGCCCCGGCCGCCTGGAGCCTGGCCTTGGCCTCCTCCAGGGGGTAGGGCCTGAGCCCGGGGAGAAGGGGGAGGAGGTCCAGGGGGTCTTTGGCCTCCCGGAAGGCCGTGAGGACCGGGTCTTCGCGCCTGGGGCCCGCCTCGGCCTCGAGGGCCAGCCCCAGGGAGGCCAGGGCGTCCTGAAGCTCGGGCTTCAGGGCTTCCTCCAGGGCGGGGTCGGCCCTAAGGGCCTCCTGGTAGAGGGGGATGGCCTCCTCCGGATGGCCTTCCCGCCAGGCCTTCTGCGCCAGGAGGCGGAGGGTGAGGGCCGCCTGCCGCCCCTCGCCCGCCCGGTGGAGGTGCCGGGCCATGGGGAGGAGCTGGCCCCGCTTTTGGTAGAGCCTGGCCGCCTCCAGGTGCCAGGCCCGCTGGGTTTCGGCGGGCACGAGGCGGAGAGCGGCCTCGCCCACCTCCTCGAGGGGCCGGTTCCCCTCAAGGAGCCCTTCCCGAAAGAGCCTCTCCCGGGAAAAGGCTCCCACCAGGCCCGTTAGCGCCTCCTCGGGAACCTCCCCCAGAACCCCCCAGGCCAAAAGGGCCTGGCGCTCCCGGGAGGGGAGGGCGTCCAGGGCCGGCTGGAGGGCGAGGAGGAGGGGGACCTCGCCCCTTTTGAGGCCCAGGTGGGGGGAGAAGAGGGGCCTGCGGCTTTCCAAAAGGAGGAGGAGGTTGGGGAAGGGGTGGAGGAGGAGGCGCTCCAAGGTGAGGTCCGGGGCGTGGAGGTCCTTGAGGACCAGAAGGAGGGGCGCTTTCAGGGAGAGGAGGACCCGCCGCCAGGCCTCGAGGATGGCCCCCTCCAGGGCCTCCCGGCTCCAGCTGGGGCGGGGAAGGAGGCCCAGGCTGTAGCGCCAGGCGGTTTCCAGCTTAGGGGGTAGCCCCGCCTGGGCCAGGAGGACCTCCGGGCTTCCAAAGGCCTTCTCCACGGCCTCAAGAAGGGTAACCCGCAGGGGGGTTTCGGGGCCCATTCGCTCCAGGACCACGGCGGGGAAGGGGGGGTCCTCCAGGAACCTGTCCAGGAGGAGGCTTTTCCCACTCCCTGGAGGGCCCACCAGGTTGAGCCGGGCCGGAGGAGCCCGGAAGGTGTGGCGGAGGCGGGCGAGGAGGGCTTCACCCTCGGGGTCCAGCTCCAGGCGGACCTCCAGCAGCCGGTAGGCCTCCACCGGGCCCAGGCCCCGGGCCTCGAGGGGGCCCACGGCCTCCCCCCGGGCCCCCCGGGCCAGCTCCAGGGTGAGGCGGTCGGTGAGGACCTCCCCCGGCCTTCCCAGCTTGGAGAGCCGCTCGGCCAGGACCACGGGGGGGCCCAGGGCGGTGGGGTCCCCCGCCTGGCCGTCCCCCAGGGGGGTCCAGAGCACCTCCCCGCTGGCCACCCCCACCCGGGCGGGAAGGGGGGAGGCCCGGACCATGCCCAAGGCGGCTTCCAGGGCCCGCCAGGGCTCCCGGCCCCGGGCCCTGGGGGCCCCGAAGAGGACCAGAACCCCGTCGCCCAAAAACCGGTGGACGAAGCCCCCGTGCTCCCTAGCGATGCGGGCGGCCTCCTCCAGGACCCCCTGGAGGGCCTGGTAGGCGGCCTCGAGGCCCTCCCGGAAGCGCTGGCTGGAGCCCACCAGGTCAAAGAAGACCACGCTGACAAAGCGCCTCTCTGCGGACAGAAGCACCCCCAGGGCCCGGCCGCAGGCCATGCAGAACCGGGCCTCAGGGGGGTTTTTCTGGCCGCAGGCGCAGCGCATCTCACTCCCGGAAGAGCATCAGGGGGGGCCAGAGGTGGACCTGGGCCCGGCTGGGCAGGGGGGTTTCGCTGTAAAGGAGGAGGGGGATGGGCTCCTCCAGGAGGTAAAACCCCTCTCCCAGAGGCCTCGCCTTCCCCCCGATCCGGTAGGCGGGGCCCATGAGCTCCAAGAAGGCCTCACCCTCCCAAGGCTTCACCTCCCGGGCCACCCCGTGGAGGAGGGCCCGGACCCGGCCCGTGGGGGCCGGGGGAGCGCCCCGGTCAAAGGCGTAGAGGATGAACCCGCCCACGCCCACCTCCAGAAGGGGGCTTCCCCAGGGCTCGGGGAAGAGGTGGACTTCCACGGCGTGGGCCTGGAAGCGGGCGAAGAAGGTTTCCGGGCTTTCTTCCAAGGCGGTCCCCTCCTGGCTCATAGGAGGAGTTTAATGCACCACCCTGGGGGGGAGGGAGAGGACCAGGTTGGCGCAAAGCAGGAGGGCCGCCTTCTTGTCCAGGTACTGGTTGCCGTTGCCGCACTTGGGGGAGAGGATGCACCGGGGGCACCCTTCCTCGCAGGGGCAGGCCTTCAAAAGCTCCAAAGTGGCCCGAAGCCACTCGGGAAAGCGGCGGGCCGCCGCCCGGGCGCAGCCCACGCCCCCGGGGTAGCCGTCGTAGATGAAGACCGTGGGCCCCCCGCCCGAGGGGAGGGGACGGGGGTAAAAGGGGTAGGAAAGCCCCCCGATGTCCTGGCGCTCCGCCAGGACGAAAAGGGGCAGAAGGCCGATCATGGCGTGCTCCAGGGCGTGGATCCCCCCGGGGATCTGGTGGGGGGGGACCACCTCGGGGGGGTGGAACCAGAGGGCCTCGGTGGGGAAGGCGATCTCGGGCATGAGGAGGGGGACCTCCTCCAGGACGCTTCCCGTGAAGAAGCGCTTCTTCACATAGCCCACCACCCTTTCCCTGAGGACCACCCGGCCCACGTAGACCCCGTGGCCCACGGGCTCCCCCGAAAGGACCTCCAGGTCGCTCTCCGCCCTGGGCTCGGTGTAGTAGTCCTCGAGGGCCGGAAGAAGCCAGACCTCCCGCCTCTTTAGGTCCACGTTCCGCACCAAATAGCTTTCCCCCTGGTGCAGGTAGATGGCCCCCGGGTGGGCCTCCCAGTAGGCCTGGCGCTCGTCCAGATAGCCCAGGACCTCCCCCTCGGGACCCCTCAGGGTGAAGGTGGTCCCAAGCCCCCTCAGGGTGATCTCCCGGTGGGGGCGGCGCTTTTGGGTGTAGAGGCGGCCCTCCTTCTCCTTGAGCTCCGTAAGGGCCTCCTGGCAGAGAACCTCCTCCCGCCTAAGGGGCATCTCGTAGGCGGCGGCGTGGAGGTGGAGGGGGCAGAGGACGGGGTTCTTGGGGTCGGCGATGGCCTCCTCCGGAGGGGACTTGAGGAGGAGCTCGGGGCGGTGGAGGAAGTACTCGTCCAGGGGGTCCTCCCGGGGGATGAAGACCACCAGCGCCCGCCTCTCCCCCCGGCCCGCCCGTCCCGCCCGCTGCCAGAAGGCGGCCACGGAGCCCGGGTAGCCCACCAGGGCCACGGCGTCCAGCTCCCCGATGTCCACCCCCAGCTCCAGGGCGCTGGTGGAGACCAGGACCCGCACCTCCCCCCGCTTCAGGGCCTCCTCCAGCCGCCTCCGCTCCTTGGCCGTGTAGCCCGCCCGGTAGGGGCGCACCCCGGGGTGGGCGGCGTAGCGGGCGATGAGCTCGGCGCTTTTGCGGCTGTTGGCGAAGACCAGGCCCTTAAGCCCCTCGTCGGCCAGGGCCCGGGCCAGGTAGGCGGCTTCCAGGAGGGGGCTTCGCCGCCTTTCCCCCTTTGGGTCCAAAGGCTTAGGCAGAAGGACCAGAAGCTCCCTTTCCGAGCGGGCCACCTCTTCTTTTAGCTCCACGAAGGGAAGGCCGGTGAGGGCCTCGGCGTGCTCCTTGGGGTTCTTGATGGTGGCGCTGGCGGCGATGACCTGGGGGTTTGCCCCGTAGTGGCGGGCCAGGCGCAGGAGGCGGAAGAGGACCAGGGCCACGTGGGTGCCGAAGACTCCCCGGTAGGCGTGGAGCTCGTCCAGGACCAGGTAGCGGAGCCGGGAGAGGAAGGAGGCCCACTCCCCGTGCCGGGGGAGGAGGCCAAAGTGGAGCATGTCGGGGTTGGAGAGGAGGACGAGGCCCTCCTCCCGGGCCTTCCGCCTTAAGGGGCTTGGGGTGTCCCCGTCGTAGGGGAAGACCCCGGGGATTTCCAGGGCCTTGGCCATGGCCTTGAGGCGCCTCAGCTGGTCGTGGGCCAGGGCCTTGGTGGGGAAGAGGAGGAGGCTGGTTTCCCCTTCCAAAGCCGCCTTCAGCACGGGAGCCTGGAAGACCAGGCTCTTGCCGGCGGCGGTGGAGTAGGCCATAACCAGGTTCTTCCCCTCTTCCAAAACCTCCAGGGCCCGCTTCTGGTGGGCGAAGGGGACGAGGCCCAGGGCTTCCAGAACCCCGGCGAAGCTTCCCCGGTAGGGGGCGGGCTTTGGGGGCGCTTTGGGGATGGTCCTGGCGAAGACCAGGCGGCCCCGAAACTCCTCCAAAGACTCCAGCCACTCCCGGTAGCTGGAAAACCCCTTCAGGGCCTCGGGCAACATCTAAAGCATCCCCGCCAAAAACCCCTCTTCGCGGATGGTGCGGATCAGGTCCATGACCGTGAGGCTCTGGGGGTCGTAGGTGACCTGGAGCTGGGCGGGGCCCGTGGCCTGGGCCTCCTCCACCCCTTCTAGAGCCCTCAGGGCCTTCAGGATGCGGTCCATCCCCTCCGGGGTGGGCTCCCCGCGGATGCCGATGAGGACGCGGTTCATGCCCCTATTCTAAGACCCCCCGCCTCTCGCCCCTGGCCCCCCGGCTTCCCAGGACCCTTACGCAAAGGACCAGAGGCCCCACGGCGAAGCCCTCTTCCAGAAGGGCCCGTTCCAGGGCCTTCCGGCTTGGGTCCAGGTGGAGGGCCACCTCGTAGACCCCGGCATCGTAGGCGCTCTTGACCACCGCCCTCAGGAGGCCCTGTAAGACCTCCTCGCCCTCCCCCTCTATACGGGTGATGAGGACCGTGGTGGCCTCCCCCTGCCAGACCGCCTGGGCCAGGGCGAAGCCCAGGGGCCTTTCCCCCTCCTCCGCCAGGAAGGAGTGGCCGGTGCGGGCGAAAAAGCGGAGGGCCCCAAGGCTTAGGGGCCTTTCCCCCGCCACCTGGTTGAGGCGGTCCAGGTCTTCCTCGGTGAAGGGGCGAAAGCGCATGGGCCCATTATCGCCTGAAGAGGAGGGCCTCGAGGAGGAGCACCAGGGCGGCCAGGAGGGCCAGGTACCGGCCCGCGCCTCCTTGGCCTTTGGGGAGGAAGCTCTTTTCGGGCGTGGGGAGGAGGGTCTCTTCCGGGGCCAGGAGGCCCACCTTCACCTCCCGGTAGGGCCTGAGGAAGTTGTAGACCAGGAGGGGGAAGAAGGGCCGGTCCTGCAGGGCGGAAAGGGACGGCAGGTAAAGGCCCCCTTCGGTGAAGTAGAGGAGGCCCACCCCCTCTTCCCCCTCGGCCAAGGCGCGCCAGGGGCCTTGGGGCCTTGGGGGCGGGGGGAGGCGCTCCCCCAGGAGGGCCACGCCCTCCAGAAGGGGGTGGGGGGCGGTGAGGAGGACGGGGGTGGGGCTTCCCCCGGAAGGGGCCAGGTAGAGGCTGGGCCTGGCGGGGGGGCCTTCCGGGACCCCGATGCGCACCTGGACCTCCTCCCCAGGGGCGGCGCCCAGCAGGCGGAAAAGCCGCTCCAGGGCGGGAAGCATCGGGTAGTCCACCCCCAGGCGCCTCAGGGCCAGGCCGGCCTCGTCGTCCAGGGGGAGGGCGTCTTGGCCCAAAAGGCGGGCGGTGAAGGGGGTGGGGAGGCCCGGGAGGGGGGCGAACCCCCTGGGGGGGACCTGGACCTCCCAAACCTTCCCCCCCGCCTCCACACGGGCCAGGAAGGCGCGGTTTGCGCTATTCCCCAGGGCCAGAAACCCCGGGGCCACGGCCACGAGGCCCAGATTCTCCCTGGGGCTTCCCACCCCCAGGTAGCCCTCGGCCCCGGGCGGGGGCGGGCCGTCGGTGGCCACCACCACCGGGGCCTTGAGGCGCCTCCTCCCCAGGGCCATGGCCCCTTCCAGGTCCGCCCCTTTGTCCCCCGCCTCCAGGGCGAGAAGCCTTGGCCGGAGGGCCACCCCGGGGGCGGGGCCAAAGGCCTCCGGGCGCTCCCCGGCCCGCACCAAGACCGCCTCCGGGGCCCTTTCCAGAAGGGGCAGGAGCCTCTCCTTGGCCAGGTCCAGCCGGGTCTTCCCGCCTTCGTCGGCGGCCATGCTGGCGGAGGCGTCCACCACCAGGACCAAAGGAGGGGGGGCCAGGGGGGGGTCCTCGAGGGCCAGCACCATGAGGGCGGCCGAGAGGAGCAGGAGGAAAAGCCTCAGGTCCAGCCGGGGCCTAAAGCGCCGGGCCCTTCCCTTCCGCCAAAGCCACACCCCCGCCCAGGGCCTGGCCCTGGGGGCCCGCCTCCGGTAGAGGAGGTAGGTGAGGAGGAGGACGGGGAGGAGGAGCCAGAGCACCTTCCCTTGAGCCTAGCCGCCCTTGGGGGGTTTTGCTAGAGTGCGGGGAGGATGTGGGTCCTGGGCGTAGACACCTCCTGCGACGACACCGGGGTAGGCCTGGTGCAAGACGGCCAGGTGGTGGTGAACCTGGTCCAGAGCCAGACCCTCCACGAGGCCTATGGCGGCGTGGTGCCGGAGCTGGCGAGCCGGGAGCACCTCAAGGTCCTCCCCCGCCTCACCCAGGAGGCCCTGAGGCGGGCGGGGATCGGCCCCAAGGACCTGGACCTGATCGCCGCCACCCGCGGGCCCGGCCTGATCGGGGCCCTCCTGGTGGGCTACACCTTCGCCAAGGGCCTGGCCTGGGCCCTCACGCGCCCCTTCTACGCCATCCACCACCTGGAGGGCCACATCGCCGCCGCCTGGCCCGAGGGCCTCAAGCCCCCCTTCCTGGCCCTGGTGGCCTCGGGGGGGCACACCCACCTCTACGAGGTCCTGGACCTGGGGCGCTACCGCCTCCTCGGGGCCACCCGGGACGACGCCGCCGGGGAGGCCTTTGACAAGGTGGCGCGGCTTCTTGGCCTCGGCTTTCCCGGGGGGCCGGAGATTGAGCGCCTGGCCAAGGAGGCGGAGGAGCCTGTTTCCTTTCCCCTCCCCCTCAAGGACCAGGAGGGGTACGAGTTCAGCTTCTCCGGCCTCAAGACCAAGGCCCTGCAGCTCTTGGAAAAGGGCCTTCCCAAGCCGGGGCTCGCCCGGGGCTTCCAGGAGGCGGCCATCGGGCACCTGGCCCAGGTGGTCCTGAGGGCGGCCCGGGACACGGGGCACCGGGTCCTCCTGGTGGCCGGAGGGGTGGCGGCCAACCAGGTCCTCCAGGCCCGCTTCAAGGAGGCGGGGTTGGAGGTCCACTTCCCCCCCAAGGGGCTTTCCCAGGACAACGGGGCCATGATCGCCCTGGCCGCCTGGCGGCGCTTCCAGGCGGGCCTCCCCCCAAGCCCCCTCTCCTTGGGGGCCACCGCCTACTGGCCCCTCGAGGCCCCCTGAAGGGTTTCTCATCCAAGCGGGGTACAATCGGGCTTAGGATGCTGGCCCTCATACGGAAGCTTTTTGACAACAACGAGCGGGAGATCGCCCGCTACTACAAGCAGGTCGTGGAGCTCACCAACCGCCTCGAGGCCGAGGTGGAGAAGATCGCCGACCTGGCCGCCGCCTACCGGGAGCTTAAGGAGAAGCACCAGCAGGGCGCCAGCCTGGACGAGCTTCTGCCCATGGCCTTCGCCCTCACCCGGGAGTCCGCCAAGCGCTACCTGGGCATGCGCCACTTTGACGTGCAGCTCATCGGCGGGGCGGTCCTCCACGAGGGCAAGATCGCCGAGATGAAGACCGGGGAGGGGAAGACCCTGGTGGCTACCCTAGCCGTGGCCCTCAACGCCCTCACCGGCAAGGGCGTCCACGTGGTCACGGTCAACGACTACCTGGCTCGGCGGGACGCCGAGTGGATGGGGCCCGTTTACCGGGGCCTGGGCCTTTCCGTGGGGGTCATCCAGCATAGCTCCACCCCCGAGGAGCGCCGCAAGGCCTACCTCTGCGACGTCACCTACGTCACCAACTCCGAGCTGGGCTTTGACTACCTGCGGGACAACATGGCCATCAGCCCGGACCAGCTGGTCCTGCGCCACGACACCCCTCTCCACTACGCCATCATTGACGAGGTAGACTCCATCCTCATTGACGAGGCCCGCACGCCTCTCATCATCAGCGGCCCCGCCGAAAAGGCCACCGACATGTACTACAAGATGGCGGAGATCGCCAAGAAGCTGGAAAGGGGCCTGCCGCCGGAGCCCGGGGTGCGCAAGGAGCCCACGGGGGACTACACCGTTGAGGAGAAGAACCGCTCCGTCCACCTGACCCTGCAGGGCATCGCCAAGGCGGAGAAGCTCCTTGGGGTGGAGGGGCTTTTCAGCCCGGAGAACATGGAGCTGGCCCACATGCTGATCCAGGCCATCCGGGCCAAGGAGCTCTACCACCGGGACCGGGACTACATCGTCCAGGACGGCCAGGTCATCATCGTGGACGAGTTCACCGGCCGCCTCATGCCGGGGAGGCGCTATGGGGAGGGCCTCCACCAGGCCATTGAGGCCAAGGAGGGGGTCAAGATTGAGCGGGAGAACCAGACCCTGGCCACCATCACCTACCAGAACTTCTTCCGCCTCTACGAGAAGCGGGCCGGGATGACGGGCACCGCCAAGACCGAGGAGAAGGAGTTCCAGGAGATCTACGGCATGGACGTGGTGGTGGTGCCCACCAACCGCCCCATGATCCGCCAGGACTTCCCCGACGTGGTTTACCGCACGGAGAAGGGGAAGTTCTATGCCGTGGTGGAGGAGATCGCCGAGAAGTACGAGCGGGGCCAGCCCGTGCTGGTGGGCACCATCAGCATTGAGAAGTCGGAGAGGCTCTCCCAGATGCTCAGGGAGCCCCGCCTCTACTTCCCCCGGCTGGAGATGCGGGTGGAGCTCCTAAAAAAGGCCAGCGCCAAGCAGCAGGGGGAGGCCTGGGACCGCCTGAGGAAGCTCTTGGAGAGGCCCACGGCCCTCAAGGACGAGGACCTGGCCCCCTTTGAGGAGCTCATCCCCAGGAAGGGGAACCTGCGCACGGCCTGGGAGGGCCTGAAGCGGGCGGTGCACACCCTGGCCATCCTGCGCCAGGGCATCCCCCACCAGGTGCTAAACGCCAAGCACCACGCCAAGGAGGCGGAGATCGTGGCCCAGGCGGGCCGCTCCAAGACCGTCACCATCGCCACCAACATGGCGGGGCGGGGCACGGACATCAAGCTGGGGGGGAACCCCGAATACCTGGCCGCCTCCCTCCTGGAGAAGGAGGGGTTTGACCGCTACGAGTGGAAGGTGGAGCTCTTCATCAAGAAGATGGTGGCGGGGCATGAGGAGGAGGCCCGGGCCCTAGCCCAGGAGCTTGGGGTGCGGGAAGAGCTTATAGAGAGGATCCGCCAGATCCGGGAGGAGTGCAAGGCTGACGAGGAGCGGGTGCGGAGCCTGGGAGGGCTTTTCATCCTGGGCACCGAGCGGCACGAGTCCCGGCGCATTGACAACCAGCTAAGGGGCCGGGCCGGGCGCCAGGGGGACCCGGGGGGAAGCCGCTTTTACGTCTCCTTTGACGACGACCTCATGCGCCTCTTCGCCTCGGACCGGGTCATCGCCATGTTGGACCGCATGGGCTTTGACGACTCCGAGCCCATTGAGCACCCCATGGTGAGCCGCTCCATAGAGCGGGCCCAGAAGCGGGTGGAGGACCGCAACTTCGCCATCCGCAAGCAGCTTTTGCAGTTTGACGACGTGATGGCCCGCCAGCGGGAGGTCATCTACGCCCAGCGCCGCCTAATCCTCCTGGGTAAGGACGAGGAGGTGAAGGAGGCCGCGTTGGGGATGGTGGAGGAGACGGTGGCCTCCGTGGCGGAGAACTTCTTAAACCCCCAGGTCCACCCCGAGGACTGGGACCTCGAGGGCCTGAAGACCGCCCTTCTGGACGTGGTGCCCCAGCTTGCGGACTTCCCCTTTGAGGAGCTTAGGGGGCTGAAGCCGGACGAGGGGGTGGAGCGCCTGGTGGAGGCGGCCCTCAAGGCCTACGAGGCCCGGGAGGCGGAGCTCTCCCCTCCGCTGATGCGGGCCGTGGAGCGCTTCGTGATCCTCAACGTGGTGGACTCGGCCTGGAAGGAGCACCTCCACAACCTGGACGTGCTGCGGCAGGGCATCTTCCTCAGGGGCTACGGCCAGAAGGACCCCTTCCAGGAGTACAAGATTGAGGCCACCCGCCTCTTCAACGAGATGGTGAGCTTCATCAAAACCGAGGTGGCCAAGTTCCTCTTCCGCCTCAAGGTGGAGGCCGAGCCCGTGCGGCCCGCGCGAGAGGCCCCTTACGTGCCCGTGCCGGAGCCCAGGCCTCAGGCGGAAGGGTTCACCGAGCGGAAGCGGCCCACCACGCCTCCGCCCCAGCCGGGCCTTTCCCGGGCGGAGCGCCGCCGGCTTATGCGGGAGGAGAAGAAGCGCAAGAAGGGGTAGCCCCCCAGGGTCCCCATCCTGGCGCAAGCCAGGACGGGGATTAGGCCTCCACCTGGAGGCTTTCGGGGTCCAGGTTGGTGTAGACGTTCTGCACGTCGTCCAGGTCCTCGAGGGCCTCCACCAGCCGCAGGACCTTGGCCGCCTCCTCGGGGGGAAGGGCCACCACGTTCTGGGGACGCTGGATGACCTCGGCGTCCTCCACCCGGATGCCCCGGGCCTTCAGGGCCTCGGCGATGCGGAAGACCTCGCCGGGCTCGGTGTAGATGGTGAGGCTTTCCCCTTCCTCCTCGAGGTCCAGGGCCCCCAGCTCAATGGCGGCCTCCTGGGCGGCCTCGGTGTTCTCCGAGACGATGACCCCCCGCTTCTCAAACTGCCAGGCCACGCTCCCGGAGGTGCCCAAAGAGCCCCCGTACTTGCCGAAGACGTGGCGCACCTCGCCGGCGGTGCGGTTGCGGTTGTCGGTGAGGGCGTAAACCAAGACGGCCACGCCCCCCGGGGCGTACCCCTCGTAGACGATCTCCTCGTACTGCTCGGCGCCCTCGCCGCCTCCTTGGAGCTTGGCGAGAAGGCGCTCAATGTTCTCCATGGGCACGTCGTCGGCCCGGGCGGCCTCAATGGCGTTGCGTAGCTGGACGTTGGCCTCGGGGTAGGGGCTTCCCCCCGCCCGGGCGGCCGCTTGGATGGCCCGGAGGTGCTTGGAGATGATCTTGCCGCGCTTCAGGTCGTTGGCGGCCTTTTTGCGTTTGATCTGCGCCCACTTGCTATGACCGGCCATGGCTCACCCCATCCATTATAGCCAGTTCCTCCAGAACCCTTTCCGCCAGGCGCTCCCCCGCCTCGCGCAAGGGGTGGAAGAGGAGGTCCACGCCGGCGGCCTTCAGGGCGGGGTCCTCCTCCAGGTGGAAGCTGGTGGCGGCCACCAGGCCCCCGAAGCCCCGCTCCTTGATCCAGCGGGCGGCGAGGAGCTTGGCCTCCAGGTCGGGCAGGGCCAGGACCACCGCCTTGAGCCCCGAGAGGTCCAGCCTCTCCCAAAGCTCCGGGTCCTCGGCGTCGCCGTAGAGGACCCTCCGGCCCTTGGCCCGGTGGCGCTCCACCTTCTCCGGGTCGGCGTCCAGGCCCACGGGCCTTTCCCCCCTCGCCTCCAGGATCCGGTAGACGGCCCCTCCGGTGCGGCCCATACCGACGATGAGGGCCGTGGCCCCGTCCAGGCCTTGGGGCTCCTGGTCGGGGTGGGGGCCTCGGCGCTCCAGGCGGAGGAGGAGGGGCTCCAAACGGCGGTAAAGGGAGTGGCTGTGGCGGGCCGGGGGGGCCGAGAGCACCATGGAAAGGGCCACCGTCAGGGCCAGGGTGGCCAGGCCCAGGGGCAGAAGCCCCGCCCGCTCCAGGGCCACGCCCACGATCAGGGCGAACTCCGAGTAGTTACCCAGATAGACCCCGGCCACGAAGCCCGTGCGGGCCCGGAGGCCCAGGAGGAGGAAGAGGAGGAAGAAGAGGGGGGCCTTGAGGAGGGAGAGGAGGAGAAGCCCAAAGAGAGGCCCCACCTCCACGTCCGCCAGGCCCTGCTTCATGCCGATCTCCAGGAAGAAGGCCACCAAAAAGGCCTCCTTGAGGCTCCAGAGGGCCTTGGCCATCTCCGCCCCCTTGGCGTGGCCCGAGAGGAGGGCCCCCATGAAGAGGGCCCCCAGCTCGGGGGAAAGCCCGAGCTGGCGGAAGCCCTCCCCGCCCAGGAGGGCCAGGCCCAGGCCGAAGAGGACCAGGAGCTCGTCGTGGCCGCTTTTTTCCAGGAGCCAGGCCAAAAGGAAGCGCAGGAGGGGAAAGAAGAGGAGGAGGAGGGCCCAGGGGCTCACCGCCTTGGCCCCGTAGAGGGCGAGAAGGCCCACGGCCACCAGGTCCTGCAGGATGAGGATGCCGATGGCCAGCCGGCCGTGGTAGGCGGTGAGCTCCCTTTTGTCCTCCAGGAGCTTGAGGACCATGACGGTGCTAGAGAAGCCCAGGGCCAGGGCCAGAGGGAAAAGCCCCACGAGGGGCAGGGCCAGAAGGCTGAAGAGGAGGAGGGAAAGCCCTCCCACGCCCAGGACCCGGGCCTCGAGGAGGTCCTTGAGCCTGAGCTTCAGGCCCACGCTGAAGAGGAGGAGGAGAACCCCCATCTCGGCGGCGTGGGCCAAGAACTCGGTCTCCCGGAAGCCCAGGGTGTGCAGGCCAAAGCCCGCCCCCAAATACCCCACCAGGGGGGGGAGGCCCAGGCGGTTAGCCAGGAGGCCGAGGGCGAAGGCGGCGGCCACCCAGAGGGCCTCCATGCCCCAAGGGTAGCATAACCCAAGTTGCTACCTACCCCCTGGGCCAGAAAAAATAGTGGCCGCTATGCTTTCGCGCACCATAGCGGCCTTTTGCATCATAGACGACGCCCTCCAGGCAATGGGCCACAAGGACGAGCCCCAGACCAAGGTTCCCTCCAGCGTCATCCTTACCCTCGCCATACTCGCCGCCATGGAACTCGGTGGCAAGCACAACAAAGCCCTGGCCCTCGCCAAAGACCTGAACCTCTTCACCCACGTCCCCTCCCCAAGCCGCTTCAACCGCAGGCTCCACGCCCTCTACCCCCTCTACCCCCTCTACCCCCTCTTCCTGCCCCTCCTTCACCTCCTCTCCCAGGTCTGGAAGAACCTCCACCAGGCCCAGGCCTACGCCTTGGACACCTTCCCCCTCCCCGCCTGCGGGAACATCCGCGCACCCCGCTCCCGACTACGCTGCTTTCCCGTCAGGGAAACACCTGGAGGACCTGCTTCGGGAGGCGCAGGGGATCGTTCCCATGGTCATCCGCAGGGGGAACAGTCGGCGGTATGTGCCCTGGTTGCAGTACCTGGCCATCGTGGGGCGGAGGGTGGTGGAGAATGTGAGGGGCATGTTGCACGCCATGTTTCCCCGGCGCATTCACGCCGTGACCCAAGAGGGCTTCGTCATCAAGGTGCTCTCCTTCGTCTTGGCCCACAACCTGAAGCTTCTAACTCAGGAAATGGCTTAGGTAGCAACTTGGGTTATAATAGCCCCCGGCGAAGAGCCATGGGAGGTGGAGATGAAACGGGTTTTGACGCTTATCGCGGTGCTGGCCCTGGGCCTGAGCCTGGCCCAGGTTCGGGTAGGGATCGCCTTTGACGCCGGCGGCAAGTTTGACCGCTCCTTCAACCAGTCCGCCTGGGAAGGGGCGCAGAAGGCGGCCAAGGAGCTCGGGGTCAAGCTCTTTGACTTTGAGCCCGCCGACCCCTCCCAGGTGGGGCAGGGCATCCGCACCTTCGCCGAGGAGGGGTTTGACCTGGTGATCGGCGTGGGCTTCGCCAACGAGCCCGCCATCACCGCCACCGCCAAGGAGTTCCCCAAGGTGAAGTTCGCCGTCATTGACGCCGTGCCCGGGGAAGGGAAGCTACCCAACGCCGTGGGCCTGGTCTTCCGCGAGCACGAGGGGAGCTTCCTGGTGGGCTACATCGCCGGCAAGATGACCCGCACCGGGGTGGTGGGCTTCATCGGCGGCATGGACATCCCCCTCATCCACAAGTTTGAGGCGGGCTTCCGGGCCGGGGCCGAGTACGCCTTCAGGGAGGACAAGATCCAGGGCAGGGTCCTGGTGGGTTACGTGGGCAACACCCCCGCCGCCTGGAACGACCCCGCCAAGGCCAAGGAGATCGCCGCCAGCCAGGTGCGCCAGGGGGCCGACATCATCTACGCCGCTGCCGGCGGCTCGGGCCTGGGCCTCATTGACTACGTGAAGCAGGCCAAGTGCCTCAGGGAGGGGGGCAACGTCAGGTTCGTCCGCAAGGCCGACCCCTACGCCAAGGTGCCCAAGTACGCCGACTACGAGAGGGCTTGTGGCAAGGACGGCACCAAGGCCACACCCCTCTTTTTCATCGGCGTGGACGCCAACCAGAACTACCTGGGGGACACCGACAACAACCCCGCCACCCTGAACCACGGCCTCACCTCCATGCTGAAGCGGGTGGACGTGGCCACCTACGAGGTCATCAAGAGCGTGGTGCAGAAGACTTTCAAGGGCGGGGTCAGGGAGTTCGGCCTCGCCAACAACGGGGTGGGCTACGCCCTGGACCAGTACAACAAGGCCCTGATCCCCGCAGGCGTGGTCAGCAAGCTGGAACTCCTGAAGCAGCAGATCATCAAGGGCCAGATCAAGGTTCCTGAGAAGCGCTAGCGCTTTGGCCAGGCCGGGGGCCTAGGGGTCCCCGGCCTTTGCCTTATACTTCAGCCGTGTCTAAGGCGCTTCTCCTTAGGGACATCACCAAGCGCTTCCCCCTGGTCCTGGCCAACGATCGCATCAGCCTGGACCTGGAGTGGGGGGAGGTGCTGGCCTTGGTGGGGGAAAACGGGGCGGGCAAGTCCACCCTGATGAAGATCGTCTACGGCCTCCAGCCGGCGGACGAGGGGGAGATGTGGGTGGACGGGAAGCCCTACAAACCCAGAAGCCCCCAGGATGCCATCCGGGCGGGGATCGGCATGGTGCACCAGCACTTCATGCTGGTGGAGCCCTTCACGGTGCTGGAGAACCTGGTCCTGGGCCTGGAGCCGGGAAGCTCCCTCTTCCTGAACCTGGAGATGGCCCGGGAAAAGGCCCAGAGGCTCATGGAGGAGCTGGGCTTCCAGGTGCCCTTGGACGAGAAGGTAGAGAACCTCCCCGTGGGCCTGCAACAGCGGGTAGAGATCCTCAAGGCCCTCTACCGGGAGGCCCGGATCCTGATCCTGGACGAGCCCACCGCCGTACTCACCCCCCAGGAGGCCGAGGAGCTTTTCCGCTTCCTCAGGACCTACGTGGCCAAGGGGAACGCCGTCATCTTCATCAGCCACAAGCTCAAGGAGGTCCTGGAGGTCTCGGACCGCATCACCGTGGTCCGGGACGGCAGGGTGGTGGGCACGGTGAAAACCCGGGAAACCTCGGTGGAGGCCCTGGCCCGGATGATGGTGGGCCGGGAGGTGGTCCTCAGGGTGGAAAAGGGCCCCGCCAGGCCGAAAGAGGTGGTCCTGGAGGTGGAGGGCCTCGAGGCCCCGCCCCGCCTCAAGGGGGTGAGCTTCAGCGTGCGGGCTGGGGAGATCGTGGGCATCGCCGGCGTGGAGGGCAACGGCCAGACGGAGCTGGTGGAAGCCCTCACCGGGCTCCGCCGCTACCGGGGGGTGGCCCGCTACCTGGGCAAGCCCCTTCCCTCCTCGGCCCGGGAGGTGCGGGCGCTTCTGGTGAGCCACATCCCCGAAGACCGCCTAGCCCGGGGCCTGGTCCTGGACTTCTCCGTCAGGGAGAACGCCATCCTAGGGGACCAGCACCGCCCTCCCTTCCGGGGCTTCCTGGGCTTCCTGGACGAAGGCGCCATGGAGGCCCACGCCAGGGCCCTGGTGGAGGAGTTTGACGTCCGCCCCCGCTCAACCGAGCTCTCCGCCAGGCGCTTCTCCGGGGGCAACCAGCAGAAGATCGTGGTGGGGCGCGAGCTCCTCAGAGGCCCCAGGCTCCTCATCGCCGCCCAGCCCACCCGGGGCGTAGACGTGGGGGCCATTGAGTTCATCCACAAGGAGCTGGTGGCGGCCCGGGACCAGGGCCTGGCGGTGCTTCTGGTCTCCGCCGACCTCTCCGAGATCCTGGCCCTCTCCGACCGCATCCTGGTCATGTACGGGGGCCGGATCATGGGGGAGCTCACCCCCCAGGAGGCCACGGAGGAGCGCCTGGGCCTCTTGATGGCAGGTATCTCCGCCTAAGTGCCCGCGCTTTGTTGCGCACCATGGGGTGCCCAAGTCGGGGCTGGGGAAGGGTTTTTTGGGGCCCCCACCGCGGCGAAAGCCGCGGTGGGGTACTTTAGTCGCGGAACTCCCCCTGGACCCCGAAGAGGACCACCACCTCCCCCGTCCTCAGGCTGTAGCGGACCCTTTCCCCCCGCACGAACCCCTTCTCGTCCCGGCTCTCCACCCCGCCAAAGAGGTAGGCGTACCCCTCCTTCTCGTGAAGGAGGGCCCTTTGGGCCTTGGTGGTGCGCCCGCCCTGGGTGAGCTCCACGCCCCCCAAAAGCCAAAGTCGGTCCTCGTCCAGGAGGTAGCGGAGGCTTCCCGCCCGGCCCTTTAGGGGCTTCTCTCCCTCCCTTTGGACCTCGAGGGGGCCTTCCAGAAGGGCCTCCCCGGTCTCATTCCGGTAGAGGAGGCGGCTTCCCTTGACCCGCACCGCCCCTTGGGCCACCAGGACCTCCCCGGGCCTGGGGTCCACCTGAAGCCGCCCCTCCTCCTCCAGGTACCGGGCCTCCCCGCCGGAGAGGAAGAGGTTCTCCTCCCCGCCCCGCTCTACCACGCCCAGGCTTCCCCGGGCCTCCACCTCCTCGCCCAGGCGCACCTCCACGCCCTTGGGGTCGTAGAGGACGAGGCGCAGGTAGCGCTCCCCCTCCTTCCCCGCCCGCCTTAAGCGCATGAGGTAGGGCAGGCCCTCCCGCTCCCAGTCCGGGTTGTAGGCGGCCTCCACCTCCTCCCCCACCTGCAACCCTTCCTCCACGGCGCTTCCCCCATCTCGGAAGAAGACCCTCTCCCCCACCCGCACCCGGTCTTCCGAAAGGGCAAGGAGCGTTCCTCGGTAGAGGTCCCCGTAGTCGGCGTAGAAGAGGCTTCCCTCCTCCCCGCTCACCCAGGCCACCACCTTCTTTTCCTTGCGGGTTAGCTCCACCTGGGGCCGGAAGATCTCCTGGGCCAAGGCCAGAGCTACGACCAGGGCGAGAAGGAGGATTCGGCCCACTACTTCTCCCCGAGCTTTTTAAAGTCCTCGAGGGGCAGGCGGAAGGGCTTGCCGTAGACCCGAACCTGGCGCCGGTTCACGTTGTGGAGGAGGGTGGAGCCGGAAAGCCTGAAGCCTTCCTTCTTGTTCTCGCTCACCGCCGGCCTGCCCAGGACGATGGCCTCCCCGGTGGTGTCGTCGTAGTACAGGCTATCCCCGGTGGTCAACAGGTCCCCGTCCTGGAGCCGCACCCCCCCGGTGGCGATGAGCCTCTTGGGCCCGGTGAGACTTCGCACCTCCTTGGCCCGGATCACCAGGTCCCCCTCCCTGCGCTTGCGGGTGAGGACCACCTCCTTGGCATCGGTGAAGACGGCCAGGCCCTTCTCCTCCTCGTAGTAGACGAAGCCCGCCCGGCCCTCCTGGTTGCCGCTTTTTAAAAGGGCGTTTTCGCTGGTGGAGGTGTCGGTGTCCACCTGGAAGGTCATGCGGTCCGCCGCCACCTCCACCGGGTCCTCCCCGGGCCTGGGTTCCTGGCTCATCCTGGCGGGGCCTAGAAGCTCCCCTTCCCCCGTCTTCTCCCGGTAGACCAGGGTGGGCCCCCGGGCCTCCACCCGGCCCCTTCGCACCACCACGCCCCCCTCAAAGCGGGCCTCCCTCTCCCCTTCCGCCTCCTGCATGGTCTTGCCCTTGGGCGCGAGGAGGGTGGCCCTGGGGGCCTGGATCTCCAGGTCCTTGACCCGCCCCCTCACCCCCCCCTCAAAGGTCCAGGGGCCAAAGCGCAGGTCCCCGGAAAGCCTTCCCCCCTCCACCTGGATGACCCGGACGCTGGAGGCCGCCAAACTGACGCCGAAAAGCAACAGCCAGAAGGCCTTTCTCATGAGCTTCCTCCTTCCACGGTGCAAGGACCAAACGCCCCCCCTGCGGGGAACTCAAACCGGGGGCTCCCCGCCTCTATCCTCTGCAGGGCGAAGTCGGAGCGGAAGTCCAAAGCCTCCCCCCGGAGGTTGGGGGCCTCTATCCGCACCCAGGGGGCGGCGAACCCCTCCTTCTGCCGGATGAGGACCTCCCCCCTCCCGGGGGCGGAAAGCTCCAGGCGGTAGCACCCCTTGAGGATCTCCACCCGGGCGTAGGGGGCGCGGAGGTTGTCGCCCGCCTCCACCACCACCTCGGGGGCGAAGAGGCGGAGGTCCAGCCGCCCCTCCACGTACCGGGCCCCGGAAAGCCCCCCCCGGATGCGGAAAAGCCCCTTTTCCTCCACCATCTCCTGGGCCGTGAAGCGCCACTCCACCCCCTTTTCCTCGGGGAAAAGGGTGAACTCCACGCCCAGCAGGCGCACCTCCGGGCGCGCCTCGGGCGCCTGGGGAGGGCGGGCCAAAAGCGCCAGGACCAGGGCGAGGAGAAGGGCCAGGGGGAGAAGATAGCGCCCCACGCCCCTCACCATAGTCCAAACTCCTTGAGAAACATGACGCCTAGCCCAACACGTCCCTGGGATTCCCCCGCACCCGCAGGTTGACCCAGGTCTTGCGCAGGCGAAGGAGGGCCTTCAAGGGACGGTAGAGGGGGGAGAGGGGCAGGGCGTAGGCGGGGAACTGGACCCTTTGGCCCCCAAAGCCTTCCTTAAAGCGGAAGATCCCCTCGGCGTGGCTCCCCTCCGGGTTTCTGGGCACCCCCCAGAGGTCGTAGATGCGGTAGCCCCGGGCCAGGCCGTGGCGGATGGCCGCCAGGTGCATCCCCATGGGGGCCTTGGCCTCGAGGTGCTTGCGGGCGCTTCCCCCATAGAGGTAGTCCACTTTGCCGGCGAAGGCTACGAAAAGGCCCGCTGCCAGGGCCTCCCCGTCCTTCCTGGCCAGGGCCAGAAAGGCCTCGCCCAAAGGCTGGTTCATCTCCCTCAGGACGGCCCGGTAGTAGGCCTCGCTGTGCTGGAGGAGCTTGGCCCGGCGGTTGGTCTCCTCAAAAAGGCGGAAAAACTCGGGGAAGGCCTCTTCGCCCTCTATGGAAAGCGCCACCCGCTTCGTGGCCAGGCGGGCGTTCCGGCGGTGCATCTCCTTCATGCCCTTTAAAAGGGCCTCCTCCCCCTGGGTGAGGTCCAGCCAGAGGGAGTAGCCGGGCTGGACCGGCTCCTCGGGCAAGAGGCCCGGGAAAGCGGGTGGGGCCTCCTCGGCGGGAAGGCCCGCCTCCGGCTCCAGGACCAGGTGGGTACCCCTCACCCCCTGGGCCAGGGCCCGGGCTACCCGGGGAAGGTCCTCCAAGGCGAGGAGGGCGGGCCCCCTGGGGGCGTAGGCCAGGCAGAGACCCCCCGGCAAAGCCTTGAGGAGGACCTGGGCGGCCCCTATGGGCCTTCCCTCCTCCAGGACCAAAAGGCGCTTGGGCTCCCAGCCGGAGAGGCGCTTGACCTCCCCCCAGCCCCAGGACTGCAGGGCGCTGGTGATGGGGAAGCCCGCCACCACCTGGTTCCAGGCCTCGGGTTCGCGGATCTCCAAAAGCTCCGGCACCCCTCAAGCATAGAGAAGGGAGGCCAGCTCTTCCACCAGGCCGTTCCCCTCCAAGGGAAGCCTCTTGGCCTCCAGGTAGGCCTTCAGGGCCCCGGCCAGGCGGGGGTCCTGGACCCGGGCAGCCCGCTCGGCGATGGGCACCAGGGGCCAGCCGTAGGCCAGGTGGCCCAGGAGGTCGTAGAGGTCGTAATCCCCGGGGAGGACCCGCCTCACGAGGGCCTCGGTCCAGCCCTTGGCCATGAGGTTCTGGATAAGGGCCTTCCGGCTTGCGGTCTTGCGCCAGAGGGCCTGGAAGCGGCCCTCCTCGGGCATGGCCTGGCGCAGGCGGGCCCGCACTTCCTCCAAGGAGGCCGCCCGCTCCCCGCCGGGGAGGAGGTAGCCCTCCCGGGCGAGGAGGCCTTCCACCGCCTGCTTCAGCCTGCGGCCCGAGATGGGCTTTTCCAGAAAGAGGTCGGCCCCCAGGGCCTTGCCCGCCCCCTCCAGCTCCCGCCCCCCGCCCGTGAAGAGGATCACGGGCACCCTGGCAAGCCGCCGCACCGCCCGGATGCGGCCCAGGAGGGTGAGGCCGTCCATATCCGGCATCATGATGTCCAGGATGATGAGGTCCGGGGTCTCCTCTTTGAGGCGGGCCAGGGCCTCCCTGGCGCTTTCCGCCAGAACCACCTCGTGGCCCGAGCCCGAAAGGAGGACCTCGAGGAGGTACCGGATCCCCGGATCGTCATCCACCACCAAGAGCCTCGCCACCTCCTCCATGGTATGAGGGAAAAGGCGAAGGCGCAAAGAAAGGGCCGTGTACCATGGAGGGTATGAGGATCGCCTTCCAGGGCACCGAGGGCGCCTACAGCGAGGAGGCCCTCCTGAAGACCTTTCCCGGGGCCATGCCCCTGGGCTTTCCCACCTTCCACCAGGTCTTTGAGGCGGTGGAAGGCGGCGAGGCCGACCTGGGCGTGGTGCCCGTGGAGAACACCACCGCCGGCAGCATCAACCAGACCTACGACCTTCTCCTGGAAAGCGACCTCCACGTGGTGGGGGAGATCGTCCACCGGGTGGAGCACTGCCTCCTGGCCCCTAAAGGCACGGAGCTCAAGGACCTGAAGGCGGTGAAGAGCCACCCCCAGGCCCTGGCCCAGTGCGACGGCTTCCTGGCCCGGCTCCGCCTCACGCCTATCCCGGTCTTTGACACCGCCGGGGCGGCCAAAAGCCTGGCCGAGGCCCCCGAGCCCGGGGTGGGGGCCATCGCCTCGAGGCGGGCCGCCGAGCTTTACGGCCTGGAGATCCTGGCGGAAAACATTGAGGACTACCCCCACAACTACACCCGCTTCTTCGTCATCGGCCGGGAAGAGGCCAAGCGGGGGGAAGGCCCCTACAAGACCAGCGTGGTCTTCGCCGTGCGCCACCGCCCCGGGGGGCTTTTAGAGGCCCTTTCCGCCTTCGCCGAGGCAGGGGTGAACCTCACCAAGCTGGAGTCCAGGCCCAGGCGGGACAAGCCCTTCAGCTACCTCTTCTACCTGGACCTGGAGGGCCACGTGGAGGACCCGGGGCCCGCCCAGGCCCTCCTCACCCTCCTCCGCCGGGCCGCCTTCCTGAAGGTGCTGGGCTCCTACCCCGCCTACAAAAACGGGGGCTAGCCGGGGCGCACGTCCACCACCCGCTTCCCAGCGGCCTTCAGGCGCTCGGGCACCCCTTCCACATCCTCGCCCACCACCCTCATGACCAGGCGCTGGTACCCGTCCAGGTGGGCGGCGGTGGCGATGGAGACGATGTTGGCGGGGGGAACCGCCTGGGCCATCTGGGCCAGGGCCCCGGGGATGTCGGGGATGTCCACGGTGATGCGCAGGCCGCCAAGCCGGAGGCCCAGCACCTCAATGAAAGCCCGGAGCACGTCGGTGACGGTGATGATCCCCACCAGCTTGTCCCCTTCCATCACCGGCAGGCCCCCGATTTTCTTCTCCTCCATGATCAAAGCGGCCTTCTCCAGGGGCTCGTCGGCCCCCACGGTGACCACCGGCTTGGCCATCACCTCCTCCACCGTGAGCTTGGAGAGGAGGTAGTTCATCTCCCAGACGGAAAGGGTGGTGGCCTTGGAGGGCATGGCGTCCTTGAGGTCCTTGTCGGTGACCAGGCCCAAGAGCTTCCCGTCCTTGACCACCGGGAGGCGGCGGAACTTCTTCTGCTTCAACAGGTTAATGGCCTCCAATACCGGGGTATCCGGGCTCACGGTGAGGGGGTCCTTGGTCATCCAGTCCCTGACCAGCATGTTCCACCTCCGATTCCAATCTATACCTGGTCCCCGGTGAAAAATGTCCCCATCCGGGGATCCCGGACGGGGGAGGAAGGTCTGGGGCTAACGCAGGTTGGCCCCGATCACCGTGCGGCCGAAACGCCCGCCGCCAAAGGCGTAGAAGTACTCCCCATCCACGAAGAAGCCGGTGCGGGGGTCAAGGAGGAACTCCACCCCCAAGGAGAGCTGGAGGCCCAAATCGGCGTTCCCCCCACCGGGGAGGAGCATGCCCAACCCCCCGCCGAAGTAGGGGCGGATGCCCCTCAGGTCGCGGTTCACCTGGCCCAGGTCGGGCTTGAAGAGGACCTCTCCTGCCGCCAAGAAGCTGGGGCCAGAGGGGAAGAGGTCCCCATAGCCCCGGAAGGCCAGGTTCCGCTCCAGGGGAGCCTCGAGGCCCACCCCCAGGCCCGCCGGGGGCAGGGAGAGGCGGAAGGACACCGCCCGCTGGGCCAAGCCCAGACCGCTCAGAGCCAAAAGGGCCAAAAGCAAGAGACCTTTGCGCTCAATCCCACCTCCACCCGCATCCTACCCCCGGCGTTCCTTTAGGCGAAAGGGGGACCGCTCTCACCCTGGGCTAACCGAAGCCCCCTAAGCTTAGGCCCATGAAGCGGCTTCCCTTAGCGGCCCTCTTCCTGGCCTTAGGCGCTCTCCTCACCCCCATGCTGGCCCAGAACAAAAACGTGGCCACCCGCATTGGCTTCGTGGACGCCGACGCCCTGGTCCAGGCCCACCCCGACTACAAGAAGGTGCAGGACGTCCAGGCCCAGGCCCGCAAGGAGCTTTCCCCTCTGGAGGAGAGGCTCAAGCCCCTGGACCAGAAGGTGCGCAGCGGCCAGGCCAGCGCCAAGGAGCGCCAGGACTACGAGGCCCTGGCCAAGACCTACCAGGACACCCTGAAGAAGTGGCAGGACCGGCAGAACACGGTGCTGAAGCCCATCCTGGAGGACGTGGACCGGGCCATCGCCAAGGTGGCCAAGGCCCAGGGCTTCGCCGTGGTCATGAGCCGCCAGGTGGCGGCCCAGTCCGGGCTGGTGGTCTACGCCGACGAGGACACCGACCTCACCCAGGCCGTCATCAAGGAGCTGAAGCGCTAAAGCCTTCCCCAACCTTCGCCGTGGCCCCGGCCACGGCGAAGCTTTTATAATGCCTCCGATGGCCAAGCGGAAGCCCGCCGTCAAACCCGACCGCGACCTCGAGGCCCACGCCGCCCTCATAGGCGCGGTGGGCTTCTTCCTCCTGGCCCCCCTCTTCCTCCCCACCGCCCTCTTTGGCACCTTTCTGCGGGAAAACTTCTACGGCTTCCTGGGGCTTCCCGCCTACCTCCTTCCCCCAAGCCTCTTCCTGATAAGCTACGCCCTCCTCCGCCACCGCCCCTTAAAGCCCCTCCTTCGCCACCTCCTCTTGGCACACCTCCTGGCCCTCACCCTAACCCCCCTCCTCCCCCTGGGAAGCCTGGGCCTGGGGCTCAGGCGGGCCCTCGAGGCCCAGGCGGGGGTCCTGGGCCTCCTCCTCCCCCTCCTCCTCGCCAGCCTGGTCCTGGACCTCTGGCTGAACAAGCGCCCCTTCCACCTCCTCCTCACCCTCTTCCGCCTGGGGGTGGAGGGCGTGCGCCGGGTCCGCTACGCCTTGAAGACCCTCCTCCTCAGGGCCAGGATCCACCAGCTGGGCCGCCTCTACCCCGAGCACACCGCCCTCAAGGCCTTAGCCAAGACCCTCTCCCCCGAGGAGCTCCCTGAGGTGGAAAAGGCCCTCAAGGCCTTCCTGGAAGAGCGGGCCCGGGAGCTGGAAAAGCGCCTGGCCGAGGAAGCGAGGCCCCTGGAGCCCAGGCTCCAGGCCCTCCTCCAGGCCCTAAAGAACCCCATCCCCGGGGAAGGCCCCCTGAGGGACGCCCTAGAGGAAAGGCGGGCCGCCCTTCACCTAGAGGCCCAAGCCCTCATGGCCCGGCTCAAGCGGCTCCAGGACCCTCCCAAGGTGACCCCCAGCCTGCGGGGCCTCCTGAAGGGGCGCCGCCTCTTGGAAGAAAGGCGGGCGCTCTGGGAAGAGGCGGCGGGCCTCCTTCAGGACCTGGAGGCCCGCCAGGGTGAGCTGGCCCGCTTCTTCTCCTACCTGGAGGCTTCGCCCCAGGTAGCCAAGGAGGCCCTGCGGGCCCTCCTCACCGGAAGCGAGCCCCCCATCATCCCCAAGGCGGAAGCCCCCCCTCCTGAGCCCGAGGCCCCGGAGCCCTTTGACCTGGACCTAGTCTTCCCCGAACCCGAGCCTAGGCCCAAGGAGGCCAAGCCCAGGCGCCAGGAGGCCCCCGCCACCGTGGCCAGCCTGGCCCTGCCCACGCCGGATCTCCTGGACCCCTCCGAGCCCAAGGCCAAGAGCCGGGCCCTGGAAGAGGAGGCGGAGAGGATGCGGCAGGCCATCGCCGAAACCCTGAGGCAGTTCGGGGTCCAGGCGGAGGTGGTGGGGTACGCCCGGGGTCCCTCCGTGACCCGCTACGAGCTCCTCCCCGCCCCCGGGGAGAAGATCAGCCGCATCCAGAGCCTGCAGAACGACCTGGCCCGGGCCCTGGCGGTGGGCGCGGTGCGGATAGAAGCCCCCATCCCCGGCAAGAACACCGTGGGCCTCGAGGTCCCCAACCCCAAAAGGGAGCTGGTCCGCTTTTCCGAGGCCGTCCTCTCCCCCGCCTTCCAGAACGCCAAGGGCCTCCTACCCCTGGTCCTGGGCAAGAGCATTGAGGGGGAGATCTGGGTGCGGGACCTGGCCAAAATGCCCCACCTCCTCATCGCCGGCTCCACGGGAAGCGGCAAGAGCGTGGCCATCAACACCCTGATCACAAGCCTCCTCTTCAAGCACCTCCCCACCTCCTTGCGCCTCCTCCTCATTGACCCCAAGATGGTGGAGCTCACCCCCTACGAGGGGATCCCCCACCTGGTGCGCCCGGTGGTGACGGCCCCCGAGGAGGCGGCCGGGGTCCTGCAGGGGGCGGTGGCCCACATGGAGAGGCGCTACCGGCTGATGAGCCAGGTGGGGGCCAGAAACCTGGAGCAGTACAACGCCAAGGTCGGTCCCGAGGAGGCTTTGCCCTACCTGGTCATCGTGGTGGACGAGCTGGCGGACCTCATGATGACCGCCCCCAAGGAGGTGGAAAGCGCCATCCTGCGCCTGGCCCAGATGGCCCGGGCCACGGGGATGCACCTCGTCCTGGCCACCCAGCGCCCCAGCGTGGACATCCTCACCTCCCTCATCAAGGTGAACATCCCCGCCCGGCTGGCCTTCGCCGTCTCCAGCGGCTTTGACTCCCGCACCATCCTGGACACTCAGGGAGCGGAGAAGCTCATCGGCCAGGGGGACGCCCTCTTCCACCAGCCGGGCCTGCCCAAGCCCGTGCGCCTCCAGGTGCCCTACATCTCCGAGGAGGAGGTGGCCCGCCTGGCGGGCTTCCTGCGGGCGCAAAGCTACGAGGACCGCTTCGCCGAGGCCTACGCCGCCGACTTTGAGCCCCCCAAGGCCCCTGAGGGCGCCGTGGGCGAGGTGGACTTCTCCGACCCCCTGCTCAAGAAGGCGGCGGAGATCGTGGTGGAGGAGGGCTACGGCTCCGTGAGCCGCCTCCAGCGGAGGCTCTCCGTGGGCCACGCCCGAGCCGGGAAGCTCATGGACGCCCTCGAGGCCATGGGCATCGTGGGGCCGGCCCGCGGGTCCAAGCCCAGGGAGGTCCTCATCACCAAGGAAGAGCTCAAGGACTTCTTCGGCTAGTGTGCTAACATGGACCCTTGTGGAAACGGTGCCGGGCGGGCGCTGGGTGGCGGAGATCTACGGGTGCGACCTGGACGTGCTGGAAAACCCCAGGATGGTGGAAGCGGCCCTTTTGGATGCGGTGATGCGCCTGGGGGCCCCCAAGGGCTCGGCCCAGTCGGTGGTCTACAAGTTCCACCCGCAGGGGCTCTCGGCGGCGGTGGTGAGCCCCGTGGCCGCGGTGATGATCCACACCTGGCCCGAGGATAACGCCTCCGCCACCTTGGACCTTTACTTCTACCGGGACGGCGTGGACCCCGAGGAGGTGCTGAAGGGCCTCTCCCGGGCCTTCGGGGCCAAGGAGGAGTCCGCCTTCCGCTACTGGCGGGGCACCGAGCACGCCATCAAGCGCCGCGGTTTTGGCGGGAAGGAGGGTTAGCCATGGACTACGGCATGTACTTCTTTGAGCACATCACCCCCTATGAGACCCTGGTGCGCCGCATGGAGCGGGTCATCGCCTCGGGGCGCACCCAGTATCAGGACTACTTCCTCTTTGAAACCAAGGGCTTCGGCAAGGTCCTGGTCCTGGACAAGGACGTGCAGAGCACGGAAAAGGACGAGTACATCTACCACGAGACCTTGGTCCACCCCGCCATGCTGGCCCACCCCGACCCCAGGCGGGTCCTGATCGTGGGGGGCGGGGAGGGGGCCACGCTAAGGGAGGTCCTCAAGCACCCCAGCGTGGAGCGGGCGGTCATGGTGGACATTGACGGGGAGCTGGTGGAGGTGGCCAAGGCCCACATGCCCGAGTGGCACCAGGGAGCCTTTGAGGACCCCCGCACGGTCCTGGTCATTGAGGACGCGCGGGCCTACCTGGAGCGCCACGAGGACACCTACGACGTCATCCTCATTGACCTCACCGACCCCGTGGGAGAGGACAACCCGGCTAGGCTCCTCTACACCGTGGAGTTCTACCGCCTGGTGAAAAGCCGCCTGAACCCCGGGGGGGTCATGGGCATGCAGGCGGGAATGATCCTGCTCACCCACCACCGGGTCCACCCCGTGGTCCACCGCACGGTGCGGGAGGCCTTCCGCTATGTCAGGAGCTACAAAAACCACATCCCGGGCTTTTACCTGAACTTCGGCTTCCTCCTGGCCTCGGACGCCTTTGACCCGGCGGCCTTCTCCGAGGGGGTCATAGAGGCCCGGATCCGGGAGCGGAACCTGCCTCTGCGCCACCTCACCTCCCGCTACCTCGAAGCCATGTTCGTCCTGCCCAAGGACCTGGAAGAGGCCATCGCCGAGGAGACCTTGGTCTCCACCGACCAAAACCCCTTTTACGTCACCCCTGAGGGTGAGGCCCGGCAGGCCCCTTACCGGGGCTAGGAACGTGGTAGAGTGAGCCCATGCCGCGCGCCATAGTGGCCGTAGTGCTCCTCCTGGCCCTTCTGGGCCTGGGCTGGATCTTCTTTGGACCTAAGGGGAAGAACCTGGACCCCGCTCAGGGGGCCCGGTTCGCCCTGGGCCGGGAGGACGCCCCCATCGTGGTGGTGGACTTCTCCAACTACCTCTGCGGCTTCTGCCAGCAGCACGCCCTAAACGTCCTCCCTCGTCTCAAGGCCGAGTACGTGGACACCGGCAAGGTGCGCTACCTCTTCCGCGACTTCCCCTTCCCCGGCCAAGACCAGGTGATCCGGGCGGGCGAGGCGGCCGCCTGCGCCCACGAGCAGGGCCGCTACTACGAGTACCACGAGGTCCTCTTCCGGGCGGCCCAAGCCTGGGGCAACCTCCGGGGCCAGGCCCTGGACCGCTACCTGGTGGATCTGGCGGGCCAGCTGGGCCTGGACACGGGGGCCTTCCAGAGCTGCCTGGCCTCGGGCAGGATGCGCCAAGGGGTCCTGGGCGACCAACAGCTAGCCCAGGACCTGGGCCTCACCGGCACCCCCACCTTCTTCATCGCCGGGGAGAAGCGCACGGGCTTCATGCCCTACGAGGAGTGGAAGGCCCTCCTGGACAAGGCCTTGGCCAAGTAATACCACCCCATGCTGGCCCAAGCCAGCATGGGGGCCCCGGCAAAAGGTTCCTGCTGGACTTACGCGGCCTCCACCTGCACCGGTAACAGAGGGCTCAGATCCAGGCTCAGCTTACCTGCGATGAGTCTCCGTCGGCATTGGTAGAAACTCAACCCCAGCCCCTCCCGCTGCCGCTCGGTGAGCCCATAGGCCACCAACCCCAAGGCCAGATGGGCCACCGACATTCCGCACCCCTCCCCCCATGCCTTAGGATTTTGGGATGGAAACCCCACCCAACCTACAGGTCTACGACCTGGGCCACCTGGGCCTGGTGGCTAGCGTGCTGGACAGAATCCGGCTGGTGGAGACCGTGGACCGCCTCGTGGGCCCTAGGCCCGGGGAAAAGGTCTCCACCGGGATGGCCCTCAAGGCCGCCCTCTTGAACGCCCTGGGCTTCGTCGCCTCCCCCCTCTACCTCTTCGGCCACTTCTTCCAGGGCAAGCCCACCGAGCACCTCCTGGGGAAGGGCATCACCCCCGACCTCCTCAACGACGACCGCATGGGC
>NZ_LHCI01000106.1:1951599-2013249 GCF_001280255.1 Thermus aquaticus | reverse complement strand
GCGGGCCCTGGCGGTAGATGAGGAGGCCAGTGGGAAGCTTTCCTCCCACCGCCTGGTCTACCTGGGGGTACAGGAAGAGCGGCGCTGGGGGCGGGTGGGGCGTCCCTGGAAGGGGGAGGCGCCCCTCTCGGTGGGCTACCGCCTCCTGGCCCGCTTGGAGGTGGACGAGGGGAAGCTGGAGCGGGCGAGGCGGGGCCTGGGACGCTTCCTCCTGGCCACGGACGTCCTAGACCGGGAGGCCCTGCCGGCCGGGGAGGTGCTGGGGCGGTACAAGGACCAGACCCGAACGGTGGAGCGGGGCTTCCGGTTTCTCAAAGACCCTCTGTTCTTCACCGGCAGCACCTTCCTGAAGCGGCCGGAGCGGGTGATGGCCCTGGTCCTTTTGGTCTACCCTCTGGCCAAAGACCCACCCTGCGCTGGGTGTTCGGGCTCTTCATCTGGGTGCGCCTGGTGGAGCTGGAGGGCAGGCCCTTGGTCCTCAACCTGGCCCCCCATCACGAGACCGCGGTGCGCCTGCTGGGGGCACAGCGATATTACCTCCTGGAGTGAGGGGGGTGCGGAATGTGGGTAAGGATAGCGGACGCGGGTGTTTTGGCCTGGGGGTCGTCCTTGTAGCCCATCGCCTGGAGGGCATCGTCTATGATGCAAAAGGCCGCTATGGTGTGCGAAAGCATAGCGGCCACTATTTTTCTGGCCCAGGGGGTAGGTAGCAACTTGGGCTATTATACCCGGCCGGGTAAACTCAAGGCATGACCCTCGAGGCGGCCCGCAGGCGCGTCAACGAACTCAGGGACCTGATCCGTTACCACAACTACCTCTACTACGTCCTGGACGCCCCCGAGATCTCCGACGCCGAGTACGACCGGCTCCTTAGGGAGCTTAAGGAGCTGGAGGAGCGTTTTCCCGAGCTCAAAAGCCCCGACTCCCCCACGGAACAGGTGGGGGCGAGGCCTCTGGAGTCCACCTTCCGCCCGGTGCGCCACCCCACCCGCATGTACTCCCTGGACAACGCCTTTTCCTTGGACGAGGTGAGGGCCTTTGAGGAGCGGATAGAGCGGGCCCTGGGGCGGAAGGGGCCCTTCCTCTACACCGTGGAGCACAAGGTGGACGGTCTTTCCGTGAACCTCTACTACGAGGAGGGCATCCTCGTCTTTGGGGCCACCCGGGGCGACGGGGAGACCGGGGAGGAGGTGACCCAGAACCTCCTCACCATCCGCACCATTCCCCGCCGCCTCACGGGCGTTCCGGACCGCCTCGAGGTCCGGGGCGAGGTCTACATGCCCATAGAGGCCTTCCTCAGGCTCAACCAGGAGCTGGAGGAGGCGGGGGAGCGCATCTTCAAAAACCCCAGGAACGCCGCCGCCGGGTCCTTGCGGCAGAAAGACCCCAGGGTCACGGCCAGGCGGGGCCTGAGGGCCACCTTTTACGCCCTGGGGCTGGGCCTGGAGGAAACCGGGTTAAAAAGCCAGCACGACCTTCTCCTATGGCTGAAGGAGCGGGGCTTTCCCGTGGAGCACGGCTTCACCCGGGCCCTGGGGGCGGAGGGGGTGGAGGAGGTCTACCAGGCTTGGCTCAAGGAGAGGCGGAAGCTTCCCTTTGAGGCCGACGGGGTGGTGGTCAAGCTGGACGACCTCGCCCTCTGGCGGGAGCTGGGCTACACCGCCCGCGCCCCCCGCTTCGCCCTCGCCTACAAGTTCCCGGCCGAGGAGAAGGAGACCCGCCTCCTCTCCGTGGCCTTCCAGGTGGGGCGGACCGGGCGCATCACCCCCGTGGGCGTTCTGGAGCCCGTCTTCATAGAGGGCAGCGAGGTGAGCCGGGTCACCCTCCACAACGAGAGCTTCATTGAGGAGCTGGACGTGCGCATCGGCGACTGGGTGCTGGTCCACAAGGCGGGCGGGGTGATTCCCGAGGTGCTGAGGGTCCTGAAAGAGCGCCGCACCGGGGAGGAGAAGCCCATCCTCTGGCCCGAGAACTGCCCCGAGTGCGGCCACGCCCTCCTCAAGGAGGGGAAGGTCCACCGCTGCCCCAACCCCTTGTGCCCCGCCAAGCGCTTTGAGGCCATCCGCCACTACGCCTCCCGCAAGGCCATGGACATCCAGGGCCTGGGGGAGAAGCTCATAGAAAAGCTTCTGGAAAAGGGCCTGGTCCGGGACGTGGCCGACCTCTACCGGCTGAGGAAGGAGGACCTCTTGGACCTGGAGCGCATGGGGGAGAAGAGCGCAGAGAACCTCCTCCGCCAGATAGAGGAGAGCAAGGGCCGCGGCCTGGAGCGCCTCCTTTACGCCCTGGGCCTTCCCGGGGTGGGGGAGGTGCTGGCCCGGAACCTGGCCCTCCGCTTCGGCCACATGGACCGCCTTCTGGAGGCGGGCCTCGAGGACCTCCTGGAGGTGGAGGGGGTGGGCGAGCTCACCGCCCGGGCCATCCTGAATACCCTAAAGGACCCGGAGTTCCGGGACCTGGTGCGCCGCCTGAAGGAGGCCGGGGTGGAGATGGAGGCCAAAGAGCGGGAGGGCGAGGCCTTGAAGGGGCTCACCTTCGTCATCACCGGGGAGCTTTCCCGGCCCCGGGAGGAGGTGAAGGCCCTCCTTAGGCGGCTTGGGGCCAAGGTGACGGACTCGGTGAGCCGCAAGACGGGCTTCCTGGTGGTGGGGGAGAACCCGGGGAGCAAGCTGGAAAAGGCCCGCGCCTTGGGGGTCCCCACCCTGAGCGAGGAGGAGCTCTACCGCCTCATTGAGGAGAGGACGGGCAAGGACCCAAGGCCCCTCACGGCCTAGGCGGTCCGCCGAAGAGCTTCTCCAAGGCTTCCCGGACCCGGGACTCGGGAAGCCCAAGCTCCCTCAGGGCCTTCTCGTACACCTCCGGGGTGAGGAGGCCCCTTAAGACCATAAGCTCGGTGCGGGAGAGGTTTTGGCCCCCTAGGACGTGCTCCTCGTAGCTCTCCCAGGCCATGGGCACGTGGGCCTTCACGATCTCGGCGATGGCCCTGGCGTACTGCCGGATTTCCCACTGGGCCTCGGGGGCCAGGCGGAGGGTGAGGAAGTGGAAGAGGTTGTGGAGGTCCTGCTTCCAGTAGAACTCGGTGTAGAGGTTCAGGGGCAGGACCATGCGGGCCATCTCCCGGGCCACCCCCTTTTGCAGAAGGGCCTGGTAGGCGGCGTAGGCCACCTCCTCCACCTGGCGGAGGAGCCCATCCGCCTCCTCGTCGGGGAAGGCCCCTTCCGAGCCCTGCTTGTTCTTCCCGGCCTGCTTTCGCCAGAGCTCGGGCTCGTAGAACTCCTCCTTGAGGACGGAGTAGCGGCCGGAGATCTCGTTGACGCTGGCCGTGCGGTGGCGGAACCACTGGCGCACCACGAAGAGGGGGGCCTTCACGTGGAACTTGAACTCCACCATCTCAAAGGGGCTGGTGTGGCGGTGGCGCATGAGGTAGTCAATGAGGGCCCGGTCCTCCCGCACGGTCTTGGTGCCCGGGCCGTAGGAGACCCGGGCCGCCTGGACGATGGAATGGTCGCCCCCCATGACCTCCACCAGACGCACGAAGCCCTTGTCCAGTACGGGAATGAAGTCCATGCCTCACAGTCTACTTGCCTAACGCCCTCGCCCCCGCTACCCTTAGGGCATGCGGAAGAGGACGCCCTTCGCCTTTAAAAGGCGCCACGGCCGCTACCGAGCCTAGGCTTGGCCTTTTTCGGCCCGGGGCTTAGGATGGAAAGGCTGAGGGCGCTTGGCGCCTTTTTTGGAGAAAAGCATGCTGACTTTGCCGGATTTTCCCTTACCGGACGCGAGGGGCCGCTTTGGACCCTACGGGGGGCGGTACGTGCCGGAGACCCTGATCCCGGCCCTCGAGGAGGTGGAGGCCGCCTACCGGGAGGCCAAGGAGGACCCCGCCTTCTTGGCCGAGCTGGAGTACTACCTGAGGGAGTTCGCGGGCCGCCCCACCCCCCTCTTCCACGCCCGGAGGCTCAGCGAGCACTGGGGCGGGGCCCAGGTCTACCTGAAGCGGGAAGACCTCCTCCACACCGGGGCCCACAAGATCAACAACACCCTGGGCCAGGCCCTCCTGGCCCGCCGCATGGGCAAGAGGCGGGTGGTGGCCGAGACGGGAGCGGGCCAGCACGGGGTCAGCGTGGCCACCGTGGCCGCCCTCTTTGGCCTGGAGTGCGTGGTCTACATGGGCGAGGAGGACGTCAGGCGGCAGGCCCTGAACGTCTTCCGCATGAAGCTTCTGGGGGCCGAGGTGCGCCCGGTGGCCTCGGGGAGCCGCACCCTTAAAGACGCCACCAACGAGGCCATACGGGACTGGATCACCCACGTGCGCACCACCTTTTACATCCTGGGCTCGGTGGTGGGCCCCCACCCCTACCCCATGATGGTGCGGGACTTCCAGAGCGTGATCGGGGAGGAGGTGAAGCGGCAGAGCCTGGAGCGCTTCGGCCGCTACCCCGACGCCCTCATCGCCGCCGTGGGCGGGGGCTCCAACGCCATCGGCCTCTTCGCTCCCTTCGCCTACCTTCCCGAGGGAGAAAGGCCCAGGCTCATCGGGGTGGAGGCGGCGGGGGAGGGGCTCAGCACCGGCCGCCACGCCGCCAGCATCGGGGCGGGGAAGCGGGGGGTCTTGCACGGGAGCTACATGTACCTCCTCTACGACCACGACGGCCAGATCACCCCGGCCCACTCGGTCTCCGCCGGCCTGGACTACCCCGGGGTGGGGCCGGAGCACAGCTACTACGCCGACGCCGGCCTGGCCGAGTACGCCGCCGTCACCGACGAGGAGGCCCTGGAGGGCTTCAAGCTCCTGGCCCGCCTCGAGGGCATCATCCCCGCCCTGGAATCGGCCCACGCCGTCGCCCACGCCGCCAAGGTGGTCCCGGAGATGGGGAAGGACGAGATCGTGGTCATCAACCTCTCGGGCCGGGGGGACAAGGACGTGACCGAGGTCATGCGCCTTCTGGGAGGGGAGCTGTGACCACCAAGGAAGCCTTCGCCAGGGCCCAGGCGGAAGGCCGGGCCGCCCTCATCCCCTACCTCACCGCCGGCTTCCCCAGCCGGGAGGGCTTTTTGGAGGCGGTGAAGGAGGTTCTGCCCTACGCCGACCTCCTGGAGATCGGCCTCCCCTACTCGGACCCCCTGGGGGACGGGCCGGTGATCCAGCGGGCCAGCGAGGCCGCCCTCAGGAAGGGGATGAGCGTCCAGGGGGTTTTGGAGCTGGTCAAGGAGGTGCGGAGCCTCACGGAGAAGCCCATCTTCCTCATGACCTACCTGAACCCCGTTTTGGCCTGGGGGCCGGAGCGCTTCTTTAGCCTCTTCCGGCAGGCCGGGGCCACGGGCCTGATCCTCCCCGACCTCCCCCCCGACGAGGACCCGGCTCTGGTGCGCCTGGCCCAGGAGATCGGCCTGGAGACGGTCTTCCTCCTGGCCCCCACCTCCACGGAGGCCAGGATCCGCACCGTGACCCAGTACGCCACCGGCTTCGTCTACGCCGTCTCCGTGACCGGGGTCACGGGGGCGCGGGAGAGGCTTCCCGAGGAGGTCAGGGACCTCGTGGCCCGCATCAAGGCGGCCACCGACCTGCCGGTGGCCCTGGGCTTTGGGGTTTCGGGACGGAAGACGGCGGCCCAGGCGGCGGTGGCCGACGGGGTGGTGGTGGGGAGCGCCCTCATCCAGGCCCTCGAGGCGGGCCGCCCCTTAAGACCCCTCCTGGAGGAGATCAGGGAAGGCCTCATGCGGCCCGTCCCCTCCTAAGGCTCCGGTACGTCTTTTTGGGGTCCCCGCCGTGGCTTTGGCCACGGCGGGGTACTTAGGCCATGGGGAGCTCCACGGGCTCCTTCAGGATGGCCTCGGGGTCCGGATAGCGGAGGATGCGGTAAAGGGGGTCCCTTTCTGCCGGCCGGAACCCGGCGTCCACGATGTGGCGCACGATCTCCCGCACCGTGGCGTGGGTGCGCCCGTGCCCTCCCGCCGCCGAGACCACGTTCTCCTCCAGCATGGTGCTCCCGAAGTCGTCGGCCCCGTAGTACAGGGCGGCCTGGGCCACCTTGAAGCCCAGGGTGGGCCAGGAGGCCTGGAAGTGGGCGAAGTTGTCCAGGGTGAGCCGGGCCACGGCCAGGGTCTTCAGGTACTCGTGGGCCGTGGCCCCCGGGGCCTTGCCCTTGAGGCGGGTGTGCTCCACCTGGAGCGTCCAGAGGGCGAAGGCGGCGAAGCCGTTCTTGTGGCGCTCCAGGGCCCGGTCCTGCTGGGCCCTTAGGCCCAGGAGGTGGGCGGCGCGCTCCTCCTTCCCCTCCCCGAAGCCGATGACCATGCTGGCCAGGGTGTAGAGGCCCAGGGCCTGGGCGGCGTCCACGATGCGGTACCAGTCCGCCACCCTTATGCGGGCGGGAGCGGCCTTGAGCCGCACCTCGTCCACCAGGATCTCCGCCCCCGCTCCCGGCATCCCGTCCAGGCCCGCCTCCCTCATCCTCTCCAGGATGGCCTCGGCCCGGAGGCCGGTGAGCCTCTCCAGGCCCAGGATCTCCTCGGGGCTGAAGGCGTCTATGCGCAGGTCGGGGAAGCGGCCCTTGAGGTAGCGGAGGAGGTCCAGGTACCACTCCAGGGGAAGCTCGGGGTTCACCCCGCCCTGGAGGAGGATGCGCCTTCCCCCCACCCGGTAGAGCTCCTCAATCTTCTCCGCGATGGCCTCGTAGCTCAGGGTGTAGGCGTCCTTCTGCCTTTTGGTGCGGTAGAAGGCGCAGAAGGCGCAGGCCACGGTGCAGACGTTGGTGTAGTTGATGTTGCGGTCTATGAGGAAGGTGACCACCTCGGGGTCGGTCTTCCTGAGGCGCACCTCGTGGGCGGCGGCGGCGAGCTCGGGGAGGGGGAGGTCAAAGAGGGTTAGCACCTCCTCCTGCGAAAGCCTTTCCCCGGCCACGGCCTTCTCCAGGACGTCCATGCCCCTCATGCTACACCCCCTTTGCCGGGGCCAGGGTGGCCTCCGGTAAAATCGGGGCATGGAGCTCAAGCTGATCCCCGTGGAGAAGCCGGAGAACCTGAACGTGATCCTGGGCCAGGCCCACTTTATCAAGACGGTGGAGGACCTGCACGAGGCCTTGGTGACCGCCGTGCCCGGCATCAGGTTCGGCCTCGCCTTCTCGGAGGCCAGCGGGAAGCGCCTCATCCGCCGCTCGGGGACGGACGAGGCCCTTACGGACCTCGCCGTCAGGAACCTCCTCAACATCGCCGCGGGCCACGCCTTCCTCATCGTGTTGGGCGAGGGGTTTTACCCCATCAACGTCCTCCACGCGGTGAAGGCCTGCCCCGAGGTGGTCCGGATCTTCGCCGCCACCGCCAACCCCCTTCAGGTGGTGGTGGCCGAGGAGGGGGAGCAGAGGGCCATCCTGGGCGTGATGGACGGCTTCAAGCCCCTGGGCGTGGAGGACGAGGCCGAGGTGGCCTGGCGTAAGGACCTCCTCCGCCGCTTCGGCTACAAGCTATAATGCCCGGCATGGAAGGCACCTTAGCTCCAGACTTCGCCCTTCCCGACCAGGAGGGCAGGGTCCACCGCCTTTCGGACTACCGGGGGCGGTGGGTGGTCCTCTACTTCTACCCCAAGGACGACACCCCCGGTTGCACCAAGGAGGCCTGCGGCTTCCGGGACCGCATGGGGGACCTGCAGGCTCTGGGGGCCGTGGTCCTTGGGGTTTCCGCCGACGACGTGGCGAGCCACAAGCGCTTCGCCGAGAAGTACGGCCTCAACTTTCCCCTCCTCGCCGACCCCGAGCGCCAGGCCATCCTGGCCTACGGGGCCTGGGGGAAGAAGAACCTTTACGGGAAGGAGTACGAAGGGGTGTTGCGGCAGACCTTTCTCATAGACCCTGAGGGCAGAATCGCCAAGGTGTGGCGCAAGGTGTCCCCGGAGGGGCACGCCGAGGAGGTGGCGGAGGCCCTGCGCCAGGCAAGGGGGGAGTAGTGGAGAGGCCCCTCGAGGCCTACAAGAAGGAGGCCGCCCACGCCGCCGTGGCCTACGTGCAAGACGGCATGGTGGTGGGGCTGGGCACCGGCTCCACCGCCCGCTACGCCGTCCTGGAGCTGGCCCGCCGCCTCCGGGAGGGGGAGCTCAAGGCGGTGCGGGGGGTCCCCACCTCCGAGGCCACCCGGGACCTGGCCCTGAAGGAGGGGATTCCCCTCGTAGACCTGCCGCCGGAGGGGGTGGACCTGGCCATTGACGGGGCCGACGAGATCGCCCCCGACCTCTCCCTCATCAAGGGCCTGGGCGGGGCCCTCCTCCGGGAGAAGATCGTGGAGGCCACGGCGGGGGAGTTCATCGTGGTGGCCGACCACACCAAGAAGGTTCCCGTCCTGGGCCGGGGCGTGGTGCCGGTGGAGATCGTCCCCTTCGGCCACCAGGCCACCCTTAGGGCCATCGCCCACCTGGGGGGCGAGCCCGCATTGCGCATGGACGGGGACGAGTTTTACTTCACCGACAACGGCCACCTCATCGCCGACTGCCGCTTCGGCCCCATCGGGGACCCCCTGGGCCTGCACAAAGCCCTCCTGGAGATTCCCGGCGTGGTGGAAACGGGGATCTTCGTGGGCCTGGCCACCCGGGCCCTGATCGGGGGGCCCATGGGGGTGGAGGAGCTCTTGCCGTAGCGCCCCCTCTTTTTTCACACCCCAGGGGTTGGGGTCAACCCGGGTCGGGGAACGTCGCTGCGGGAGCCGGGTCCAAATGGGCTTCCCGGGCCTAAAGAAGAGGCTCCTCAGGCGGTCTTGGCCCGAAGGAGGGCGGGGCCCCTCAGAGGCTCCACCTCCTCCTCGGCGAGGTCCAGGAGGGCCAGGGTGTTCCCCTCGTGGTCCACGAACTCCACCATGTACCCCCCCTTGGGGTAGACCAGGACCACGGTCCCCACATCCCCCGCCTCGAGGCCCCACTCCCTTTTGTCCCGCCTGAGGACTACCAGGTCGTGCTCGCGGATCATCGCCCCCTCCATGGGTACGCCGTCACCAAACGGGCTACCTCTCCCTCAAGGTACCAGACGCTCTGGAGGAAGACCTCTCGCCTGGGTCCTCGGAGGGGACCCCTTAGGACCAGGACGAGCCCCTGGCCCAGGTAGCCGGGCTGTCGGCTCACCTCCTCTGCCTCCTGGGCGTGTTGGAGCAGGGCCACCTCCAGCGCCTCCGGGGCGTCTGGGGAAAAGCCCAAGGCCATGAAGAAGCGGGCCTTGCTACCCCCCTCAGGATGCTTGGGGTTGAGGAGATAGGCGACCAGCTTTTCCTTGGGCACGAAAAAGCGCACGAGGGAAGTCTACACCTGAGCGCTTTGATCAGACCGCGCCCCAGGCCGCCTCGGCTACAATGGAACCGTGGGCTGGCGTGAGCGCATCACCTTTGACCCCCAGGTCATGGGGGGGAGGCCTTGCATCCGGGGCATGCGGATCACGGTGGGGACGATCCTCACCCTGTTGCGCCATCAGACCCCGGAGGAGATCCTTCGCGATTACCCCTACTTGGAGCGGGAGGACATAGACGCCGCCCTGGAGTACGCGGCCCACCTCGCCGACGAGCGGGAGGTGGCCGTCTGAGGCTTTTGGTGGACGTGAACCTCACGCTAAGGTGGGTGGAGTTCTTTCAGGAGAGGGGCGTGGAGGCGGTTCACTGGTCGGCCCTTGGCCCTCTTACGGCCCCAGACGAGAGGCTCCTTGAAACCGCCGCTGAGGGGGGGTATGTGCTCCTGACCCACGACCAGGACATGGGGACCCTGCTCGCCCTGGGCAAGGGCCGCCGCCCCAGCGTCATCCTGCTCCGTACCGGAGACCTAAGGCCTCAGGCGGTGGGACCACGCCTCCTAGCTGTTCTGAAGAGCTTGGAGGAGGACTTGCGGGCCGGGGCCTTGGTGGTGGTGGAGGACCGGAGGGTGCGGGTGCGGCGCCTACCCCTGGGCTAGCCCCTCAGCACCCGCTTGTACCAGGCCTCGAGGGCCTCGAGGTCCCACGCCACCACCGCCCGGCTCCCGTCGGGGTAGGGGCGCACCTCGTAGCGCTTGGGGAACTGCGGAGAGAGTGGGGTAGACCTGGAGTTGGTTTGGGATGTCGCTCAGAGCGAGGTCCCAAGGTTGAAGCCGGAGGTGGCGAAGATTTTGCGGCAGGCGTAGGAGAAGTGTACCATGTTGGTGCTGAAGGGCATGTGGGGAACCCGTGCCCCAGCTTCCCCGGAGGGTGCATGGAAAAGGTCTTTTACGTGACCACCCCCATCTACTACGTGAACGCCGAGCCCCACCTGGGCCACGCCTACACCACGGTGGTGGCGGACTTCCTGGCCCGCTTTTACCGCCTGGACGGCTACCGCACCTACTTCCTGACCGGCACCGACGAGCACGGGGAGACCGTCTACCGGGCCGCCGAGAGGGCGGGGGAGGACCCCAAGGCCTTTGTGGACCGGGTCTCGGAGCGCTTTAAAAAGGCCTGGGAGCTTCTCGGCATCGCCTACGACGACTTCATCCGCACCACGGAGGAGCGCCACAAGCGGGTGGTGCAGCTGGTCCTCAAGAAGGTCTACGAGGCGGGGGACATCTATTACGGCGAGTACGAGGGGCTTTACTGCGTTTCCTGCGAGCGGTTTTACACGGAAAAGGAGCTCTCCGAGGGGCTTTGCCCCATCCACGGCCGCCCGGTGGAGAGGCGGCGGGAGGGGAACTACTTCTTCCGCATGGAGAAGTACCGGGAGTGGCTTTTGGACTACCTGAAGGCCCATCCCGACCTCATCCGCCCCGAGGGGTACCGGAGCGAGGTCCTATCTATGCTCTCCGAGCCCATCGGAGACCTCTCCATCTCCCGGCCCAAGTCCCGGGTTCCCTGGGGCATCCCTCTCCCCTGGGACGAGGAGCACGTGACCTACGTGTGGTTTGACGCCCTCCTCAACTACGTCTCCGCCCTGGACTACCCCGACGGGGAGAAGTACCGGACCTTCTGGCCCCACGCCTGGCACCTCATCGGCAAGGACATCCTGAAGCCCCACGCCGTTTTCTGGCCCACCATGCTGAAGGCGGCGGGCATCCCCATGTACCGCCACCTGAACGTGGGGGGGTTTTTGCTGGGCCCCGATGGGCGCAAGATGTCCAAGACCCTGGGCAACGTGGTGGACCCCTTCTCCCTGGCGGAGCGCTACGGGCGGGACGCCCTCCGCTACTACCTCCTTAGGGAGATCCCTTACGGCCAGGACACCCCGGTGAGCGAGGAGGCCCTCAGGACCCGGTATGAATCCGACCTGGCCGACGATCTGGGGAACCTGGTCCAGCGCACCCGGGCCATGCTCTTCCGCTTCGCCGAAGGGCGCGTTCCCGAGCCCGTTCCCGGGGAGGAGCTTGAGGAGGGGGTTGGGCTTCCCGGGCGGCTCCGCTCTTTGGTGCGGGAGCTTAAGTTCCACGTGGCCCTCGAGGAGGTCATGGCCTACGTCAAGGCCCTGAACCGCTACATCAACGAAAAGCGGCCCTGGGAGCTTTACAAGAAGGACCCAAAGGAGGCCCAGGCGGTCCTCTACCGGGTGGTGGAAGGCCTCAGGATCGCCTCCATCCTCCTCACCCCCGCCATGCCGGGCAAGATGGCGGAGCTGAGGCGGGCTTTGGGCCTTAAGGAGGAGGTGCGCCTGGAGGAGGCCGAGCGCTGGGGGCTCGCCCTGCCCGGGCCCATCCCCGAGGAGGCTCCGGTGCTTTTCCCCAAGGAGGGGAAGGTGGAGAAAAAGGAAGAAAAGGAAAAGAGGGAGCCCATCACCATAGAGGACTTCGCCAAGGTGGAGCTCCGGGTGGCCCAGGTGGTGGCCGCAAAGAAGCACCCCAACGCCGACAAGCTCCTGGTCCTCACCCTTTCCCTGGGGAACGAGGAGCGCACCGTGGTCTCCGGCATCGCCAAGTGGTACCGCCCCGAGGACCTTGTGGGCAAGAAGGTGGTGCTGGTAGCCAACCTCAAGCCGGCCAGGCTCCGGGGCGTGGAGAGCCAGGGCATGATCCTGGCGGCCCAGGAGGGGGAGGACCTGGTCCTGGTCACCGTAGACGGGGACATCCCTCTGGGGGCGGTGGTGCGCTAGGCTTAAGGCGCTCTTAACCCGGTTCTCATCTTTTTGCTGGAAGACGCCTCTATCTTAGAAAAAGCCTGGCCCTTTTGCGGTCAGGCTAGAGGAGGTTACCATGAAAAGAACGCTGGCCTTTCTTTGGGTTTTGGCCGCGCTGGGTGTGGCGCAACAGGTGAACCTGCCCAAGCCCTCGGGGCCGGTGATAGAGGTGGCTTCGGCTAACGTGTCCGCCACCTTTAAGATCCAGGGGTGCGCCCGGGATCAGGAGGGCAAGGTGGTCTGCGCCGTGCAGATCCAGAGCGCGGCCCGCACCAACCAGCAGGTGACCGTGCCCCACCAAGGGGTGAGGGCCATCTCCGCCCGGGGCTTCAGCTACCCCGGCTACCTGACGGTGGAAGGGGGGCAGGTGGACGTCACCAAGTCCACCTTCGCCCTACCCGCCGGGGGAAGGGCTTCCGGGAAGCTGGTTTTCCCCAACGTTCCCCAGGAGGAGACCTTCTTCGCCGCCCTCTACTTTGGGGGCATGGAGTTCCGGGGCATCCCCATCGGCCAAGCGCTGCCGCCTCAGGCCCAGGCTCCCGCGCCCCAGGCCCAGCCCGCCGCTCCCGCCGACACCGCCGAACCCTGGAAGCGCTTCGTGGTGGGGCCGTTCACGTTTGAGCTGCAGTCAATTACAACCGAATGTTGTAGTTGGGTAGTCGTCTTCAACTACAAGGTTACTTCCTCTATTGATTCTAATCTCCAGATTCGCTTTGACAAAACCAGGACTATTCTGGAAGACGGCCAGCAGCGCACAGGCGGTGTATGGGGTGTGAGCGGGGGCAGAAGCGATTTCATCGCGGGTATACCCCTCTTGGTGTCCTTAAAATTTTATTCGCCAGGGGATGCCAGAGGCATGACCATTCTCTACGCCGAGTTTGAGGTATTTGACGGCAAGGACTGGCAAAGGATCGTTTGGCGGAACATCCCCATCCCCAAATAGGGAGTACGGGAAAGGGGCCGGGGAATCCCCGGCCCCTGGCGCTTTTTCACTACTTACCCAGGACCTCGAGGGCCTTCTTCAGGATGGCGTCCCCCTCCGGGTCCAGCACCGCCTGGCCCCGCTCCTCGGGCAGGGGGCGGCTCTTCTGGGGCTCGGCGTAGGAGAACTTGCCCTCGGTGTCGGCCTTCACCTTCACGGTCTTGCCATTTAGGGTCACGGTGACCTCCGCCCCTGGCGGGGCCCCGGCCCCCTGGAAGGAGAAGGGCGTGGGGAAGCGGGTGTCCTTGACCTCTATGTCGGGCTTCAGGCCCTCCTTGTTGATGGCCCGGCGCTTGGGGGTGAGCCACTCAAAGGTGACCGGGGTGAGCTCCCCGCCGTTGGCCAGGGTGTAGGGGGTCTGGCCCACGCCCTTGCCGAAGGTCTTCTCCCCGATCACCTGGGCCCGGCCGTAGTCCTGCAGGGCCCCGGCCACGATCTCGCTGGCCGAGGCGGAGTTGCCGTTGACCAGGACCACCATGGGGCCGTCCCACAGGGGCCTGCCCGAGGCCTCGCACCAGACCCGGGTGAGGTTCCTGGTGCGGGGGTAGACGATGGGGCCCTCCTTTAAAAAGGCGCTGGCCACGGCGCACCCCTGGTCCAGGAGGCCGCCGCCGTTGTCCCGGAGGTCAAAGATGAGCTTCTTGACCCCCTGGGCCTTCAGGCCCTCTATGGCCTTCTTTAGCTGGTCCTCCACCTTGAAGTTGCCAAAGGTCTCCAGGGCCACGTAGCCCACGTCGCCAATCTTCCCGACGGAGACGGAGATGATCTCCACCTTCTCCCGGATGAGCTCAAAGACCAGGGGGGCGGGTACGCCCTCCCGGCGCACCTTGATGGTGACCTTGGTCCCCTCTCGTCCCCGGATGCGGGCCACCACCTCCTGGAGGGGGAGAGCGGTCACGTCCTCGCCGTCCACCTCCAGGATCACGTCCCCCGCCCGCATCCCGGCCCGCTGGGCGGGGAGGCCCTTCATGACCCCCTCTATCTTGGCCCCGGTGCCGTCGGGGTTGGCGGGGGTGAGCGTGGCCCCGATGCCGAAGAACTCGCCCCGGAGGTCCTCCTGCCGAAGGCTTGCCCGCTGGGGCGGGGAGTAGCTGGTGAAGGGGTCCTTGAGGGCCCCCCCCATCCCGCCGATGGCCCCCTCCAGAAGGGCGTTCAGCTTCTCCTTGGAGAGGGGCTCCAGGTAGTCCTGCTGGATCCTCTGGTAGACCTCCAAGAGGGCCTGGCCGTTGGGGTTTTGCAGAAGGCTTTCCGCCTGGGGGCGGGGGAGCTGGGCGTAGACCAGGGCCAGGAGCACCCCAAGCCCCACCAAAAACCACGCGCGTCGCTTCATCTTCTCCCTCACTACCTCTCACTATAGCGCCTCTCCATGAGAAGAAAGGGTGGGCCGCTATATAGTGGGGGCATGATCGCCTTTCACCGGGTGAGCCTCGAGTACCCCCGCACGGGCACCAAGGCCCTCTACGGGGTGAGCCTCGAGGTCAAGAAGGGGGAGTTTGTCTACGTGGTGGGCCACTCGGGGGCGGGGAAGTCCACCCTCCTCTCCCTCATCCTGAGGCGGCTCGTGCCCACCCAGGGGGCGGTCTACTTCGCCGGGCAGAACCTGAAGGCCCTGAAGGGGGACGGCATTGCCTTCCACCGCCGCCGCATCGGCATGGTTTTCCAGGACCACCGCCTTCTTGCGGATATGACGGTGGAGGAAAACCTCAGGTTCGTCCTGCAGGTCCAGGGGGTTCCGCCCAGGGAGTGGCCGGAGCGCATCGCCACGGCCCTGCGCCGGGTGGGGCTTTTCCACAAAAAGCGGGCCTTTCCCGAGGAGCTTAGCGTGGGGGAGGCCCAGCGGGTGGCCCTGGCCAGGGCCCTCCTCCTGGACCCTCCGGTGATCTTGGCCGACGAGCCCACGGGCAACCTGGACCCGGAAAACGCCCTCCAGGTCCTGGACATCCTCAAGGCGGCCCACCAGCGGGGGGCCACGGTGGTGGTGGCCACCCACAGCCGGGAGCTTCTGGAGGCCTATCCGGCCCGGGTGGTGGTGCTGAAGGCGGGTCAGGTGGTGAGGGACGAGCGTCCCGGGGAGGGTGGTAGCATAAGGGTAAGGGAAGGCCCTGACTGGGGCGGAAAGGAGGAGGCATGAACGTCTACAAGCTCGTCGGCCGCAACCTGGAGATCACCGACGCCATCCGCGACTACGTGGAGAAGAAGCTCTCCCGCCTGGATCGCTACCAAAACGGCGAGCTCATGGCCAAGGTGGTCCTTTCTCTGGCGGGTAGCCCCCACGTGGAGAAGCGGGCCAAGGCCGAGGTCCAGCTGGACCTCCCCGGGGGGCTTCTCAGGGTGGAGGAGGAGGACCAGGACCTCTACGCCGCCATTGACCGCATGGTGGACCGGCTGGAGATCCAGCTCAAGCGCTACAAGGAGCGCCGCTTCGTGGGCAAGCGCCACTCCTACCAGGGCCCCCCTCCCCCTGAGGTGCGGGACATGGAAGCCTTGCGCAAGCCCGAGGAGGAGGAAGGCCCCAGGATCGTCCGGGTCAAGCGCTTTGAGATGAAGCCCATGGACCCCGAGGAGGCCGTCTTCCAGATGGAGGCCCTGGGGCACGACTTCTTCGTCTTCCGCAACGCCAAGACCGACGAGATCAACGTGGTTTACCGCCGCAAGGACGGGAACTACGGCCTCATTGAGCCCGCCTGAGCCTCTAATACCACCCCATGCTGGCTTGGGCCAGCATGGGGGCCCCGGCAAAAGGTTCCTGGGGAGTTACCAGGCATGGGCCCGCTTTGGCCACAGCGGGGCACTTAGTAGTAGGCGGCGGGGTCCACGAAGCGGGTTTCCTCCCCCACGCGCGCGGCCACCCGGAACTCCAGCTCCTCGGGGCGGATGAGGAGGCCGCCCCCGGTGTAGCCCAGGAGCTGGCCCCGGCTCACCTTCTGGCCCTCGGCCACCAGGGGCTCCTGGAGGTTGGTGTAGACGGTGGATAAGGTCTCCGTGTGGACCAGCATCACGGTGTAGCCCAGGTTGGGCAGGTAGAGGACCCCGGCCACGTACCCATCGGCGGCGGCCTGGACCGGGCTTCCCGGGACGGGGCCGGCGATGACCTGGAAGGGACCTTCCTGGCCGTAGGGCACCACCACCCGGCCCCCGGGGACGGGGAAGGCCAGCCGGCCCACGGTGGCGGGCAGGGGAGGTGGGGGGACCACCACCTGGGCCGGGGCCGGGGAAGGCCTTAGGGTGGCCTGTTTCCGCTGGGCCTCCTCCTGCCGCCTCCTTTCCTCCTCCTGCCGCCTGCGCTCCTCTTCCTGGCGTTTGAGCAAAAGAAGCCTCTGCCTTTCGGCCAGGACCCGGGCCTGGAGCTGGGCCAGGGCGCTTTGCAGGCGCTGGCGCTCGCTTAGGGCGTCCCGCAGGAGGGCCTTCTTGCCCTCCTCTTCCTTCCTCAGGGAGGCCAGGGTGGTGAGGAGGTTCTGCCGCTCGGCCTCCAGCTTCCGCTGGATTTCGGCCAGGGCCCGTTCTTTTTCGGAGAGGCTTTGGAGGAGGAGCTTGAGGCGCTCCCGCTCCTCGCCCAAAGCCTTCAACGTGGTCTGGAGCTGGCGCACCAGGTCGGCGTCCTGCTTAGAGATGTACCCCACCCAGCGGGCCCGCACCGCCAGGTCGGTGAAGGACTGGGCCCGGAGGAGGGGTAGGTAGCGCCCGGCCCTTTCCCGGTGGAGGCTTCGCATGAGGGCCTGCAGGCGCTCCTTAAGGGCGGCCAGGTCCTTTTCCAGCTTGGCGATGCGGGCCTCGGTCTCCCGCACCGCCTCCTCCAGGCGGGCGATCTCCTGGCGGAGGGCCATTCGCTCCGCCTCCAGGCGGGCGATTTCCTTTTCCAGGCGGGCCTTTTCCTGGAGGAGGTCCGCTACCCTCTTGGAGAGGCGGGCGAGCGCCTGGTTCAGCTTCTGGATGCGGGCCTGGGCCTCCTGTTCCAGGGCCTTGGCCCGGGCGGCCTCGGCCTCGAGGTCCCTCACCCGCTTCTCCTGGGTGGCCACGTCCTGGGCCAGGGCCAGGAGGGCGAAGAGGGGAAGGAGCCAGGCCAAAAGCCGCATCCTAGGCCTCCTTCAGGTAGGCCCGGCTGGCCATGTAGGCCCCGCCCGCCCCCAGGAAGGCCGAAAGCAGCAGGACGAGAAGCCCGATCCTCACCAGGTCCTGGCGCTCCAGGACCGGCAGGAAGGGGAGAAGCCCCTGGGCCGCCCGCCCCAGGGCCAGGTAGAGCCCACCCCCGGCCAAAACGGCGAGAACCCCAGCGCTCAGCGTGAGCAAGACCCCTTCCAGGACGAAGGGGGCCTGGATGAAGCGCCTAGTGGCCCCCACCAAAAGCATGATGGCCAGGGCCTCTTTGCGGCTTTCCACGGAGAGGCGGATGGCCCCCATGACGCTGAAGAAGGTGTTGAGGAGAAGGAGGGTCACCAGCAGGAACATGGCCAGGCGGCTTCCGGAGAGGACCTGGACCAGCCTTTCCGTGAGTTCCCCCCCGTACTCCACCCCTTCCACCCCGGGAAGAGCCTTGAGGCGCAGGGCCACCTCCCGCACCGCCTCTGGGGTTTGGAGCCTCAGGCGCAGGGTGTCGGGGAGGGGGTTTTCCACCAGGTCCTTGGCCTCGGCCAGGTAGGGGTAGTCCAGGACCAGCCGGGCCAGGGCCTCTTCCTTGGTCACCAGGCGCACCTCCCCCACCTCGGGCCAGGCCTGGATCTCCGTGAGGAGGGCCTCCACGTTGGCCCCGTCCTTCAGGAAGGCGGCCACCTCCAGCTCCCGCTCCAGGCTCTGGACCACCTTTTCCAGGTTCCAAAGGAGGAGGCCCAGGAAGTAGAGGAGGGCGAAGGAGACCAAGGCGGTGAAGAAGGTGGCTAGGCTGGCCGTGGGGTGGCGGAGGACCTGCCTAAAGGCCTCGCGGAGGGCGTACACGCCCCCTATCTTACGGCCTTCAGATGAGAAGCCTTTAGCGGGCCTTACCCCTCAAATAGGCCAGGACGGTGTCCGCGTCCTGGAAGGGGTTGACGTTCCGCCAGATGCGCTCAACCCGGCCTTCCGGGTTTAAGAGGATGGTGTCCCGGCTGTAAAAGCCCAAGAGGCTCCGCACGCCGAAGGCCCGGGCCAGGCGGCCCTCGGGGTCGGGGATCATCCCCCCTTTGAGGGCCAGCTTCTCCACGAAGTCGCACTGCTCCTGGGCGGGGTCGTGGCTCACCCCGTAGACCCGGGCCCCAAGCTTCTGGAACTCGAGGTAGAGCTCGGAGTAGCGCTTGGCCTGGGCGGTGCACCCGGGGCTTTTGGCCTTGGGGTAGAACCAAAGGACCACGTAGCTCCCCCGGAAGTCCACGGGGCGGCCGTAGCTGTCCTTGGCCTCGAGGACCGGAGCCTTGTCCCCGGGGGAGAGGGCGGCGGCCCGGAGGAAGCCCAGGAAGAGGAGGAGGGTTGCGAGGCGCATAAGGTGAGCTTAGGGGGAAAGCCCTGGAGAGAAAGTGGCCTAGGGTCGGAAGAGGGCCTTGCCCCTGACGCTAAGGGCCTCTTGCCACGCCTCCAGGGGGAAGATCCCGCCCACCAGGCTCTCGAGGCCCTGAAGCTCCCTTAGGAGGGCCACGGCCTCGCCGAACTCCTCCCGGGTGTAGGTGTAGCTCCCCACGAGGGCCACCTCCTTGAACCAGAAGGGGGAAAGATCGGCCCACTCCAGGCCCGGGGCCCCCAGGAGGAGGACCTTTCCCCCCTCCTCGGCCAGGGCGAGGGCCTCCCGGAAGCCCTTCCCGCTCCCCGAGGCCTCCACTACCCAGGGGTAGCCCCCCCGGTACCCCTCAAAGAGGAGGTAGCGGTAGCGCCTGGCCCTTTCCTGAAGGGCCTCCCTGGCGCTCCCGTAGACCTTCTCCGCCCCGAAGGCCCTGGCCCGCTCCGCCTGGTGGGGGTACTTGGCCACGGCGTGGACCCTGCCCAAATACCCCAAGGCCCTTAGGAGGCGGACCGCCATGAGGCCGATGGTCCCCATGCCCAGGATCAGGACCTCCTCCGGCCAGGGCCTTGACTTCCCCAGCCCCCGGAGGACCACGGCCAGGGGCTCGGCCAGGACCGCCCGCTCGTCCGGGACCCCCTGGGGGATGGGGTAGAGGCGCTCCTTACGGGCCAGGACCCACTCCCCCCAGCCCCCGGGGAGGTCCTGGTTGTAGCCCAGCATCCCCGGGGCCAGGTCGCCCTCGGCCACGTTCTGGCAGAGGCCCTCCTCCCCCTTCTGGCACATGGGACAGGGGGGAAGGCCCCGGTCGGCGCAGGCGAGGAGGGGGTTCACCGCCACCTTCTCCCCTTCCACCTCCCCCAGGATCTCGTGGCCCAAAACGGCGGGAAAGGAGAAAAAGGGGCTTATGGTGGGGGGGCTTTTCCCGTAGAGGAGGGCCAGGTCCGAGCCGCAGACCCCAGCGAGGTGGACCCGGACCCTCTGGAAGCCCGCCCTCTCGGGCAAGGGGACCTCCTCCAGCCTTAGGGGGAGAAGCGCCTTGGGAAAACGCTTGCCCAAAAGCCTGGCCCCGAAGAAGCGGGGGAGGGAAGGGGTGTAGCGGAGGGCCTTCATGACATGGGCACGGTGCGGACCAGCTTCCCCTCTATCCTCTCCAGGATCTCGTCCAGGCTCCGGCCGGTGATGGTGAGGCCGTGGTTTTTGAGGCCCACCACCGCCCGGGTGGGGTCTGGGGCCTCCCGCACCTTCTCCGCCACCGCCTGGGCCAGCTCATACGTGCCGCAGGGGTAGTTGAAGGGGGTGGCGGGCACCCCCTCCATCCAGGCGTGGACGTGGAGGATAGCCCCCACCCCGGGGTGCTCCCGGTAGATCATCCAGTGCTCAATGGCGTCCACGCTAACCCGCCTTGGCTCCACGTGGGGCGGCACCGAGAGGAGGATGGCGTTCTTCTCGGGGTCGTAGTCCTTCACCATGAGGATGTCCCGGCCGACCACCTTGAGGTTGGCCTTGTCCACGCCGCTCGCCGACATCCAGAAGCGCCTTTCGTCCTTGCGCACGGAAAGGTTGCCGTAAGAAAGCCCGCCGATGCCGTAGAGCCTTTTCACGTGGCGGAGGTCCTCGGGAGGGAGGATCTCCTCAATGGGGAAGGGCGCGGGCAGAAGGTCCCACTCCTTGAGCTTCCTGCCCGCCCGGTACATGCTTTCGGTTAGCTCGTCCCCTTCCCAGAGCTCCGGCTCCAGGTCGGGCACGAAGATGTTGTCAATGACCAGGCGGCTGCAGGCGATGGGCATCAGGCGCTCCGCCACCCGCTCGTAAAACCCCTCCCCCTCCTTCTCCCGGTAGTGGCCCAGCTCCAGGGTGAGGAAGGCCGCCCCCTCGCCGGGCACATAGGCCAGGAGGACGTTGGAAAGGGCCCGGACCAGGTAGGGGTAGAGCTCCTTGATGGGCTCCTCGGGGAAGCGGGGAAGCTCCAGGACCGAGGCCACGAAGGTGGCCTGGGCTCGGCGGCGGTAGGGCTTGGGGTTCTCCTCTGTGATGGCGTTCAGGACCAGGTTGGGGGCCTCGGCCTCGGGGCTGTGGCGGAAGCCCCGGGCCTCGAGGGCCCGCCCCACGCCCTCAAGAAGCCTCGCCACCCCCGGGGTTGGCTCGCCGTGGATCAGGTAGGTCCACATGCTTCCCTCCTTGTCCTGGCCTTCAGGCTACCCCATACTGGGGCCATGGCGGAAGCCTTGCCTCCTGGGAAGGTTCCCTTTTTGGGCCTGAAGGTGGGGCACTTTACGGACCTAAAGGCCCTCACCGGGTGCACGGTCCTCCTCCTGGAGGAGGGGGCCATCGGGGCGGTGGACGTGCGGGGGGCGGCCCCGGGGACCCGGGAGACGGACCTCCTCTCCCCTGAGAACACCGTGGAAAGGGTCCAGGCCCTCCTCCTCACCGGGGGAAGCGCCTTCGGCCTGGGGGCGGCGGAGGGGGTGGTGCGCTACCTGAGGGAGCGGGGCCTGGGCTTTCCCACCCCGGCCGGGCCGGTCCCCATCGTCCCCGCCGCCGTCCTTTACGACCTGGGCCGGGGAGGGACCTTCCGCCCTCCAGACCCGGAGGCCGGCTACCTGGCGGCAATGGCCGCCCGGGAGGAGGTGGCCGAGGGGAGCGTGGGGGCGGGGACCGGGGCCTTGGCGGGCGGGGTCAAGGGAGGGGTGGGGGCGGCGGGCTACCGCCTGGAGGAGGGGTACGCCGTCTACGCCCTGGTGGCCGTCAACAGCCTGGGCCGCCCCTTTGACCCCCGGACGGGAAGGCTCTACGCCGAGGCCTTCCTCACCGAGGAGGAGAGGGCCCTCCTCCCCGACCTCACCCGCTACCGGGGGGAAGAGGAGGCCTACCGCTACCCCTTCCTCCCGGGGCAGAGCACCACCCTGGCGGCGGTCGTCACCGACGCCCCCCTCACCAAGGCCCAGGCCAGGCGCCTGGCCATCATGGCCTAGGACGGGATCGCCCGGGCCATCCGCCCCGCCCACACCCCCCTGGACGGGGACCTGGTCTTCGCCCTGGCCCTGGGGGAGGGCAGGGGGGTGGACCCCTACCTCCTCCTCCGCCTCGGGGCCTACGCCGCCGACGCCCTCGCGCGGGCCATCGCCCGGGCGGTGCTGTTGGCGGAGGGGATGTTGGGGGTGCCTGCATACCGGCAGCTTGTGCGTAAAAATGAAGAATAACTGAATAAAAACCCCCTTGACACCCGGGCATCCTTAGGGTTAGCTTTGCCCTCGTGAAATCCACAAAGGAGCGTATGAGGAAGACTTATTGGCTGATGGCGCTTTTCGCGGTGCTCGTTTTGGGTGGTTGTCAGATGGCCTCCCGCTCCGATCCAACCCCTACCTTGGCTGAGGCCTTCTGGCCCAAGGAGGCTCCCGTCTATGGCCTGGATGACCCTGAAGCTATCCCGGGCCGGTACATTGTGGTCTTTAAGAAGGGGAAGGGTCAGTCTCTGCTCCAAGGTGGCATCACAACCCTGCAGGCACGGCTGGCTCCTCAGGGGGTAGTGGTGACCCAGGCCTACACGGGCGCCCTCCAGGGATTTGCGGCGGAGATGGCGCCCCAGGCCTTAGAGGCCTTTAGGCAGAGTCCCGACGTGGAGTTCATAGAGGCGGACAAGGTGGTACGGGCCTGGGCTACCCAGAGCCCGGCTCCTTGGGGCCTGGACCGGATTGACCAGCGGGACCTTCCCCTTTCCAACAGCTACACCTACACCGCTACGGGAAGGGGGGTTAACGTCTATGTGATTGACACCGGAATCCGCACGACCCACCGGGAGTTCGGCGGCCGGGCCCGGGTAGGCTATGACGCCTTAGGGGGGAACGGCCAGGACTGCAACGGCCACGGTACCCATGTGGCGGGAACGATCGGCGGAGTGACCTATGGGGTAGCCAAAGCGGTTAACCTCTACGCTGTGCGCGTCCTGGACTGCAACGGTTCCGGCTCCACCTCTGGGGTCATCGCTGGGGTGGACTGGGTCACGCGGAACCACCGCAGGCCGGCCGTTGCCAACATGAGCTTAGGAGGCGGAGTCTCCACTGCCCTGGACAACGCCGTGAAGAACTCCATCGCCGCGGGAGTGGTCTACGCTGTGGCTGCGGGGAACGACAACGCCAACGCCTGCAACTACTCCCCAGCCCGGGTGGCCGAGGCCCTTACCGTGGGCGCTACCACATCTTCCGACGCCCGTGCCAGCTTCTCCAACTACGGTAGTTGCGTGGACCTCTTCGCCCCTGGGGCTTCCATTCCCTCGGCGTGGTACACCTCGGACACGGCCACCCAGACCCTTAACGGCACCTCCATGGCCACCCCCCATGTGGCCGGGGTGGCTGCTTTGTATCTAGAGCAAAATCCTTCGGCTACGCCGGCCTCTGTTGCTAGCGCTATCCTCAACGGAGCCACTACGGGGCGGCTTTCGGGGATCGGATCGGGGTCCCCCAACCGTCTCCTTTACTCCCTGCTCTCCTCGGGGAGTGGTTCCACAGCCCCCTGTACCAGCTGTAGCTACTACACGGGCAGCCTTTCCGGTCCTGGTGACTATAACTTCCAACCCAACGGCACCTACTACTACAGCCCTGCAGGTACCCATAGGGCCTGGCTTAGGGGCCCCGCCGGAACGGACTTTGACCTCTACCTCTGGCGGTGGGACGGCTCCCGTTGGGTGACCGTGGCTAGCTCTACGGGGCCCACCTCGGAGGAAAGTCTCAGCTACAGCGGAACTGCTGGCTACTACCTCTGGCGCATCTACGCCTATAGCGGCTCGGGGATGTACGAGTTCTGGCTCCAGCGCCCCTAGGCGAAGGAGTTCTTCCTCCCCTGGGAAGCGCCTGGGGGAGGTTTTCCCTTTAGCGTCCTGGGAAAGGGGCGAGGACCGCTTCCACCTGGAAGACCTGGCCCCCCCGGCGCACGGTGAGGGCGATCCGGCCCCCCACCTGGTGGCGGCGCACCTCGCGGAGGAGGTCCTCAAAGGAGTTCACCGGCACCCCGTTCACCTCCAGGATCACGTCGGGCACGCCTCCCGCCTCGAGGCCCCTAAGCCCCGCCCGGTGGGCCGCCCCGCCCGGCACCACCTCCCCCACCAGGACCCCGCCCGGCGGGAGGCCCAGCTCCCGGGCGAGCTCTGGGGTCAGAGCCCGGGGGCCCCGGAGGCCCAGGTAGGGCCAGTAGCGCCTCTCGCCCCGCTCCAGGGCCAAAAGGACCTCCCCCCGGCCGAAGAGGGGGGTGAAGTAGCTCCGGAAGCCCGCCTCCGTCTGGCCGATGGCCACGGCCACCCCCAGGACCTTCCCCCGGGCGTCCAACACCGGCCCCCCGGAGTCCCCCGGGGCGAGGGGGAGGGAGGTCTCCACCAGGCCCTGGGGGAGGAAGGCGGAGGGGCTGGCCTCGAGGCGGGTCACCCGGCCGTAGCGGGGAGCGATGAACTGACCCCGGCCGTTGCCGATGTGGAGCACCGCCTCGCCCGCCTGAGGCCGCCTCTCGGTCTCCAGGGGAAGGGGCGGGGCGGGCGGGGTGGCCTCCGTGGCCAGGACCGCCAGGTCCAGGGGCTCGGCGAAGCCCAGGAGGCGGGCCTGGGCCCGGGTGCGGTCCGCCAGGAGGAGGGTGAAGGGCCCCCCCTCGGCCACCACGTGGTAGGCGGTGAGGACCAGGCCCGGGGCGTAGAAGAAGCCCGTGCCCCGGGTTCCCTCGGGGCCCTCTACCCCCAAGACGGCGGGGTGGGCTTTGGTGTAGACCTCCTGCAGGGTTTCCGGGCCCGCTTGGACGGTCTCGGTCCAGAGGACCGGGGGTCCTTTGGTGAGGAGGAGGTTCAGGGCGAGGAGAAGGGGCAGAAGGAGGAGGAGGCCGCCCAACTTCCGCATGCCCTCATTCTGGCCCCAGGTTCTGGAAAGAGGGTGGCCCCGGGCACCTTCGGGACCTAAAGGCCCTCTTCCTCCACCAGGCGCAGGAAGGTCGCCACCACCTGGGGGTCAAACTGCCGGCCCGCCTGCTCCCGAAGGTAGGCCAGGGCCTTCTCCTTAGGCCAGGCCTTGCGGTAGGGGCGGTCGGAGGTCAGGGCATCGTAGACGTCCACCACGGCGAAGATGCGGGCGGAAAGGGGAATGGCCTCCCCTTTCAGGCCCCGGGGGTAGCCGGAGCCGTCCCAGCGCTCGTGGTGGGCGTAGGGGATGTCCAGGGCCTTCCTGAGGAAGGGGATGCCGGAAAGCCACTCGTAGGCGTAGACGGGGTGCCTTTTCATAACCGCCCACTCCTCCTCGGTGAGGGGGCCCGGCTTGAGGAGGATGTGGTCGGGGATGGCCAGCTTGCCCACGTCGTGGAGGATGGCTCCCCGCCGGATGTGCTCCAGGTCCTCCTCGGGTACCCCCAGGGCCCGGGCCAGGCGCAGGGTGAGCGCCGTGACCCGCTCCGTGTGGCCGGCGGTCTCCTGGTCCCGCAGTTCCACCGCCTTGGCCCAGCCCCATAGGGTGAGGTCGTAGGCGGCCTCCAGCTCCCGCTGGGTCTTCTGCAGGGCTTGGAAGGTGAGGGCGTTGTCCAGGGCGATGGTCCCCTGGCCCACCAGGGCCTCCAGGAACTCCTCCTCCTCGGGGGTCAGGTCCCAGGGCTTGCGGGTGAAGGCCGCCAGGACCCCCAGGAGCCTGCCCTTGGCGAAGAGGGGATAGGCCCGCTCGGAGACCAGGCCTTCCCTGAGGGTGAACTCCGGGTGGGTGCCCGGGTTTTGGGCCAGGTTCTGGACGTGGACCACCTGCCCCTCCAGGGCCGCCTGGCCCACGTGGCCCACGCCCAGGGGGATGCGCTTCGGCAGGGCTTCCTTGGGGGAGAGGAACCCCTTGGCCGCCTCCAGGACCAGTCCTCCCTCCTCCTTGCAGTAGAGGAAGAAGGCCACCGCGTCCAGGGGCAGGCGGAGGACCTGGGCCAGAAAGACTTCCAGGGTGGGCCCCAGGTCCAAAGAGGCGGCGATGGCCTGGTCCACGGCCCGGAGGGCCTCCAGCTGGGCCACCCGCTGGGCAAGCTTTGCCCGCAGACTACCCCGGCGCAGGGCGTTGCCCAGGACCTCGCCCAGGATCTGGGTCCGCTCCACCTCCCTAGGGCCGGGAAGCTGGGCCCGGGGCCAGGAAAGGAAAAGGGCGCCCACCGCCTCCCGGCCCGCCAGGAGCGGGAGGGCCAGGACCCCCCAGCCCTCGGGGATAAAGGGGCGGGCCGCTTCCCGGACCCGGGGATCAGTCTTGGGGTCGGGGGAGAGGACGACCTCCCCCGCCAGGGCCTGGGCCACCAGGCTCCGCGCCTCCAGGGGGTTGGAGGGAGGGGGGAGGTGGGCCATCCACCCCCGGTCCGCGGCCACCCGGACCTGGGGAGGGGTGCCTTCGTACATGAGGACGCTTCCCGCCCCGGCCCCCAGGAGGTCCATCACGGTGTCCAGTCCCTTTTCCATCATCTCCCGGAGGTCTTCGCTTTCCCTCAGGGCCAGGCTGAGGCGCGCGAAGGCCTCCAGGGTCCGCTCCCGTTCCTTGGCCTCGGTGATGTCCAGGCCCACGCCCAAGACGGTGGGTTTCCCCCCAAGCTCCACCCGGGCGGCGGAGTAGTCCAGCCACAGGACCTCCCCTCCCTTGGTCAGGATGCGGAAGGCGTAGCGGCTCGGGGGGGTTTGCCCCCTAAGCCGGGCCAGCCCGCGGCTTCGCACCAGCTCCCGGTCCTGGGGGTGGACGAACTCCCAGATGGGCCTGGCCTGGAGTTCTTCCAGGGTGTACCCGGTGAGGCGCAGGGCCTCGGGGTTGGCGTAGACCAGCCTGGCGGACTCGGGCCGGGTGGGGTCTTCCGCCTGCCACATGAGGATGAGGGCCGGGGCGGTCTCCGCCAGGGCGCGAAAGCGGCGCTCCGACTCCACCTCTTCCGTGACCTCGTAGGTGTACCCGGTGAGAAAGCGGGTTTCGGGGTGGTAGACGAGGGTGTCCCGAAGCCAAACCCAGGCCTCCTTTTTCCCGTGCCAGAAGCGGTAGGTGTGGACCTGAACCCGGCCGGGTTCCGCCACCGCTTGGCGTAGGGCGGCCTCGAGGCCCTCCCGGTCCTCGGGATGGACCTGGGAAAAATAGAAGGCGGGGTCGGCGAGGAGGGCTTCCGCCGGGTAGCCCAGGAGGGCCGCGGCTTGCTTGGGGCTGATGTAGTAGAGGGAGGCGTAGGCGGGGTCTTCTCCCTCCGCCACCTGTACCTGGAAGACCATACCGGGGAGGGCGTCAAGGACGCTCTCCAGGCGGTCCTGGTGCCTGACCAGCTCGGTGACGTCCTGGACCTTGAGGACGATGGCCCTAACCGCCTCGTCCTGGAGGAGGTTTCTGCCCCACACCCGCACCGCCCGCACCCCGCCCTCCTTGTCCAGGACGCGCAGGCGGTACTCCAGGGTGGTCCCCGGGTGGCGGAGGAGGTCCTGCAGGGCCGCCTCGGCGAGAAGCCTGTCTTCAGGGTGAACGTAGTCCAAAATAGGCGCCCCCGGCCCCGGGTCCTCCCAGGGCAGGTAGCCCAGCACCTTCCTCACGTTGGGGGAGGCGTAGCGGATCCGCCCCTTTTCGTCCAGGAGGTAGACGAGCTCCCTGCCGCTTTCCAGAAGGGCCTGGAGGCGGCGGGCGGAGGCCCTTTCGGCTCTGGTTTTGGCCTCTTCCGCCCGGGTTTCCCTGAGGGCCAGGAGGTAGACCAGGAGCCCAGAGAGGGCCACGAAGAGGAACCCTTTAACCGTTTGCCAGAGGGTGAGGGTTGCGGCCTTGGGAAAGAGGGCCAGAAGGAGCCGATCGTTTCCCAGGATCCAGAGGAGGGAAAAGAGGGCGTAGGCTAGGGCGACCTTGCCTGCGGCGCTGAGGCGCATTCTCCTACCCCACTATACCCCCAAAGGGGCGGGGCGGCCAAAGAGGAAGCCCTGTCCCAAGGTGAACCCCAGGCGGCGCAGGTAGGCCAGGGTGGCCTCGCCCTCTATGCCCTCGGCCACGGCGGCGAGCCCCAGGGCTTGGGCCAGGGCCAAGACGGCGGCCACCAGCCGGGCGGCGGGGCTTTGGGGGTCCGGAGGGTTCCCCAGGGCCTGCGTGAAGGCCTGGCCCAGCTTGAGGCCGTCCACGGGAAGGGCCGCCAGGCGCTCCAGGCTGGAGTAGCCGCTTCCGAAGTCGTCCAGGAAGACCCTGACTCCCAGCTCCCGCAGGATGCGCACGGTCAGGGTGGCGTCCCGCCCCCTCTCGTCGGGGATGAGGGCGGTTTCCGTGATTTCCAGGACCAGGGCCCTGGGGGGGCATCCGGTCTCCTCCAGGACCTGGGCCACCAGGCCGGGGTAGCCGGGGTGGAGGAGCTCCTGGGGGCTCACGTTCACGTGCACGGGCAGGCCGTGGCGGGCCTGCTCCCGGCAGGCCCGGCGCAGGACCCACGCCCCCAGCTCCGGCATGAGGCGGTGCCGCTCCGCCAGGGGGATGAACTCGCCGGGGGGGGCCTTGGGCCAGCGGATCAGGGCCTCGAGGGCCACAGGGGCCCCCGTGGCCAGGTCCACGATGGGCTGGTAGAGGAGGGTGAGCTCGCCCTCATCCCCGGCCAGGGCCTCCCGCAGGGCCTCCACCAGGGCCATCTCCCGGCGCAGGGCCTCCTGGAGCCCGGGCTCGTAAAAGGCCAGCCGGTCCTTGCCCTCGCCCTTGGCCCGGTAAAGGGCCAGGTCGGCCCGGGCCAGAAGCTCCCCCGGGGTGAGGCCGGGCTCCCCCAGGGCGATGCCCAAGGAGGTGGTGAGGTGAAAGACCCGCCCGCCCAGGGGCAGGGGCAGGCGCACCACCTCTAGAAGCCGCTCCGCCACCTGGACGGCCTCCTCCGGCTTGCGGAGCCCCGCAAGGAGAACGAGGAACTCGTCCCCGCCCTGCCGGGCCACCAGGTCCCGGGGCCTGACGGCGGCCCGCAGGCGGGCGGCCACGGTCCGGATGACCTCGTCCCCCGTGGCGTGGCCCTCCAGGTCGTTGACCAGCTTCAGCCCGTCCAGGTCCAGGTACAAGACGGCCACCCTGGGCTCCTCTTTTAGGGCCTGGGCCAGCTTCTCCAGGAAGAAGAGGCGGTTGGGTAGGCCGGTCAGGGGGTCGTGGAAGGCCAGGTAGGTCAGCCTCCCCTCCAGCTCCATCCTCCGGAGGAGGAGGCCCAGCTGGCTGGCAAAGGCCTGGGCCAGCTCCAGGTCCAGGGGGGTGAAGGCGTCCTCCCTCTCCAGGTTGTCCAGGTACAAGAAGGCCTTGCGCTCGCCGGAGAGGTAGACGGGCACCGCCAGAACGGCCTGGATCTCCCGCACCCTTCCCGCCTCCTCCATCACCCTTCTCCGCTTGGGGTCCAGCCGCCGGTTGAAGCGCTTGAGGTCCTTCTGGGTGAAGACCTGGGCCTCCCTGTGCCCGGTGAGGGAGAGAGGCTCTTCCGGGTGGAGCCGGACCTGGCGCAGGGCCTCCAGGTCGTACCCTTTGGCGGCCACGAAGTGGTAGTACCCGTCCTCCTTGAGGACGGCCACGCTCCCCGCCTGGGCGGCGGGCACCGTGTCCAGGGCGGCCTCGAGGATGAGGCCGAAGACGGACTCGGAAAACCCCTCGGCCATCAGGGTCTCGTAAACCCGGAGGAGGTTTTTGCGGAAGGCACTCCAGCGGGCCTCCCGCTCCTGGGCCAGGAGGCGCTCCCGAAGGTCCAGGCCGAAGGCCAGAACCTCTAGGACCTCCCCTCCCGGGCCGGGCACGGCCACCAGGGTCCACTCGGCGGGGGCCTCCCCAGCGGTGGTGGCCGTCACCGGCCGCCCCGGCTGGGCCAGGGGCGCCTCCAAGGGCAGGGGAAGCCCCTGGGGGAAGGCCTTTTTAAAGGCGAGGTTGGCCCATAGGCGTCCGCCTTCTGGGCTCATGCGGGCCACGTAGAAGGGGGAAAGCTCCAAGAGGCGTTCCGTGAAGCGGTGGACCTCAAAGAGGTCCAGGGTGCGGGCCAGGGCCTCAGCCACCTCCCGGAGAAGGGCTTCCTCCTCGAGGGTGAAGGCCCGCTCCCTTTCGCAGTCGTCCACTCCGAGAAAGCCCCAGAGCCGCCCCTCCACCCGGATGGGGACCACCAGGAGGCTTTGGATCTCCTGGGCCTCCAGAAGGGGCCTTTCCTCCTCGGGGAAGGTCCTTACCGCGCCTCCGATGGCTTCGCCCCGCAGAAAGGCCTCCAGCCAGCGGCCGTAGCCCGCTTCCCGCACGGGCAGGCGTTGCAGGCTGGGGTTCTGGATCTGGGGCGTGACGTGGGGGCCCGCCCACTCGGCCAGCTGGGAGGCGTACCAAAGCCCGTCCCGCTCCTCCAAGCGGAAGAGGTAGGCGCGGTGGGCCTGTAGGGCCTTGGCCAGGGCCCTGAGGGCCTCGGGAAGCCCCTGAAGGCCCTGCCGCAGGAGGGGCAGGACGGGCGAGGACCGTGAGGGAGTTCGGGTCCAGTCCATGGCCGAATCCCCTCTAGTTTACACCTAAGGGGGTGTGGTTTCTAAGAAATCCCCGCCAGGGCCACCTTGAGGCGCACCCGGCTCCCCGGGGGCACCTCCAGGGTGAGGGTCAGCCTGCCCCGGCCCGAGAGGACGTGGGTGCCCGCCTGAAGGGACAGGTTGGCCAGAAGGGCCTGGCCCTCCACCTCCACCCTAAGCTCCCACTGGGTGTTGGCCACGAGCCTGAGGGTGTGGACCCCGGGCCCAAGCTCCAGTGCGGACACCATAGGCCCTTCCACCTCCGCCAGGCGGAGCCCCACCACGGCGGGGATGCGGATGCCCACGCCGACGCTGGCGGCGCTCTGGGCCGGGGCCACGCCCCCTACGAGGATCAAGAGGGCTAGGATCCACGTCCGCATGCCCACCTCCTTGGGGGAGGTGGCGCAAGGGTCGGCGGTATAGCCGTGCTATAGCGTCCGGCCGGTTGCGCCACTGGCTCCCCGTGTCCCTTGGCGCCCATCTTGGGTATCACGGTTCCTCGCCTCCGAACGCCCTAAAAAGCCTTAGGGCCAGGCTAGGCGCCTGGCCGACAGAGGGAAAGCAAGGAAAAGGTTTGGCTTTGCCCGCCCTCGGCCGGTTGCGCCACTGGCTCCACCTGTCCCAGGCGCCCAGATTGCAGGACAGGCTTCGTCGCCTCCGAGGTGCCTTTGGGGACTTCAGCGTCCCTAGCTCAAGGGTACACCTGCGGGCGGGTTTTGGCAAGGGGCGTTTAGGCCAAGACAGAAAGCCCCTGGGCCTTGGCCTGGTACATGCGGGTGTCGGCGGCGGATAGGAGCTCGTCCGTGGTCGTCCCGTCCTCGGGATAGGTGGCGAGGCCGATGTTGACCCCCAGGCAGAGGCCTTCCAGGCAGATGCCCTCAATGGCCCGGGCGTAGCGGAAGGCGGCCCTTACGGCCCCCTCCTTGCCCGTGTGGGGGAAGAGGGCGGCGAACTCGTCCCCGCCCCAGCGGAAGACCCGGTCCCCGTTGCGCCGCTCCTTGGAAAGGACCTGGGCCACGCGGACGAGGGCCAGGTCCCCGGCGGCGTGGCCTAGCCGGTCGTTGATGGCCTTGAACCCCTTCAGGTCCAAGACGGCCAGGGAGAGGGGGTAACCGTAGCGCTCGGCCCGCTTCAGCTCCTCCAAAAAGAGCCGTTCAAAGGCCCGGCGGTTGGGAAGGCCCGTGAGGGGATCGGTGAGGGCGGCCTCCTCCAGAAGCCTCCGGGTCCTGGCCTCGTGGAGGAGGGCGGCCAGGGGGGTGGCGAAGAAGCGGGCGGCCTCGAGGCTGTCCTCGCCAAAGGCCCGGGGGTCGTGGAGGTTGTCCAGGTTCAGGTAGGCCAGCACCTGGCCCTGGTAGGGGATGGGGAGGCAGAGGTTGGCCTGGATCTCCGTGGCCCTGCCCGCGCGGTCCATGACCTCCGGGGGGGCGGTCTTGTGGCTGATCTCGGCGATGGGGCGGGCCTCGGCGCTGAGGATCCGGGGCTCGCCCCTCTGGGCCTCCTCCTCTCCCAGGCCGTACCAGAGGAGCTGGTCCTCCGGCCGGAAGGCTACCCCCTTAAGCCCTTCCAGGTCGTACCCCACCGCCGCCCGGAAGCGGTAGACCCCCTCCTCCAGCACGAGGAGGCTCCCCGCCTCCGCCCCCGGCACCTGCCGGACGGCTTCCTCCAGGACCTCCTGGTAAAGGGCCTCCAGGGGCTTTTGCAAAAGCTCCTGGAAGAGGCGGTTCACCGCCTGGTGCCGCGCCTTCTCGGCCAGGCGTTCCAGGGCCAGGGCCAGGGTGCGGCTACAAAGGAGGAGGCTCTCCACCTCGGCCCTGCGCCAGGGCCGGGCCTCCGGCGCGCCCAGGACCAGGACCCGGCGGCTCCTGGGGCTTCCCGGGGAGGGCAGGGGGAGGGCGGCGAAGGTGCGCCAGCCCAGGGCCTGGAGGGCGGGAACCCCCTGGCTTTCCTCGGCGTAGCGGGCGGTGAAGAGGGGGCTTCCCGTCTCGTACACCCGCCAGGCGAGGCCCACCCCAAAGGCCAGGCCCTCCTCCAGCACCCGGAGGAGGCTTGCTTCCCGCACCCCGTGGTGGGCGAGGGCCTGCATCCGCGCTCCTCGGGCCTCCCAGAGGGCCCCGGCCTGGAGGCCCAAGGCGGGCACCAGGAAGGCCAGGGCCCTCCCCGCCGCCTCTTCTTTGGTCCCGGCGCTTTGGAGCCTTTCGGAAAGCCCAGAAAGGAGGGTCCTCTCCTCCAGGTCCGCCAGGCGGTCCAGGTGGAGGCCCACCGCCTGGGCGAAGCGGGTGAGGCCCTCCACCTCCTCGGGGAGGAAGGGCTTTGGGCGCTCCAGGTTCAGCACCGCCACCACCTCGCCCCTTTCCCAAAGGGGCAGGGCCAGCTCGGCCAGGGTGGGGATGGAGGGGTCCGGGATGTAGCCGGGCTCCCGCCGCACATCGGGGATGTAGAGGGGCTTGCCCTCCCGGAAGGCCCGGCCCACCACGCCGCTATCCGGGATCCAGGCCAGGCTCATGGGCGGGTGGGTGGCGAGAAGGCTAAACCCCCCTTCGGGGGCGGGCACCCAGACCCCCACGTGCCCCCCCTCCCCCAGGGCAAGGAGGCGCTCGGGGAGGCTCTTGAGGAGGGCCTCCCGGTTTGGGGCCTGGGGGAGGGCCTCGAGGGCCTCGGCGATCAGGCGCTGGCTTTTGGCGAGGGCTTTAGCGCGGCGGTGAGCCCGCCGCAGGCTTTCCCCCACCTGGTGGGCCAGCAGGGCGGAGAGGAGGAGGAGGGCCAGGGCCATCGGGTTAAACCCCGGGAAAAGGAGGAGGACCAGGGTGGAGAAGAGGGCGGCCAGAAGCCCCCAGGAGAGGCCGTAGACGCTGGCCACCACGGCCACGGCGATCATGAACCAGGGGAGGATGTAGGGGTCGCTGTAGCCCAAAAAGCCCGCCAAAAGCCCCACCAGGAAGGAGGCCAGGGCTATGGCAGGATAAGACAGGGCCATGTTTGGCCTATGCTGACCCAAGCCTTTCCCGGGCGCTAGGGGGTGGGGGCCAGGGCCAGGTGGGCCAGGGCGCGGCCCGCCGCCCTCCTGCCGGAGCGCACCACCTCGGGAAGGCCCACGCCCTCCAGGTAGTTCCCCGCCAGGAAGAGCCCGGGGGCCTTGAGGAGGGCCATCTCCAGGCGGTCAAGCCGCTCCAGGTGCCCCACCCGGTAGCCGGGCATCCCCTCGGGGAAGCGGAAGACGAAGGTGTGGCTCGGACGCACCTCCTTCCCGAGGAAGCGGCGGAGGTCCTCCAGGGCGATTTTGGCCAGTTCGGCCTCGGAAAGCCCCGCCGCCTCGCCCGAGAGATAGGCCCGGACCAGGCTATGGCCCTCGAGGGCCCGGCCCTCCCACTTCTGGTGGGTCCAGGTGAAGCCCCGCACCCGGAACCCCTCCCCTTTGGCGATCAGGAGGCCGTGCCCCACCACGGGAAGGGGCTCCGGGAAGGCCAGGCTCACCGTGGCCGCCGGGATGTGGGGGATGCCCTTTAAGAGGGCGGTGGCCTCGGGCAGGAAGGGCCTCAGGAGCCTGGCCGCCTGGGGGGCGGGGGTGGCCAGGACGAGGGCCTCGGCCTCCAGGACTCCCTTTGGCGTGTGGACCCGGTAGCGGCTTCCCAAGGGCTCCACCCCAAGGACCGGGGTGCCCGTGAAGACCCTTTCCGAAAGGGCCTCGGCCATCTTTCGGGTGAGGGCGGAAAGCCCCTCCCGGAAGGAGAAGAAGAGGCTACCCCCTTCCCGGCTTCCCCGGCTTTTTCTCTCCCGCATGGCCCCCAGGATCAGGCTCCGGTGCCGCCTTTCCAGCTCCAGAAGCTGGGGGAAGGCGGCTTTCATGGAAAGCTCGTCGGGCTCGCCCCCGTAGATCCCCCCCGCCAGGGGGGCCACCAGGGCGGCGAAGACCTCAGGGCCCAGGCGGCGCTCCACGAACTCCCTCAGGCTTTCGTCCTCCTTGTTGCCCCGGGGGAGGAAGAGGTCGTAGAGGGCGCGGAGCTTTCCCGAAAAGGAGAGGAGGGAGGTCCTGGCCAGGCCCCTCAGGTCCCCGGGCACCACCTGCAAAAGCCCCTCGGGCAGGGGGTGGGGCCGCCCCCCTTTCAGGATCAGGGCCGAGGGCTTTTGGGGGAGGGTGCCGATGGGCTCCAGGCCGAAGGCCTGGGCCAGCTCCAGGACCTCCTTTTTGTAGCGGACGCTGGCGTCGGGCCCGCCCTCCACCAGAAACCCCCCCTGCCTCAGGGTGCGCACCTTGCCCCCCAGGCGGGGTCTCGCCTCCAGGAGGAGGAAGTCGGCCCCGGCCTCCTTCAGGGCCAGGCCGGCGGCGAGCCCCGCCCCCCCCCCGCCGATCACGAGGACCTGAGCCACGCCGCCTCCACCAGGTCCTTGAGGACCTCTATGTAGTCCAGGTCGGCGTTGAGGCTCCGGGCCCTTAGGAGCCTCAGGCCCACCGCCTCCGCCGTGGCCTGGGCCTCGAGGTCCAGGTCGTAGAAGACCTCCAGGTGGTCGGCGGGGAAGCCCACCGCCTGGACCACGGCCTCGGTAAAGCCCTCCTCGCCAAGCCGCCTTAAGAGCTCGTTGATGTCCGGGCCCAACCAGGGCTCAGGGGTGCGCCCCGCCGACTGGTAGGCCACGAAATAGCGGGGGAGGGAAAGCCTTTTGGCGATGAGCTCCGCCGTCTTCTCCACCTGCCTGGGGTAGGGGTCCCCCCGCTCAACGGCGGCCACGGGGATGGAGTGGGCGGTGAAGACGTAGGCGGCCCGCCTGGGGTCCTTGAGCCGCCAGATGGCCTCCTCCAGCCGCCTGGCGTAGGCGGCGATCAGGCCGGGGTGGGCCTCGTAGCTTTCCACCCAGAGGAACTCTATGGGCTCGGGCAGGGACTTGAGGGCGGCCTCCACCTTCTCCTGGTACTCGGCCACGCTCCTTAGGGAGTAGTGGGGGGCGGCCACTAGGGCCACGGCCCGCCGCACTCCGTCCTCGTGCATGGCGGCCACCGCCTCGCCGATGGAGGGGAGCCAGTGCTTGGTGCCCACGTAGACCCGGGCCGGGCCGTGGGGGGCCCGGGGGCCGAAGGGGCTTTGCAGGCGCTTGGGGTAGAGAGGGGCCTCGAGGTTCAAGAGGGCCTGGAGGCGCATGGCCTGGACCAGGGTGATCTCGTTCAAGGGGCTCTTGCCGATGGCTTCGTAGCGCTCGGCGAGCTCTTTTAAGAGCTCCTCCGTGGGGCGCCGGCCCCGGCGGATATCCGTGTAGTAGGGGGCGATCTCCTCCGGGGTGTAAGGGGTGCCATAGGCCATAAGGAGCACGTTCACGCCGCCACCTCCTTCACGAGTTCTACCACGTAGGCCACGTGGTCATGGGGGGTCTTGGGCAGGATGCCGTGGCCCAGGTTGAAGATGTGGCCTGCTCGGCCGGCGTTTTCCTCCAGGATGCGGCCCACCTCCCGCCGGATGACCTCCTTGGGGGCGAAGAGGACGGCGGGGTCCAGGTTGCCCTGGACCGGCGTATTCCCCAACACGTCCCGGGCCCAGGGGAGGGGGGTGTGGTGGTCCAGGCCCATCACGTCCCCCCCCGCTTCCCGCATCTCCTGCAGGAGGCCCATGGTGCCCACGCCGAAATGGATGACCGGGACCCCAAGGGGCCTTAGGGCCTGGAAGAGCCTTTTCATGTGGGGCTTCACGTAGCGGCGGTAGTCGGCCGGCCCAAGGGCCCCCACCCAGGAGTCAAAGACCTGGAGGAGGTCGGCCCCCGCCCGGGCCTGGGCCTCCAGGTAGCGGGCCATGGCCTCGGTGAGCTTTTCCATGAGGCGGTGCCAGAGGGCCTCCTCCCCGTACATGAAGGCCTTCACCTGGAGGAAGTGGCGGCTTGGCCCCCCCTCCACCAGGTAGCTGGCCAGGGTGAAGGGGGCCCCGGCGAAGCCGATGAGGGGGACCTTGAGCTCCTTCTTCAAGAGGCGGATAGCCTCTAGGACGAAGGGCACGGCCTCCTCGGGCACCAGGGGCCTCAGGGCCTCCACCCCCTCCTTGTCCCGGATGGGCCTGTGGATGACGGGCCCCTTCCCCTCCACCAGGTCCAGGGCCACGCCCATGCCGTAAAGGGGGGTGGTGATGTCGGCGAAGAGGATGGCGGCGTCCACCCCGAGTTCCCTCACGGGGAGGAGGGTCACCTCCGCCGCCACCTCGGGGTTCTTCACGATCTCGGGCAGGGTGTAGCGCTTCCGGATCTCTTGGTAGCTTTTTTGGTAGCGGCCCGCCTGGCGCATGAACCAGACGGGGGGCCTGGGGGTGGGCTCGCCCCGGGCCGCCCGCAGGATGAGGTCGTTCACGCCCTCCATGCTAGCAGCTCCAGGGAGGCCGGGGGGGAGCTGGGTTGCGAGCCTGAGGGCACCTACATCCCCGCCTTTGAGAAGGCCCTCCTCCTCCTAAAGCCCGGCCAGGTGTCGGCCCCGGTCCAGACCGAGTACGGCTTCCACCTGATTCTTTTGGAAAAGGCCCTCCCCCCGGGCCGCTACCCCCTGGAGGAGGCCCTTCCCGACCTGGAGGAGGCCCTGAAGGCCAAAGCCTGGGAGAAGCTGGCCAAGGCCCTCATCCGCGGCGTGCCCATCCGCCTCTTTCCCGAGCGCCTATAGGGTGAGGAGGAGGGTCTCGTCCCCCACGGGGCTTTGGGCCAGGCGCAAGGCCTCGCCTTGGGCGTAGATCCCGCTTCGCCCCTCAAAGGCGAGGGAGAGGATCCGCCCGTTCAGCATGGGGTTTAGAAGGACCCTCAGGTTCTCCCGGCCCAGAAGCCTTTCCCTGGCCGAGGCCAGCCACACCTCTCCCTCCTTCCGCGTGGGGTCCCAGGGCCAGGGCCTCTCCCAGGGGGCGGGGTTGGCGGAGGGCTGGAGGAGGACCTCGGCCCCCAGGGCGTCCAGGCGGGAGAGGTGCTTTTCGTAAAACCCGTCCAGGCAGATCAGGATGCCCACCCGCCCGGCCCGGGTCTCCACCAGGTGGGGGCCGAACCGCCCCCTTAGAAGCCAGCGCTCGGGGGGCGTGCGCTCCATCTTGGGCACCTGGGCCAAAAGCCGGCCCTCGGGGTTAAAGAAGAGGGCCAGGTTTTGGAAGAGGGGGGTGCGGGCGAAGCGCCCCCGGGCAAGCTCCTCCTCGTAAGGGGGGGCGAGGAGGCTTCCCGAGAGGAGGTAGGTGCCAAAGGCCCTGGCGGCCTCGGCCATGACCCGGTGAAAGACCCCGTAGGCCTTTTTGGCCCGCCGCCAGGGAAGGAGGGGGTCTTTGAGGAGGTCCTTGAAGCCCACCTCCCCCTCGAGGTGGAGGAGGAGGGGAAGGCCAAAAAGCTCGGGGAACGCAGCGAGCCTGGGGGAGGGGGTGCCCTCCAGGGGCTTCAGGAGGGCAAGGACCCGCTCCCGGAAGGCCTCCTCGTTCTTATAGGCCTCCGGGAACACCTCCGCCTGCACCGCCAGGTAGGTGCGGAAGGGCACGCCCTATAGTACCCCACCGCGGCGAAAGCCGCGGTGGGGGCCCCAAAAAATGTGCCGGGGTGGTATTAGAGGTTCTGGGCCACCATGTAGACCCCCATGACCACCAGGAAGAGGGCGAAGCCCCGCTTCAGGGCCTCGTGGGGAAGCCTGACGGCCACCCTTCCCCCCAGCAGGCTCCCCAGGGCGCCCACCAGGAGGAAGAGCCCGGCGTTGGCGAAGTTGACGGAGAGGCCCAGGGCGGGGAGGAGGTGGAGGTACTTATAAAAGCCGGCGAAGGACTTGAGGGCGATGATGAGGAGGCTGGTGCCCACGGCCAGGTGCATGGGAAGCCCGCCCAGGAGGACCAAGGCGGGCACGATCAGAAAGCCCCCGCCCACGCCCACGAAGCCGGTGAGGGCCCCCACCGCCGTGCCCTCGAGGACGATCTTCCAGGCCTGCCGCTTCTGGGTGGGGCGCAGGGGGGTGGGCCGGGCCATGAAGTAGGCGGCGAGGATCATGACCAGGGCGAAGGTGAGGAGCTGGACCTGCCCGGAGACGAACTGGGAGAGCCAGGCCCCCAGGTAGGTGCCCGCCATCCCGGGAAGCCCGAAGAAGAGGATGTTACGCCAGTCCACCAGGCCCCTTAAGGCGAAGGGGATGGCCCCCAAGAGGGCGATGCCCCCCACGACCAGGAGGCTTTCGGCGATGGCCTGCTTGGGGTGCTCCCCCAGGAGGTAGACCAGGACGGGGACGGTGAGGATGGACCCCCCCGAGCCCAGAAGGCCCAGGGAAAGCCCGATAAGGAGGGCGCCAAGAAGGGCTAGGGTCATCGCTCCACCGGGAGGCCCGAGGCCATCCAGGCGTAGGTGCCCCCCTCCAGGTTGTAGACCTTTTCCCCGGGGAAGCCCTGCTGGACCAGGAAGTCGGCGGCCACCCCCGAGCGGTTCCCCGAGTTGCAGACCAGGAGGATGGGGCGGTCCCGGGGGAGCTCGGCAAGCCTTGCGGGCAGGGTGGAGAGGGGGATGTTGACCGCCCCCGGCAGGTGGCCTTCGGCGTACTCCCAGGGCTCCCGCACGTCCACCACCAGGGCCTCTTCCAGGAGGGCCTGGGCCTCGTGGGGCCCCACCTCCTGGAAGGGGGTGGCGGCGTAGCCCACCTCCACCGGGGTGGTGTCCACGGGGAGGCCCGAGCGGTACCAGCGGACGATGCCCCCATCCAGGTTCAGCACCTGGTCGTAGCCCAGCGAGGCCAGCCAGGCCGCCGCCTGCCAGGAGCGGTTTCCCGTGCGGCAGTAGAGGACCACGGGCCGGTCTTGGGGGATCTCCCCGTAGCGGGCCATGAACTCGGAGAGGGGGAGGAGGCTGGCCCCGGGGATCCGGGCCTGGGCGTACTCCTCCACCTCCCGGACGTCAATGAAGGGCACGCCCGCCTCGTGGAGGCGCCTGGCCTCCTCGGGGGCGATGTTTTTGACCTGGGTCTCGTACATGGCTTAGGCCTCCACCAGCTCCTCGCCCTTCACCACCGGGTAGCCGGCCTCCATCCAGGCCTTGATGCCCCCCGTCAGGTTCAGGGCGTTCTTAAAGCCGTGGGCGAGAAGGGCGGAGATGGCGGTGCTGGAGCGGTCCCCGCCCACGCAGTGGACCATGATGGGCCGGTCCTTGGGCAGGCGGTCCAGGTGGGCCAGCACCCGCCCGGCGTGGATGTTGAGAGCCCCGGGGATGTGCCCGGCGCGGTACTCGTCCCGGGCCCGCACGTCCAGGATGAGGGCCTTGCCGGACTCCCAGAGCTCCTTGGCCTCCTTGACGGTGATCTGGGGCACGATCTCTAGCTCGCCCTCGGCGTAGCCCTGAAGCCCAGGGATGTAGCCCACCACCTCGTCCAGGCCGATGCGGATCAGGGCCCGGGTGAGGACCTCCACCTCCGAGGGGTGGGCCAGGAGGATGAGGGGCCGGTCGTAGGGGAGGAGCCAGCCCGCCCAGGTGGAGAAGTTCTTGCCGGCGGGGATGTTGATGCTCCCCGGGATGTGGCCCCCGGCGAAGGCGAACTTGTCCCTGGTGTCCACCAGGACCGCCCCCTGGGCGAGGAGGCGGTCAAACTGGGCCTTGGTGAGGCGGCCCGGGTGGGGGATTCCGCCCAGGATGGGCATCCCGTCCCGGTTGAGCCGCTTCATCTCCTTGAAGTAGGTGGGGGCCTCGGGCTGGCCCTCGAGGAGGGCCCTCACAAACCCCTCCTCGTCGCCCTGCTCCAGGTACTCCGCCCACCAGGCGTGGCGGCGCTCGTAGCCCACGGTGGTGGCGGGAAGGGCGCCCAGGGCCTTGCCGCAGGCGGAGCCCGCCCCGTGGCCGGGCCAGACCTGGACGTGGTCGGGGAGGGTGAGGAACTTCTCCTTGAGGCTCTTGAACATGCGCCGGGCTCCGGGGATGGCGGTGCCCCTGATGCCCGCCGCCTCCTCCAGGAGGTCGGGCCGCCCCACGTCCCCCACGAAGACGAAGTCCCCGGTGAGGAAGAGGAGGGGCTCTTCCGTCACCGCGCCGTCGGCCACCAGGAAGGAGAGGTGCTCGGGGGTGTGGCCGGGGGTGTGGACCGCCTTCACCCGGATGTTCCCCACCCGGAACTCGTCCCCGTCCTTGAGGAGGACAAAGGAAAAGCCCTCGAGGCCCTTGTACTTCCAGTTCTCGTCCCCCTCGTCGGAGAGGTAGAGGGTAGCCCCCGTGGCCTTGGCCAGCTCCCGGGCCCCCGAGAGGTAGTCGGCGTGGATGTGGGTCTCGGCGATGGCGGTGATGCGGAGGCCCAGGCTCTCCGCCAGCTCCAGATAGGTGTCCACGTCCCGTTTGGGGTCCACCACCAAGGCCTCGCCGGTGGCGGCGCACCCTAGGAGGTAGCTCATCTGAGCGAGACCTTCTTCGTAGATCTGCCGGAAGACCATAGCTTCGCCTCCTTCAAGGGACCTTTGTCCCCAACGGGCCCCAATATACCCTACCGGGGTAATGGGTGTCAAGGGCGGAGGCCACCCCCAGGGGGCAAACGCGCCCGGTGCCCCCTTGGCTCTACGCACTTTTCTTCCGGTCTGGTATAGTGGGGGAAGGACCTACCCCTACGGGGGTATCCGGGAGGAAACATGGCGCTACTGGGACCTAAAGAACAGGAGATCGTGCGCGAGCGGCTTTCCGGCCTTACCCGGGACGTGGAAATGGTGCTCTTCACCGACTCCTCCACCCTCATCGCCCCGGGTAAGGAGCCCTGCATGTACTGCAAGGAGACCAAGCAGCTTCTGGAGGAGCTCAAGGCCCTCTCCGACAAGCTCCACCTGGTGGTCTACGACCTGGCCACCCCCGAGGGGCGGGAGATGGCCAAGGCCTACAAGGTGGAGGCCGCCCCCCCCCTCATCCTGCGGGAGAAGGGGTCCGAGGCCCTCAACATCCGCTACCGGGGCATCCCCGCCGGGTACGAGTTCGCAAGCCTCCTGGAGGACCTGGAGATGTTGGGCCGGGACGGCCACGGCCTGCCCGAGAACGTGGTGCAGGAGCTTCAGAACCTGCCCGAGGAGGTGGTCCTCCAGGTTTTCGTCACCCCCACCTGCCCCTACTGCCCCCAGGCCGTCCGCACCGCCCACCGCCTGGCCTACGCCTCCCCCAAGGTCTGGGGCGAGATGATTGAGGCCAACGAGTTCCCCGAGCTCGCGGGCCGCTACCACATCCACGGGGTGCCGGACACCATCATCAACCACGGCAAGGAGCGGGTCCTGGGGGCCCAGCCCCTCTCCCAGTTCCTCCAGGCCATCAAGAAGGCCGTGGGGGTCAAGGCCTAGGATGAACCGCCGGGCTTTCCTCGCCTTCTTGGCCCTGGCGCTCCTTGCCGCCTGCGGCCCCAAGGGGAGCTACCAGAACGTGGGCCCGGAGGAGCTTTACCGGGCCTTGGAGTCTGGTGCCCTGATCGTGGACGTGCGCACCCCCGAGGAGTGCCGGGCGGGCCGTGTGCCGGGGGCGGTGAACCTCCCCGTGGAGGAGGTGGCCCGCTGGGCGGACACCCTGCCCAAGGACAAGCCTGTCTACCTCTACTGCCGCAGCGGCAACCGCAGCCGCCAGGCGGCGGAGTACCTGAAGAAGAGAGGGTACACCAACCTCTACCACGTGGAGGGCGGCGTGCTGGCCATAGAGCGGGCGGGATTTCCCCTGGTCCGGTGATGGACGCGCTTCAGGTGGGGCCCCTCGCCCTGCCTTGGGCCAGGGTCCAGGTGGCCCTGGCCCTCTTGGCCATGGTGGCCGTGGCCGAGGTTCTGGCCCGGCGGGTGGACAGGAGGCTCTCTCCATGGGTCTACAACGCCATCCTGGTGGGGCTTTTGGGGGCCAGAGTCGGCTTCGTGCTGGAAAACGCATCGGTCTACGCCCGGGATCCCCTCAGCGCCCTTTACGTCTGGCAGGGGGGCTTTGATCCCCTCTGGGGTATCCTGGCGGGAGGAGGGTACACGCTCATGACCTTGCCCAAGCACCTTTGGCGGTACGCGGCCCTGGCCGGGGTGGTGGCCCTGTTGGTAGCGGGCCTCTTCCTGACCCGGGGACAGGGGGACAAAGAGCAGAGGCTCCCTCCTGTGAGCCTTTACACCCTGGGGGGTACAGAGATTTCCCTGGATCGGTTCCTGGGTAAGCCCGTGGTCCTCAACGCCTGGGCCACCTGGTGCCCCCCCTGCCGGTGGGAGCTTCCCATGATGGTGCGCGTGAGCCAGGAAAACCCCGACGTCTACTTCGTTTTCGTGAGCCAGGGGGAGGGGCCGGAGGTGGTGCGGCGCTTTCTGGAGGAGCAGGGCCTGACGGCGGAGTGGGTCCTCCTGGACCCCGAGACCCGTCTCTCCCAGGCCCTGGGGATCCAGGGGCTTCCCACCACCTTCTTCTTTGACCGCGAGGGCCGGCTGGTAAGCCGGCACCTGGGGGAGCTTTCCGAAGCCCTGCTCCTCGGGTACCTCCGGGTCTTGCGCTAGGCCCCGGCGGAGAGAAGGGTCTCCTTGCCCCCCACCACGGTCTTCAGGTGCACGGGGCGGCTCCAGAGGCGGTGGAGGTTTTCCAGCACCGCCTTGGTGCGCCTCAGGTCCAGCTCCACACCCTCATAGAGATGCTCCAGATAAAGCTCCCCTCGGTTGCCGTAGTTGGCGTCCACCAGCTCCACGATGGGGTAGCCCATATTGGTGAGGCGGAAGAGGAGGGCCCTCTTGGCCTCCGGGAAGCGGGGGAGGTCCTCGAGGGCGAGGAGGCGCCGGCCCAGGGCGAACTCGGGGGTGAGGAACTCCTCCAGGAAGGAGATGTCGGTGTGGACGGTCCGCACCTGGAAAAGCTTCCGCTTACCCTCCCCGGTGGGCCTCTCGTAGCGGAGCTTTTCCCCTAGGGGCAGGGCCTCGTACTCGGGGCCGAACCGCCCCTTGTCCCACCTTTCCTCCACCTCCTGGAGGAGGAAGTAGCCCAGGCGGTAGGGGTTGAAGCCGTGGGCGGCCAGGAGGCCCGACTGGAGCTCGGCGAACTCCAGGGCCTCATCGGGGGTGAGGAGGGGGAGGAGGAGCCTCGTGTGCCAGTAGGTGGCCCAGCCCTCGTTGAGGATCTTGGTGGCCGCCTGCGGGGCGTAGTAGAGGCTCTCCTCCCGGATGATCTCCAGGATGCCCTTCTGCCAGGGGGCCAGGGGGGCGTGCCGGGCCAGGAAGCCCAGGATGTCCCGGGTGGGCCTGGGGGGGAGGGGCCTGGGGCTTGCCCCTTCCTCCGCCTCCTTGGGGGGCTCGGCCGGGGGGTTCACGTAGGGGTCCAGGTAGGCCCGGACCCGCAGGCGCCCCTGGGGCCTCTCCTCCTCCTCGCCCTCGGGCCTCCGGATGTAGGGGGCGTGGGGGTCTATCAGGTTCTCCAGGGAGAGGGCCATGTCCAAAAACTCCTCCACGCTCCTCGCCCCGTGCCTTTCCATGGCCCTTTCCACGTAGGCGGCGTGGTGGGCCATCTCGTCCAGCATGTCCTTGGGGGTTGCCTGGAAGGCCAGGTTGTTGGCGAAGAAGTCGGCGTGGGCGTAGACGTGGGCCATGACCAGCTTCTGGGCGAGGAGGGTGTTCCCCTTGAGGAGGTAGGCGTGCACGGGAACGGTGTTCACCACCAGCTCGTAGATGCGCCCGAGGCCGTAGCGGTAGACCTCCCGCTGGCGCAGGTACTCGCTGCCAAAGCGCCAGTGGGGGTAGCGGCGGGGAAAGCCCCCGTAGGCCGCCAGCATGGCCATCTCCTCGGGCCCCACCTCCTCAAAGAGCACCGGGGGGAAGGTAAGCCCTTCCTCCCTGGCCCTCTCCCCAAGCCGCTCGGCCCAGTACCGGAGTTCCTTCCGCACCTCACCCTCCCAGAAGCCGCCTCAGGGCCGGGGGCAGGTCCTCCCGGCCCCGCACCTCCACCGCCCTAAGTTCCTCCCGCTCCCCCAGGGCTTCCTCCAGTTCCGAGAGGAAGCGCCCTTGGCCGTAGGGCCCCTGGACCTGGGCGTAACCGTACAGGGCCAGGCCTGGTAGGAGGCGGCCCAGGACCTCGAGGGCCAAAGGGGTGTCCCCCTGCCAGTTCTCCCCGTCGGAGAAGTGGTAGAGGTAGCGGTTGTAGAAGGCCTCGGGGTAAGCCTTAAGGATCTCCTCCGCCAGGAGGAGGGCGCTGGAAAGCCGGGTGCCCCCGCCCTCCCGGGCCCGGAAAAACTCCTCCTCGGAGACCTCCCAGGCCTCGGCGTCGTGGAGGAGGTAGCGCCTCTCCAGCCGGGGGAAGTGGCGGCGGATCCAGAGGGTGATCCAGAAGGAGAGGGTCTTGACCAGCCTAAGCTCCTCCTCCCGCATGCTCCCCGAGACGTCCAGGGCGAAGAGGACCACTGCCTGGGCGTGGGGCCGGGGCTTGGCCTTTGGTGCCTTGTAGCGGAGGTCCTCCCGCTCAGGGACGAGCCTCGGCTCCTCCTCCCGGTACTCTCCGGAGAGGAGGCTCCGCTTGAGGCTCTCCTTGAGGGTGCGGCGCACGTGGCGGAGGCCTCTTGGGCCCTTACGGGCGATGGTGGTGTGGCGGAAGGCCTCCTCCGTCACCTCCCCTTCCCCCTTGGGCCTGAGGCGGGGAAGCCGCAGGGCTTCCCCCATGAGGTCCAAAAACTCCTCCAGCTCCAGCTCCGCCACAGGGATGTGCCCCCCAGGGCCCAGGCCCTCCGCCCCCGGCCCCGCCCCCAGGGGGCCTTCCCCCAGGGGCTCGCCGTAGACGATCTTGGGCACCTCCAGCTGGGGGAGGGGGATGGAGACCACCCCCCCTTCCACCTGGCCGAAGAGCTCCTCCCGGGTGAGGAACTCCCGGGCCCTCTTCTTCACCTCCCCCCAGACGATCTCCTTGAAGCGCAGGAGGTCCCGCTCAATGGGCCTCATCGCTCGCTCCGGGCGAAGATGGAGGCGGCGAACTCCAGGACGCCGCCCGCGCAGTGCTCGCAGTAGCCGTAGTCCCGGATGAGCCGGGCCTTGACCACGTCAATCTTGGCCTGGGTCTCGGGGTCCACCGTGCCCGAGACCAGGGCGGAGAGCCGGATGGTGTCCTTCTGGTCCTCAAAGAGCTTGAGCTCCAGGGCCCGGCGCAGGCGCTCATTGTCCTTGTAGGTGAACTGCCTGCCTTCCAGGGCCATGGCCCCGATGTAGTTCATGATCTCCCGGCGGAAGTCGTCCTTGCGGGACTCGGGGATCTCTATCCTCTCCTCCACGGAGCGCATGAGGCGCTCGTTTGGGGGCTCGGGGGCGCCGGTGTAGGGGTTTTTTACCTTCTCCCCCAGCACGTAGGCCTTCACGTGGTCTATGTAGTTGTGGAAGAGGCGGTTTAGGGCCTCCTCGTCGGCGGCGATAGCCCGCTGCACCTCGTTTTTTACGATCTCGGCGTACTCCGCCTTCACCTCCTGCAGAAGGGCCCGGTAGCGCTCCCGGGTCTTTTCGTCCGAGATAAGGGAGTGGTGCTTGAGCCCCTCCTCCAGCTCGTTCATCACCATGAAGGGGTTGATGCAGGGCTCCTCGCTGGTGACGAGGACGTTGCTGATCTTGTCCTGGATGTACCGGGGGCTGATCCCCTCCAGGCCCTCCCGCTTGGCCTCCCCCATGAGCTCCCGCACCGCCTCCTCCGTCCAGCCCGGAAGGAGCCTGCCGTCGTAGAGCTTGAGCTTTTGCATGAGGGTGAGCCCTGCCCGCTTGGGGGGCTCGAGGCGGGTGAGCACGGCCCAGGTGGCGGCCATCTCCAGGGTGTGGGGGGCGATGTGCTTGCCCCGCACCTTGGCGAAGTCCCGCCGGTAGATCTTCACCTCGTCGGAGACCCGTAGGATGTAGGGAATGTCTATCTTGATGGTGCGGTCCCGGAGGGCTTCCATGTACTCGTTGGCCTGAAGTTTTCTATATTCTGGCTCATTTGTGTGGCCCAACACAATCTCGTCTATGTCCGTCTGGGCGAACTTCTTGGACTTGATCTTGTGCTCTTGGCTGGCCGTGAGGAGGTCGTAGAGGAAGGCCACGTCCAGCTTGAGGATCTCAATGAACTCCACGATGCCCCGGTTGGCGATGTTGAGCTCCCCGTCAAAGTTGAAGGCCCTTGGGTCGGAGTCGGAGCCGTAGATGGCCACCTTGCGGTAGTTGATGTCCCCGGTGAGCTCGGTGGAGTCCTGGTTCTTCTCGTCCTTGGGCTGGAAGGTGCCGATGCCAATGCGGTCCTTCTCCGAGAGGACCAGGCGCTTGACCGCGATCTCCTTCTCCAGGACCGCCGCCAGGTCCCCCCCGTGGCGGCTCAGGGCCTCCCGCATCATGAAGCGGCAGACGGGGCAGAGGTCCCCCTCCACCTCGAGGGGGTAGGGGTAGTCGGGGTGCAGACTCCGCAGTTCGGCCAGAAAGGCTTCCCGCATCTCCATGGGGAGGAGGTGCAGGGGCTCCTCGTGCATGGGGCAGGGGAGGGGGCCCTCCGGGGTTTTCCAATAGAAGGTGTAAAGCCTCCCCTCCTCGGTGCGGCTGTAGGCCTCGAGGCCCTTCTTGAGGAGCCGGGCGATGGTGCTCTTGGCCGAGCCCACGGGGCCGTGGAGGAGGAGGATGCGCCTTTCTGGCCCCAGGCGGTGGGCGGCCGCCTTCAGGGTGGCCACCAGGCGCATGAGGGGCTTGTCCAGGCCGAAGATGGCGTCCTTGCCCCCTTCAAAGGGGTCGTCAAAGAAGGGGTAGTGGAGGAGCTTCTCCCGGAAGAGGGTGTACTCTTCCACCCCGTGGGCCAGGATCATGTCGTGGGCCCGCTGGAAGCTGGTCCTTAAGGGCCTGGGGTCCTCCTTGAGGAGGCGCAGGTAGTCGGCGAAGGAACCTTCCCAGCTCAAGGCCCGGTAGGCTTCCAGGTCTTGGCGCTGGCGGATGAAGTCCAGCTCTCCCATCTCATAGGCTTTTGGTATACCCCGTTGGGCCCCATTCTACCATAGGCCTCGGGGAAAGTGTGGCCCGGCTTCCCTTTCATCCCCGCCAGGCCTCGTAAAACCCCCGGGCGTTGTGGAGGACGTGGGCCAGGATGCCCGGGATGAGGCTTCCCGTGAGGAGGTAGGCGAGGCCCAGGAGGAGGCCCGCCACCCCGGTGTAGAGGGTGTAGGCGAAGGCCTTCCGGGGGGCGGGGTGGAGGAGGGCGAAGAGGAGGGCCTGGAGGAGGAGGCCCCAGGCCCCGAACTTCGCGTAGAGGAGGGTTTGCAGAAGGCCCCGGAAAGAGACCTCCTCCGCCACCCCGGAAAGGAGGGCCAGGAGGAGGAGGGCGGGCGGCCCAAGCCCCGCCGCCTTCAGGCTTCGCCCCAGTTCCCGGTGGAGCCTTTCCGCTTCTCGGAAGGAGGCGGGAAAGAGGCGGGCGAAGAGGCCCTCGAGGCCCTGAAGGAGCCCAAGGAGGAGGAGCCCCGCCGGCACCTCCACCCAGGGGTTTCGCCCCTTTAGGGGTAGGCCCAGAAGGAGCATGCCCGAGGCGCCCATGAGGAGAAGCCCTCCCTGGAGGAAAAGGAGAAAGGCCCAGGGTCCTCGCACGGGCCTAGACCTCCAGGATGGGCTTGGGCCGGAAGCCTAAGGCGTCGGCGGCCACCAGGTGGAGGGGAATGCCCCGGTAGGCCTGGGGAAGGCGCTCGGGGTCGGCCCCGTGGAGGTGGCCGTAGACGATGGCGCTGGGCCCCGCTTCCGCCGCCATCTCCAGGAGGGGGGTGGCCTCCCCGCCCGGCCCAAAGGGGGGGAAGTGGAAGGCCAGGACCAGGTGGCGGTAGGGCTGGCCCTTTAGGGCCTTCAGGGAAAGGCCCAGGCGCTCCACCTCCCGGGCGAAGATCTTTTCGTCCTCGGGGGTCTTGGGAGGGTACTCCCAGCCCCGGGTGCCCGCCACCGCCACCCCGTCCAGGACCAGGGCGTCGTTCTGCAGGGCGTACATGCCCTCGGGCAGGACCGCCCGCAGGCGGCTGATGGAGGGCCACCAGTAGTCGTGGTTGCCCTTTAGGAGGACCTTTCTGCCGGGCAGAGACGCCAGGTCCAGAAGGTCGGGGATGGCCTCGGCGAGGCGCATGGCCCAGGAGATGTCCCCGGCCACGATGACCAGGTCCTCCGGGCCCACCACCTCCCGCCAGCCCCGGAAGAAGGCCTCCGGGTGGCCCTGCCAGGCGGGCCCGAAGATGGTCATGGGCTTGGGGTGGACGCGGGAGAGGTGGGGGTCGGCGATGGCGAAGACCCGCATGGGCCTTAGCGTACCCTAAAGGCATGGAACGCGCCGCGGCCCTGGCCCACGCCCTCCGCCTCCTTGCCCGGAGGGCCATGAGCGAGGCCCGCCTCAAGGAAAAGCTCCTGGCCCGCTTCGCCCCAGAGGAGATAGAGGAGGCCCTGGAGCGCCTGAAGGCCATGGGCTACCTGGACGACCGGGCCTTCGCCGAGACCTACGTGGCCACCCGCGCCCGCTATGGCCCCATGAAGTTAAGGAGGCTCCTGCTGGCCCAGGGGGTGGGGGAGGAGATCGTGGAGGCGGTTCTGCCCAAGGAGGAGGACGTCCTTCAGGCCGCCCTGAAGGTCCTCCGCCGCTATCCCCGGCGGGGGGACAAGGCCAAGGCGGTCCGCTTCCTAAAGGGGCGGGGCTTTCCTTTGGGGGTGGCCCTCGAGGCCTACCGGCTTGTCAAGGAGGAGGAAAGCGGGTAAAAAGAGCCCATGCCCGAGGTACGCGCCGAACGTTTCATCCAAGCTCCCCCGGAGAAGGTCTACGCCCTGGCCAAGGACCTGGAGGGCCTCAAGCCCTACCTCAAGGAGGTGGAAAGCCTCAAGGTCCTATCCCGGGAGGGCCACCGCACCAAAAGCGAGTGGGTGGCGGTGGCCATGGGCAAGAAGGTGCGCTGGCTGGAGGAGGAGGAGTGGGACGACGAGAATCTGAGAAACCGCTTCTTCTCCCCCGAGGGGGACTTTGACCGCTACGAGGGCACCTGGGTCTTCCTGCCCGAGGGGGAGGGGACCCGGGTGGTCCTCACCCTCACCTACGAGCTCACCATCCCCATCTTTGGCGGGCTTTTGCAGAAGCTGGTGCAGAAGCTCATGCAGGAGAACGTGGAAAGCCTCCTCAAGGGCCTGGAGGAGCGGGTCATGGCCGCCTAGTTGCCAAGGGCGGGCTTGGTGTCCTAGCATGGTCTCAAGCCGCCCAAGGCTGATCCAAGCGGGGTGGCCCAAGGGTTTTCAGGAGGTCAAAGTGGAAACGTTGCGCGTCTCTTCCAAGTCCCGCCCCAACTCCGTGGCTGGCGCCATCGCGGCGCTTTTGCGCACCAAAGGCGAGGTGGAGGTCCAGGCCATCGGGCCCCAGGCGGTGAACCAGGCGGTGAAGGCCATCGCCATCGCCCGGGGCTACATCGCCCCCGACAACCTGGATCTGGTGGTCAAGCCCGCCTTCGTCAAGCTGGAGCTGGAGAACGAGGAGCGGACCGCCCTTAAGTTCAGCATCAAGGCCCATCCCCTGGAGTCTTGAGGCCCACCACCCCCCGGGGCCTGGCCCTCGCCGTCCTCCTGGAGGTGGAGCGGGGAGGGCGGGCCCAGCTCCTTTTGGACCGGGCCCTGGACCGCTCGGACCTCCCCGAGCGGGACAAGGCCTACGTGACCCACCTGGTCTACGGGGTCCTGCGCCGCCTGAGGCTTCTGGACTTCCTCCTGGAGCCCCACCTGAGGGCTCCGGATAGGCTTCCCAAGGAGGTGCTCTGGATCCTGCGCCTGGGGGCCTTGGAGTGGCTTTTGGGCAAGGAGGACCACGCCCGGGTGAGCCCTTGGGTGGAGGAGGCGAAGGCCCGCCACCCAGCCCTTTCTGGCCTGGTGAACGCCGTGCTCCGCCGCCTTAAGCCCCGGGAGGCCCCGGAGTGCGTGCGCCTCTCCCTGCCTGACTGGCTCTGCCAGGCCTGGCGGGGCTTTTTCGGGGAGGTGGGCTTCGCCGAGGGCTTCAACGAGCCCGCCCCCCTCTTCGTCACCGCTTACCGCCCCGTGGACCTGAGGCCGGGCCCCATCCCGGGGAGCTACATCTGGGAAGGCCCCAAGGAGGACTTCTCCCGCCTGGGCCTCCAGCCCCAGAACCCGGCCTCCCTCTTCGCCGCGAGGCTTCTGGAGCCAGAGCCCGGGGAAAGGGTCCTGGACCTCTGCGGGGGAGCGGGGCTCAAGGCCTTTTATCTGGCCTCCAGGGGGGCGGAGGTGGTCTCCTACGACCTGAACCCGAGGCGCCAGGAGGCGGGGGCGAAAACGGCCAGGCGGCTTGGGCTTAAGGTCACCTACCGCACCCAGGACCTGAGGGAACCCTTGAAGGAGAAGGCCAAAAAGGTCCTCCTGGATGCCCCCTGCACCGGCACCGGCACCTTCCGCGCCCACCCCGAGCTCCGCTACCGCCTGAAGCCGGAGGACCCCAAGGCCATGGCCCGCCTTCAGCTAGAGCTTTTGGAAACCGCCGCCGGGGCCACCGAGGAGGGCGGGGTGCTGGTCTACGCCGTCTGCTCCCTCACCGAGGAGGAGGGGGAGGGGGTGGCCCGGGCCTTTTTGGAGCGGCACCCGGAGTTCCGCCTCGAGGCCTTCTCCTGCCCGCTACCGGTCCTGAAGGCGGGCCTTGGGGTCTACGTGGCCCCGCGGGAGGGTCTGGACGGGTTTTATTACCTGCGCCTCCGCAAGGTAGACTCTAAGGCATGAGGCTGGTCTTCCTGGGCCTGGGGAAGATGGGCAGGAGCATCCTCAAGGGGGCCCTCGCCCGGGGCTTCCTGCGCCCCGAGGAGGTGGGGGTGGTGGGCCGCACCCCCGAGCGCACCCGGGAGCTGGCGGAGGCCTTTGGCATCCGGCCCGTGCCCCTGGAGGAGCTTTCCCAGGCGGAGCGGGTTTTGATCGCCGTCCAGCCCAGGGACTTTCCCCACCTGGCCCCGGAGGTGGCCCGCCCGGAGGTGGGGTACATCTCCATCATGGCGGGGGTGTCCACGGCCCTTCTGGCCCGGAGGCTTTCCAACAGGCGGGTGGTGCGGGCCATGCCCAACCTGGCGGCGGTGATCGGGGAAAGCTCCACCGCCCTCACCGCTTTGCCGGAGGCCAGGGAGGCCGGGGACCTGGACTTCGCCCGGGCCCTCTTCGCCACCGTGGGCGACGTGTACGAGATCCCCGAGCATCTCTTTGACCCCTTCACCGCCATGTCGGCCTCGGCGCCCGCCTACCTGGCCCTGGTGGCCGAGGCCCTGGCCGACGCCGGGGTCAAGATGGGGATGCCCAGGGCCCTGGCCCTGCGCCTGGCGGCCGAGGCCCTGGCCGCCACCGGGGAGCTTCTGAAGGGCCGCCACCCGGGCCAGCTCAAGGACGAGGTGGCGAGCCCCGGGGGCACCACCATCCACGGCCTGCACGCCCTCGAGGCTCGGGCCCTGCGGGCGGCCTTCTACGAGGCGGTGGAGGCGGCCACCCGGCGGGGGCACGAGCTGGGGGAGGTGGAGTGATCCCACCCCATGCTGGCCCAAGCCAGCATGGGGGCACTGGCGAAAGGTTCTTGGGGAGGTTGCCAGGCATGGTGGGCCGAAGGAAAGGGGAAACAAGGGTATGAGGCGCCTCCTCGCTCTTCTCCTTTGCCTCCTCCCGGCCCTGGCCCAGGTCTTCCCCCAGGGCGGGGGGCGGTACGCCTACTCGGACGGCACCTTGCAGGAGCTCCTCCCCGCCCCCGAGGGCTTTCGCCTCCGCTACCTGAAAGGTGGCCGGCTTTTCCGGGAGGACCGCCTCAAGCTCACCCCGGAGGGGCTTTACCTCCTGGGCGTGGGGCTTCCCGAGGGGTACTTCCCCTTCGCCCCGCCCCTTCTCCTCTACCCACCCCGCCTCTTCCCCGGGCAGGCCTGGGGCGGAAGCGCCGCCTTCCAGGGCCAGAAGGTGGCCCTCTCCGCCCGGGTGGAAGGCCTGGAGGGCCTTAGGACCAGGGCCGGGGCCTTCAACGCCTACCGGGTGCGGGTGGCCTTCACCACGGAAAAGGGCGGCACCGACCTCAAGGAGCTCTACCTGGTGCCGGGCCTGGGGGTGGTGGCCTACCGGGCGGGGGCGGGGCTGGTGGAGCTCCTTCGCTTCAGCGCGCCTTGAGGCGGTAGCGGAGGATCTCCTTGTACATCCTGAGGCGGTGGAGAAGGCCAGGGAGAAGGCCGCGCTTTTCCTCCTTCATCACCTGGCTCACCCCCGTTAGGGGCAGGTAGCGCACCCGCCAGCCCCGCTTCTTGGCGTGGCGGGTGAGGAGGAGCTCCAGGTCGTAGCGGGCCCCCTCGAGGCCCTCCACCTCCCGGAGGTCCTGGGTCCTTAGGGCCCTCTGCCCCGAGAGAAAGGGGGTGAGGCGCATGGCCAGGTCTGTGGAAAGCCGCCCTCCCCGGAAGACCCCCACGGTCATCTCCGCCTCCCCCCGGGCCACGGGGAGGAGGAGGTCCTTAAGGTGCTCGGGCCTAAGCCCCAGGAGGTCGGCGTCCAGGAGGAGGACCAGGGGGGTCCTCACCCGCTTCAGCCCCTCGGCGATGGCCCCGCCCTTGCCCCGGTTCCCCTCCAGGCGGACCACCTCCGCCCCGGCGCCTTGGGCCTCCAGGGCCGTCTTGTCCCTGGAGCCGTCGTCGGCCACCACCACGGGAAAGCCCGCCTCTCGGGCCACCCGCACCACCTGGGCGACCGTGGCCTCCTCGTTGTAGGCGGGGATGAGGACCGTGGCCTCCATCAGCCCCCCAAAAGCCGCCTCAGGTCCTGCAGGGTGACCAGGAGGACCAGGAGCATGAGGAAGAGGAAGCCCAGGTAGTGGACCAGGGCCTCCTGCTCGGGCCGGATGCGGAGGAAGCGGGTGAGGAAGAGGAGGAGGATCCGCCCCCCGTCCAGGGCGGGGATGGGGAGGAGGTTGAAGAGGGCCAGGGAGAGGTTGATGGCGGCGGTGAGCTCTATGAGGCGGAAAAGCCCCTCCTGGGCCGCCCGGCCCGCCTCGGCCACGATGCCCACGGGCCCCACCACGCCGCTATTGGCGTTCCCCGAAAGCACGCCAATAAGCCCCCCCACCAGGGCCTGGACCATGGTGGGCCCAAAGGCCAAGGTGCGGCCCGCCGCCAGGGCCAGGCCCTGGAGGAAGCCCACCTGGCGGTAGGCCACCTCCGGCTGGTAGACCACCCCCAGCTTCTCCATCCCCTCCCCCCAGGTGAGGCTAAGGGCCACCTCCCGCCCCTCCCTGAGGACGGTCAGGGTGTGGGGGCCCGTTACCTTGACGGCCTCAATCTCCTGGGGGCGCCTTAGGGGCTTGCCGTCCACCGCCACAAGGACGTCCCCGGGCTTGAGCCCGGCCTCCTCCGCCACGCTCCCCGGCAGGACCTCCAGGATCACCGCCCGCCCCGTGGCCTCCGGCACCCCCTGGGCGCTGAAGAGGTAGGCCAGGAGCACCCAGGCCAGGAGGACGTTCATGAGGACGCCCGCCACCAGGACGAAGAGCTTGCCCAAAAAGGGCAGGGCGTCGTATCCCCGGCCCCGCTCCTCGGGGAGGAGGCCCTCAATGTCGGCATCCCCTCCTAAAGGGATGGCGGAAAGCCGCCACTCTGTGTCCCAGGCCCGCTTGCGCCATAGGACGGGGCCAAAGCCTACGCTGAAGGCCTTGACCCGCACCCCCTGGACCCGGGCCGCCAGGTAGTGGCCCAGCTCGTGGACGAAGACGCTGACGCCGATGATGATCAGGAACCAGAAAAGGCTCATGCCCACCTCTTGGCCTCTTCCCGGGCCCAGGCGTCCACGGCGAAGAGGTTCTCCCATGTTAGGGGGACGGAAGGGGTGTTTTCCAGGACCTTGGCCAACACTTCCGGGATGCGGGTGAAGGGGATCCTGCCCGCCAAAAAGGCCTCCACGGCCACCTCGTCGGCGGCGGAGACGGCCACCTGGGCCACGCCGCCCCGCTTCCCCGCCTCGTAGGCCACGGCCAGGGCGGGGAAGCGCTTTAGGTCGGGCTCCAGAAACTCCAGGACCCCGGGGATGGGGAGGTCCTTTAAGGGGGTTTCCGCCCGGTGGGGGTAGGTGAGGGCGTACTGGATGGGAAGGCGCATGTCCGTGGGGCCCAGCTGGGCCTTTAAGCTTCCGTCCACAAAGCGCACCAGGCCGTGCACGTAGGCCTGGGGGTGGACCAGGACCCGGATCTTCTCCAGGGGAAGGCGGAAGAGCTCCTTGGCCTCGAGGACCTCCAGCCCCTTGTTGAAGAGGGTGGCCGAGTCCACGGTGACCTTGGGCCCCATGCGCCAGCGGGGGTGGTTCAGGGCCATCTCGGGGGTTACCTGGGAGAGGTCCTCCGGGCCTCTTAGGAAGGGCCCCCCGCTTGCGGTGAGGATGAGCTCGGCCACCTCCTCCTTGCTTTCCCCCAGGAGGGCCTGGAAGAGGGCCGAGTGCTCCGAGTCCACGGGGAGGATCTCGGCCCCGCCCTTTTCCACCTCCTGCCACAGGAGGGGCCCCGCCGCCACCATGGCCTCCTTGTTGGCCAGGGCCACCCGCTTGCCCGTCCGCACCGCCACCCGGGTGGGGGGTAGCCCGGCGAGGCCCGGGATGGCGGCCACGGCCACCTCGGCCTCCATGGCCGCCACCTCTTCGGCGGAGGCCAGCTTCAGCCAGGGAAAGCGCGCCTTAAGCTCCCGGTGTAGCCCCTCCTCGGCCGCCACCAGAAGGGGCCGGAAGCGGGCGATCTGCTCCGCGAGGACCTCCAGGTTCTTCCCCGCCGCCAGGCCCACCACCCGGTAGCCCCGCCAGAGGGCCACCTCCAGGGCCTGCCGGCCGATGGAGCCCGTGGAACCCAGGATCACCAAGCGCTTCATGTGAAGAGCACCACCAGAAAGTAGGTCAGGGGGAAGGTGAAGAGGAGGCTATCTATCCGGTCCAAAAGCCCCCCGTGCCCGGGCAGGAAGCGCCCGGAGTCCTTGACCCCGGCGAAGCGCTTCAGCATGGACTCCGCCAGGTCCCCGAGCTGGGCCGCCAGGGAGAGGAGGAGGCTGAAAAGCCAAAGCTCCAGAAGGCCAAAGGGGAAGACTTCCCGCACCAAGGCGGTGTAGGCGAGAAGGGCCAGAAAGCTGAAGAGGATGCCTCCCATGGAGCCTTCCAGGGTCTTGCCGGGGCTGATCTCCGGGGCCAGCTTGTGCCGCCCAAAGAAGCGCCCGGCGAAGTAGGCCCCGGTGTCGGTGGCGAAGCTGGCCACCAGGGGCAGGGAGAGGGTCCAAAGCCCAAGGCCCGGGTCCGGGGTCTCCCTCAGGAGGAGGACGTACCCCAGGCTCCAGGGCAGGTAGAGGAAGGCGAGGAGGGTAAAGGCGAAGCGGGTGAGGTCCGCCCCCCGGAGGAGCTCGTAGCTGAAGCTTCCCATGAGGAAAAGCCCCAGGGCCACCTCCCGCCAGGGGACCTGGGGGAAGTGCCAGTAGAGCTGGGGCAGGGAGAAGAGGAAAAGGAGCCCGCCCCCCAGAAAGAGGAGGGGCTGGTTCAGGCCGATCCCCCTTCGGGCCAGCATCTCCTTGAGCTCCAGGCCCCCAAGCCAGAGGACGAAGAAGAGGGTGGGCAGGATCAGGGGAATCCCCGCCCAGAGGACCAGAAGGAGGAGCCCCGCCCCCACCAAAGAGGAGAGGACCCGCATGGGGAGGTCGTCCTTCACCCCCCGCCTCCTGGGGCTTTGGCCGGACCCATGGGCCTAGTGGAGGATCTCCGCTTCCTTCTTCTCCAAAAGCTCGTCCACCTTGGCGATGAACTCGTCGGTGATCTTCTGGATCTCGGCCTCGGCCCGCTTGGTGTCGTCCTCGGAGAGGTGGAGCTCCTTGGCAAGCTTCTTCAGCTTCTCCAAGGCCTCTCGGCGGATGTTGCGGATGGCGATGCGCCCCTCCTCGGCGTAGTGGCGGGCGGCCTTCACCAGTTCCTTGCGCCTTTCCTCGGTGAGGGGCGGGATGTTGATGTAGAGGGCGTCCCCCTTGTTGCTGGGGTTCAGGCCCAGGTCGGAGTCGCGGATGGCCTTCTCAATGGCCTTGAGGGCGTTCTGGTCCCAGGACTGGACCACCAGGGTCCTGGCGTCGGGGGCGGTGACGGTGGCGATCTGGGAGAGGGGGACGGGGGTGCCGTAGTACTCCACCTTGAGGTGGAGGAGAAGCGCGGGGTTGGCCCGGCCGGTGCGCAGGCCGGAGAGGTTGTGCTCCAGGGCCTCGAGGCTCTTCTGCATGTGGCTTCGGGTTTCGGCGTAGAGGTCTTTCAGGTTCATGGCGCCTCCTTTCTCAGTGGATCAGGGTGCCGACCTTTTCCCCCTGGATAATACCCACCAGAGCCCCGGGTTTGAAGATGTCAAAGACCACGATGGGAAGGCCCGCCTCCATGCAGAGGGTGATGGCGGTGGTGTCCATGACCTGAAGGCCGCGGTTCAGGACGTCCAGGTAGCCGAGCTCGTCAAAGCGGACGGCCTCGGGGTTCTTCCTTGGGTCGTCGGAGTAGACCCCGTCCACCTTGTTCTTGGCCATGAGGACCACCTCGGCCCCCACCTCCAGCGCCCTCAGGGCGGCGGCGGTGTCGGTGGAGAAGAAGGGGTTCCCCGTCCCGCCCCCGAAGATGACGATGCGCTCCTTTTCCAGGTGCCTTAGGGCCCTCCGCCTGATGTAGGGCTCGGCCACCTGGGTGATGGTGAGGGCGGTCTGGACCCGGGTGGGGATGGAGAGGGCCTCGAGGGCGTCCTGCAGGGCCAGGGCGTTCATGATGGTGGCCAGCATGCCGATGTAGTCGGCGGTGGCCCGGTCCATGCCCACGCCCTGGCGGGCGCCCCGCCAGAGGTTGCCGGCCCCGATCACGATGGCCAGCTGGACCCCGGTCTCGTAAGCGGCCTTGATCTCCCGGGCCAGGGCCTGGGTGGCCTCGGGCTCAATGCCGAAGCCGTTAGAGGTGAGGAACTCGCCGGAAAGCTTGAGGAGGACCCGCTTGTACTTCATGGCTTTAAGAAAAACCGGGGCCCGCTTTTGGAGGGCCCCGGCGGCTTCCATGGCCTACGCTCCCACTTCCAGGCGGCAGAAGCGCCGCACCACGATGTTCTCCCCGGTCTTGGCGATGGCCTGCTGGAGGAGCTCCTTCACCTTCACCTTGTCGTCCTTGACGAAGGGCTGCTCCAGGAGGACCACCTCCTCCAGGTACTTCTTCAGGCGGCCCTCGGCGATCTTCTCGGCGATTGGCTGGGGTTTGCCCTCGTTCAAAGCGGCCTGGATGTAGATCTGCCGCTCCTTCTCCAGCTCCTCGGCGGGAATCTCCTCGGCGGAGACGTACCGGGGGTTCATCATGGCGATGTGCATGGCCAGGTCCTTGGCCAGGTTCTGGAAGACCTCGTTCCTGGCCACGAAGTCGGTCTCGCAGTTGAGCTCCAGGATGACCCCCACCCGCTGGTTGTGGTGGATGTAGTGGCCGATGATGCCTTCCCGGGCCTCCCGCTCCGCCTTCTTGGCCGCCTTCATGGCCCCCCGCTCCCTAAGGAGCTGAACGGCCTTTTCCTCGTTCCAGCCGGCGTCCTCGAGGGCCTTCTTCACGTCCATCATCCCGGCCCCCGTGGCCTCGCGGAGCTTCTTGATGAGTTCCATCTGGCTCATGCTTCCACCTCGTCCTCAAGGCCCTCATCGCTCAGTCCCCGGCTTTGGGCCTCCATGCGCTCCGCCTCCTCCACCAGGGCGTAGGAGGGGGAGGGTTCCACCACCCCGCCCCGGGCCTCAATGATCAGGTCCGCCGCCCGGGAGAGGATGAGCTGGATGGAGCGGATGGCGTCGTCGTTGCCGGGGATGATGTAGTCCACCAGGTCGGGGTCGGAGTCCGTGTCCGCCAGGGCGATGACGGGGATGAAGAGCTTCCTGGCCTCCCGCACGGCGATGGCCTCCTTGGTGGGGTCCACGACGAAGATGGCGTCGGGGAGGCGCTTGAGCCGCCGGAAGCCCGAGAGGTACTTCTGCAGGCGCTCCAGCTCGTGCTTGAGCCGCACCTGCTCTTTCTTGGGGCGCTGGTTGATGTCCTCGGAGGCGAAGAGGTTCTCCAGCTCCTCTAGGCGGTTCACCCGCTGGGCGATGGTCTTGAAGTTGGTCAGCATCCCGCCCAGCCAGCGCTGGTTCACGTAGGGCATCCCCGCCCGGTCCGCTTCCATGCGCACGATGTCCTGGGCCTGCTTCTTGGTGCCCACGAAGAGCACCGTGCCCCCCCGCATGGCTAGGTCCTCGAGGAAGCGGAAGGTGCGCTCCAGCTCCACCATGGTCTTCTGCAGGTCAATGATGTGGATGCCGTTGCGCTCGGCGTAGATGTAGCGGCTGAACTTGGGGTTCCAGCGCTTGCGCTCGTGGCCGAAGTGGACCCCGGCTTCCAGTAGCTCCTTTACCGTGATGTTAAGCGGCATATTCCTCCCATTCGGGGAAGGTTGGGCTTGGCGGTTCGTGCGGGCCGGCCTTTTTCCCCAGGGACCTTCCCCTGCCCAGGGGCTGGTCCGGCACGCCTTACCGATTATAGGGCCCAAGGGGCCTTTGCGGAACCCCCCCGGTTGGGCTATACTCCCTAAGGCCTGGGGCGGTAGCTCAGAGGGAGAGCACCCGCCTTGCAAGCGGGAGGTCGGGGGTTCAAATCCCCCCCGCTCCACCAGCGCAGGGACGCAAAACTTCCCCCCTCGGTAGTGAGGGGGGGAAGGCCTTTTTACTGCAACCCTACTGCAACCCGGGTCAGGCCTTGGCCCGGTTAGGCTTCACCAGCTCCTCGAGGTTCATGACCCAGCCCCGGCGCTCCTCCTCTAGGACGTGGCGGTAGCGGTTGAGGGTGATGGTGGGGTTGGCGTGCCCCAAGCGCTCCGATACCACCTCGAGGGGGACTCTTCGCGCCAAGCAGAGGGTGCCGTAGCTGTGCCGGAGGTCATGGACCCGCACCCGTTCCAGGCCCAGGCGTTGGGTTATCCGCCTCAGGGCGTGGTTGGGGCTGTTGGGGTTTAGGGCCACGAGGGGTCCTTGGTGCCGGGGAAGACCCAGGGAGTCCCCAGGCCCCCGAAGGTGCCCTCCCACCAGGCCCGGTAGGCCCTGAGCCGCACCAGGGTGGAGTGGGGGATAGGAAGGGTCCGGTACGCGTTCGGCGTTTTGGGGTCCGAAATCTCCCCCCTTCCCTCCACGGCTACCCAGGCCCTTCGGATGGTGAGGACTCCTTCCTCGATGTCCAGGTCCTCCCATTGGAGCCCCAGAATCTCCACCCTCCGGAGGCCCAACGCCAGCCCAAGGTGCAGGGCGAGGCCCATGCGGGGGTCAGGGTAGGCATCCAGGGCCTCGAGGAGGGCATCCGCTTCTCCGGGTTCCAGGGCCCTCCCCGTCTTCTCCGGGGCGGGGGCCTTCACCTTCACCGGGGCCACGGGGTTTCGGGCCACCAGCTCTAGGCTCAGGGCCTCCTCAAAGAGGGCGTGAAGCTTCTCCCGCACCTTCTTCACCGTGCGCACGGAGAGGCCCCGCTCGGCCAGGCCGTCCAGGAGGGCCCGAATGTGGGCGGGCTGGACGGCCTGAAGGCGCATGCTCCCCAAGGGGTCTTTGGCCTGGGGGTCCTCGAGGGAGGGAAGGGCGTAGGCCAGCTCCTCCCAGTAGAGAAGGAGGGTCTTGGGCCGCACCTTCCGGGCCTTCCGCTCAAGCCACCTCGAGGCCCACTCCCGCACGGTGATGGCCTCGGGGGAGGGGAGGAGGCCCTTGTGGTGCTGGGCGGCGAGTTCGGCCAGCTTGGCCGCCACCTCCTGCCGGGTCCTGCCGTAGACCGTGCGCCTCCTGGGCTTGCCATCGGGGCCGTAGCCCACCATCAGCTGGCCCATCCAACGCCCATCGCGGCGGCGCACGATGGTGCCCTCCCCGTTGCCCCGCTTGCGCTTCCCCACTACCACCACCCCCTTCGTCTTCCCGCCCGCCTCAGGGTCCTCTTGGCCCACCTCCAGGCCAGGCGCTTGGGAAGCCGCCCCCGGGAGAGGGCCTTCACGTCCCCTATGAGCCTGAGAAGCCGCCAAAGCCACCTCACGCTTCCTCCTCCACATCCTCTTCTTCCGCGGGCTCCCACCAATAGTGCTCCACCTTGAGGCCCCTGAGAAGGGCCTGCCCCCGCTCCTTGGGGGACAGGCCCTCGAGGGCCTCCCCGTGGTGGAGGCGCACGGGGGGCGAGGAGGAGAGGTCAAGGACCATCCTCCCCTCCTTCCAGGGCGGGGAGGGGCTTGGCCTCCCCCTCGGGGAAGGCCTCCTCGGGGGTGAGGTGGCCCCACTGCACCAGCAAGGCCCGCACCCTGGGGTCTTCCGGGATGGGCCGCTCCAGGCCGAACAGCATGTCTGGACTTACGCGGCCTCCACCTGCACCGGTAACAGAGGGCTCAAATCCAGGCTCAGCTTGCCTGCGATGAGTCTCCGTCGGCATTGGTAGAAACTCAACCCCAGCCCCTCCCGCTGCCGCTCAATGAGCCCATAGGCCACCAAGCCCAAGGCCAGATGGGCCAGAAGCCTGGCCCTACGCCAGTGCCGATGCCCCGTCCACCCCAGTTCCTGTTGAAGCCCCCGGAAAATCTCTTCAATCGCTTGCCGCGACCGGTAGACCTCCCTCATCCCCACCCCCCACCATTCCTCCCGATCCGTCCCGTAAAACTTCCCCCCGCGCTTGAACACCCCCACGGCGAAGGTCAGGCCCCGCAGCCTCCCCGCCTTCACCCAACGGGTACCCCCACGCCTCCTGAGCTGAACACCGTCCAGCACACGGTTAGACCTGAGCCTCGTGACAAAAGGCCAGCCGTGGGCACGGAGCCACTCCAGGACCCGCCTCGCCGCGTACCAGGCGTCAAAGAGCACCCCCTCCGGACGAAAGCCCGCCTCCTTGGCCCACTCCAGCAGGGCCAGGTCCAGCTTGCTCTCTTCTTCCCCGAAGTAGGGCAGGAACGCCAGGGGAATCCGCCGCTTCCCGTCCGTCCAGGCTAGCACCACCAGGGACAGCCCAAAGGATGAGGTAGCCCCGGTCCAGGCCACCCATGGCCTTGCAGAGCTCCAGGGAGAGTTCAAAGAAGGAGGCCAAGGGTTGGTTCAGGGCCCGGTAGAGGGTGTCGTGAGCGAAGTCTTGGCCCTCGGCCATGGCCAGGGCGGAGGTATTGATGGGGCTTTGGGCTAAAGCTCCAAGATACGGGCTTCACCCGTGATCTAGAGCGCGCAGAACAGGCCGTGGTATCCTCTTCATTGGGCCTCCCTAGTCACCGGCTGCTTTCCCATAGGGAAACATCTTGAGGCCCATTTTATCGGGGATCTTCAGCACCGCGTAAGTCCAGGTAGATAGCCACAAGGAGGGTTTCTGCGTCAAGATAGTAGAGCAGGACTTTACCCACATCTCCGTTTCGTGGTAAATCTCCAGGACTTTACCCACATCTCCGTTTCGTGGTAAATCTCCCCTTGCGGGCGCAGCCCGTATCTGGTACCGGGGGTGATCCATGGACATGCTCAAGGTGGCCGAGGCCAGGCTCCAGGAGTTCACGGGCCGTTTTGCGAGCGTTTTCCCCCGATAAGCGCCTCCACCGACGGTTTGAAGAGGTGGTGCGGGGCGCCTTGGCCGCAGGCTCAGCCCGGGTGAGCGAGATGGTGGCCTCGCTCCCTTCTCCCCTCCAGAACCGCTTCCACCAGGCCAAAGCCCTTTACCGCTTCCTGTCCAACCCACGGGTGGAGGCAGAAGCCCTCCTTGACCGGGTCTATCAGGAGAGCGCGACTGCCCTGGAGGGTGAGGA
>NZ_LHCI01000106.1:1911855-1950875 GCF_001280255.1 Thermus aquaticus | reverse complement strand
AAGGGGTTTCTTTTGCAGCTCGGGGGCAAGCTGGGGCTGCCCAGCGAGAGGGATGGTCCGTACCTGCTCCTGAGGGGCCTGGTTCGCCTGCTCAACTATGAAGTCACCCAAGAACTCTTGAAGCAGGCTAAGGGAGGGCGAGGAAGGAGTTTTGGGTAAAGCCCTGAGTAGAGGGGGTGCTCTCGGTTTGGAAGCGTAGCACCCCCTCTTTTTTCACACCCCAGGGGTTGGGTCAAGTAGCACACGAAGGGATGAGAGCTCAGCCTCCGTGCTCACTCCAGCAGGTGGCCCAGAAAGAGGCGGACGTAGCCGAAGTATACGAAGACCCCTAGGAGGTCCATGATGGAGGTGATGGCGGGGCCGCTTAGCGTGGCGGGGTCCACGCCGAAGCGCTTAGCCAGGAAAGGAAGGGCAGAGCCGATCAAGCCCCCGAGGATGGTGACCGTGGTCATGGCCAGACCCACCACCAGCAGGATGTCCCAACCCACGCCTTTGGAGAAGAAGGCCAGGACGGCTTCCAGTATGCCGATGACGATGCCCAGGCTTAGGGCCACGGGCACCTCCCGCCTGAGGATGAGGAGGTAGTCCCTGAGCCGCGGCCGCACCTGCCCCAGGGCCAGGGAGCGGATGACCAGGGTGGCCGCCTGGCTACCCGTGTTCCCCCCCATGTCGATGATGGGGGCGATGAAGGCGGCGAGGACGATGACGCGCTCCAGGACCTCCTCCTGTTCGGCCACGTAGGTGGAGACGAAGACCCCAAAGAGGGTCAGAAGGGCTAGCCAGATCACCCGGGTCCGGAAGAGTACGCCCAGAGGGCTCCTGAGGTAGTCCACGTCGGGGCCTTTTGGGGGAAGGATGCCCCCAAAGGTGGTGAGCCGTTGGGCTTCGTGTTCCTCCACCAGCTCCACACCGCGCTCGGCATCGATGGCCCCCACCAACCGCCCCTCCTTGTCCACTACCGCCACCAGGGGGTACTGGTGGCGCTTGAACAGCTCGGCCACCTGGTCCTGGGAGTCGTAGGCGGAGACGGCGGCCCCGACCACCGCCAGGTCCTTTAGGGTTGTTTGGGGGTCCGCTTTGAGGAGCCGGGCCAGGGGCACGTAGCCCTGGTAAATCCTGCCCGGCCCCAGCACGAAGATCACCTCCAGGTTCTCTGTGGGAAGTGGGGAGTCTTTCACCCGCTTCAAGGCCTCCTCTACCGTGGTTTCCTCGGGGAGGGCCAGGTAATCCGGGTTCATCACCCGGCCTGCGCTACCCTCGGGGTAGCCCAGGAGCAGGCTGACCCCTTCCCGAGCCTCTGGGGAGAGCTCCTGCAGGAGCCGCTTGACCACCTTGGCAGGGAGCTCCTCAAAAAGCCTTACCCGTTCCTCTGCCTTCAGGCTCTCCAAGAGGGGCAGGAGGTCGGGGTCCTCCATGGCCTTGACCAGCTCGGCCTGCTCGGGGCGGTCCAAGGCCTCGAAGACGGCCAGGGCCCGCTCCTTGTCCAGCAGGCGGAAGACAAGGGCCCTGCGGGGGGACTCCAACAGCCTAAGGCAAAACACGATCTCCTGGGGGCTGGCTTGCCCCAGGAGGAGCTTTACGCTCTGCAGGTTTCCTTCCTCCAAAAGGCTCATGAGGTTCCGGCAGACCAAAGGCATGGCTCCACCTCGTAAGGGTTTCCTTGATCCCTGGAAACGAACGTTCCAGGCCATACCCCTCGAGCGCGACCTATGAGGAAAGCGCCTAGGGGCAACTTTTGCCGTTGGCCTCACCCTTGGGAGAGCCGATTTGGCGTTTTAGGGGGAAGGGAAGGTGGAGAGGGAGGCTTCCCAAGGGCCTGGGTGACTTTGCGGGCCTTCTTCTCGCACCTTGGTCTCACCTCCTCTCCGCATACCCTTTTCAGGGTAGGGGGTGAGGGAGGTTTTGTCAACCCTGTGGGCTGGGGCCTACGGAAGCTCACGGGCAAGCCCTACGGCGTTCAGGACCTCCTGGCCTATGAAGAAGAGTCCTAACCCTCTCCCTCGCACCCCCCGGGCAGAAGGGCCTCCCTGACCTCGAGGTCCAGCACCCGCTTCAGCTCCTCTTTCCGCTCGCAAATCTCCCGCACGATGGCCCGCACCTCCTCGGGGTTCTCGAGGTAGGCCCTCTGCAGTTGGTCAAGGAGGATGGGGAACTCCAACACTTCGGCCAGGACGTAGTCATCGTCAAAGTCCTCCGGGTTGGCCAGCATCTCCTTCAGCGTTTCCCAACGGTCTCTGGCCCTCTCCAACGGGCTGGGCCACTTGAACTCTTCCTCCATCGGGGCCTCCTTCCTTAGGGCGGCTTCTTAGGGAGAGGATACCACGGCCCTCGAGGCCGGCCTGGCCCCTGGCTTTTAGAAAAAGCGGCGGGGTAATAGCCGCGAACGCCGCAAACGCTCTCCAGGACGGCATGCCCACTTGCGGCTATTCGCCCCCTCTTCCCCGCAATAGCCGCACAATAGCCGCAGGCAGAAATGCCCTACCAGACGGGCTTCGCGGCTATTGCGGCTATTGCGGCTATTCGCTTCCCCCTTCTTTCTAAAAGGACTTGGGGGGGCTACCCCAAGAGGCCCTGGCCCGGGGCCTGGGGGAGGGGCCCCGGGAGGCCTCCTGGGCCTCGAGGGTCAGGCCGCGGCGGCGGTGGGGCTACGGTGAGAAGGGCCTCCCACATCGTGAAGGGAAGGCACAAGTTTGCAGGGGGAGGCCTCCCCCCGGCCTTGACCGGGCCTCGAGGGGGCCTCGCCTCGGGCGGTTTCTCCGGCCATAATGGCCCCAGGAGGACTCATGTTGAGAGGAGACGACCCCCAGGCTCTCCTCAACTGGGCTGAGGAGTACTGGCCCGTCATCCGGGACGCTCTCCTCAACCCCGATGACTGGGACGACCAGGAGTGGCTGAGTGAGGTGTCTGAACTGGGCCACCTGTACGGCCTCTTGAAGCGGGCACGCCCCACCACCCCCGAGGAGAGGGAACGCCTTTCCCGCCTGGTGGAGGACATCCGGGCCGTGGTCTCCCGCTACGGCCTGGAGCCCCCAAAGCTCCCTGAGGGTATCTAGGACCGGTCTTCAGGGGGCGCTCCTGGAGGCCCCTTTTCCCTCGGAGGATGCGGGCCGCCTTGGCCCCGCGCTTCTCCCCGAAGACCGCTTGCGGGGTTTATGCAAAAGAGCCCTAGAGATTCGTCGCAACTCTATGCACATCGGCCCCTTAGGGCGCATAGAGTTGAGGAGGTGGGGGCGTGAAGGCCGCGGGGAGTAATGCCCGCCCCCTTCCCCGAGGGGCGGCGATGGTGGCCCACACCGGCCACGGGGCCTGTAGCTGGTTGGCCCCGCCTCCACATCAACCGCCATACCCGCTCCTCGGTACCTCGCCCCTCGAGGCCTGCTTCACGCTTTAGGTCAGCAACCTGAGCCGGGAAGACTCAAGCCTGGTAGGCCGTGCGGGACTTGAACCCGCGACCACCGGCTTATAAGGCCGGCGCTCTCACCAGCTGAGCTAACGGCCCCGGCACAGGGGCATTATAGAGCCCGCATCGTGTTGCGCAATAGGAGATGGGCGAAGGGGAGAGGGGTCTCGAGGGCTAAAGCTCAGGTTATCCTCAGCCTCTCTCGGGTCAGGACTATGGCCTCATGGATGAGCTCAGGTGGTCTCGGTCCAGCACCTGGAGCCCGTGGGCCACTGGCACTTCGCCCACAGCTTCGTGCGGGGCAACTGGCGGAAGGAGGGGGAGTCCAGCCCCTTCCTCCTGGCCAAGAGCGTCCACGACCTGGACTGGCTCCTCTTCCTGATGCCTGGGGAGGTGGCCCGGGTGGCCTCCTTCGGGGGCCTCTACCACTTCCGCCCGGAGAGGAGGCCCAAGGGGGCGGCGGAGCGGTGCCTTCTCTGCCCCGAGGAGGTGGAGAGGGCTTGCCCCTTCTCGGCCAGGCGCATCTACCTGGAGGCCTACGAGAGGGGGGAGCGGGGCTGGCCTCTGGACGTGGTGGCCTTCCCGGTGGCCCGGGAGAACCTGGAGCGGGCTTTGGCGGAGGGCCCCTACGGGGAGTGCGTCTATTGGGGAAAGAACGACGTGGCCGACCACCAGGTGGTGGCCCTGGAGTGCCGGGATGGCCGCACGGCCAGCTTTCACGCCGAGGGGCTTTCCCGGATGCGCTTTCGGGAGACGCGGCTTTTTGGGACGGGCGGGGAGATCTGGGGGGACGGGCGGTACATCCGCATCTTTGACTTTGTGAAGGGCGAAGGGACCGTGGACCTGAAGGGGGAGGCGGAGGGGTCCATCCGTTCGGGATACGGGGGCGGGGACTTTGGGCTTATGGCGGCCTTCATGGCGGCGGTTGAGCGGGAGGACCCGGGGCTTTTGGAGCCCTTTGAGGAGGTCCTCTACGCCCACCGGCTCACCTTTTTGGCGGAGGCGGCCAGGAGGGCGGGGCGGGTGGTGGAGGTAGAGGAAGGCCCCCGGCCCTGAGACCGGGGGCGGTTTGGCGGAGAGGGCGGGATTCGAACCCGCGAGGCAGGTTTAAGCCCGCCTACACGATTTCCAGTCGTGTCCCTTCAGCCACTCGGGCACCTCTCCAAGCGCCAAGCCTGAGTGTACCAAGGGGGGATTCCTCCGTCAAGTAAGCTTTTAGGCGTGCGGGTGGTGGTGGCCCACGAGAACCTGGACTTTGATGCCCTGGGGTCCATGGTCCTGGCGGGCAAGCTCTTTCCCGGGAGCCTCCTGGCGGTGGTGGGGGGCCTCGAGGGTCCCCTAAAGGAGATCGCCCCCCTTCTGGAGGACCGCCTGGACCTGGTGCCCGCCTCGGAGGTGCCTTTGGATCGGGTCACCGAGGTGATCCTGGTGGACAACGCCCGCCCCGAGCGCATCGGCCCCTTCCGGGCCCTGGTGGGGAAGGTGCCCTTCCTGGTCTTTGACCACCACCCCCGCTTGCCCGGGGACGTGCCCGCTGTGGGGGGGCGGGTCCAGGAGGTGGGGGCCACGGTGAGCCTTCTGGTTCCCCTCCTCCAGGAACGGGGCCTGGGCCTCACCCCCTTGGAGGCCACCTTGGCCTACGCGGGGATTTGGGAGGACACCGGGGGCTTCAGCTTTCCCTCCACCAAGCCTTTAGACCTGGAGGCCGCCCACTTCCTGGCCCTCATGGGGGCCGAGATCCCCCGGGTAAGGACCTGGGTCCGGGCCCCTCTGGGCCCGGAGGCCAGGGCCATCTTCCAGGAGCTTCTCAAAAGCGCCAGGGTGGTGGAGGTGGAGGGGTTTCGCCTCCTCCTGGCCCGGGCCAAAGAAGAGGGGTACGTGCCTGCCCTGGCCCCCCTGGCCCACACCCTTCTGGACCTGCACGAGGCGGACGGGGTCCTCCTCGTCCTGCGCCTGGGGAAGGAGGCGCTTCTCATCGCCCGAAGCCGGGCCCGCCTGGACGTGGCCCGCTGGCTGGCCCAGGTGGGGGGCGGGGGGCATCCCCGGGCCGCCTTCGCCCGGGTCAGGGGGGAGAGGCGGGCCCTAAACCTCCTCCTCACCACCCTTGCCCAGCACCTGGACCCCGAGCCCACCCTGGGGGAGGTGATGACCGCCCCCGTGGAGGTCTTAAAGCCCACCACGGTGCGGGAGGCCCTGCGGGTCCTGGAGGAACGGGGGTACGGGGCCATGCCCGTGGTGGTGCCCCTCCCCGAGGGCGGGGTCAGGGTTTTAGGGATCGCCAGGAGGCGGGACCTCAAGAAGGCCGAGCGCCTGGGGCTTTCCCACCACCCGGTGGAGGGGTTTCTGGCCCGGGCCGTGGTCCTGCCCCCCGACACCCCCCTGTCCCAGGCGGAGGCCAGGCTCAAGGAGGGCGGGGGACGGCTCCTGGTGGGGGAGCCGGTGGGGGAGGGATACAGGCTCCTCGGCATCTTCACCCGCACCGACCTCTACCGCAAGCGCCCCTCCCCGGAGGCCCCTTTAGGGGAGCGCCTTCTCTTTTCCCTCCCCGAGGGGGTCAGGCGGGTGCTTCTGGCCCTCAAGGAGGCTTTCCCCCAGGGGGTCTACCTGGTGGGGGGTGCGGTGCGGGACGCCCTTCTTTTGCGGTCCGGCCCCGACATAGACCTGGTGTTGGAGCCGGGGGTGCGGGTGGAGGAGGTGGCCCGCCTTTTGGTGGAGCGCTTTGGGGGTAGTTACGCCCTCCACTACGCCTTCGGCACGGGGAGGGTGCGCCTGCCCTTCGGCCTTTCCGTGGACCTGGCGGAAAGCCGGGAGGAGGTCTACCCTTACCCCGGGGCCCTACCGGAGGTGCGGCCCGCCCCCATCGCCAAGGACCTGGAGCGCCGGGACTACACGGTGAACGCCATGGCCCTCTCCCTGGCCACCCTGGAGCTTTTGGACCCTTACGGGGGCCTTTCGGACCTGGAGGCCAGGCTTTTAAGGCCCCTCCACCCCCTTTCCTTCGTGGAGGACCCGAGCCGCATCGTCCGGGGGGCCCGCCTGGCGGCCCGGCTCGCCTTCCGCTTCGCCGAGGAGGCCCTGAAGGCCCTTCCCCCGGCCCTTCTCCCCGAGGTCCTGGCCACGGCCAGCAAGAGCCGGCTTCGGGACGAGCTCCTCCTCACCCTCGAGGAGGACACCTTCCTGGAGGCCCTGACCCTGCTGGAGGCGCTTTCCGCCCTCTACCCCCTCTACCGCCTCCGCCTGCCCCCCAAGGAGCCCTTCGCCAGGCTCAAGGGGGAGGGGAAGGCCCTGGTGGAGGCCAGGCTTCTCCTCCTCCTCTACTTCCAGGAGGACCCCATGGAAAGGGCCCAGGCCCTGGCCCTCCCCAGGTGCCTCAGGGAGGGGCTTGCCCTACTCCTCAGGGCGGGTAGGGGAGAGGCCGATCGGGAGGCCTTGGAGAAGGAGCCCCTTAGGAGCGCCTTCCTGGCCCTCTTCCCGGAGAAGGAGGCCTGGCTTGCGGAAAGGCCCAGGGTCCTCATGGGGAGGGACCTTCTGGAGATGGGCCTGCAGCCCGGGCCAAAGATCGGGGAGATCCTGAGGCGGGTGGCCGAGGCCCGGGCCAGGGGCGAGGTGCGGACCTTTGAGGAGGAGCTGGCCCTAGCCCGTAGACTGGTGGGCGATGGGACTCTTCCCTCTCCTGAATGACCCCCCGGTCTTCCTGGTGGCCTTCGCCTTGGCCGCCCTGGGGCTTGTACTCCACAACCTCTTCCAGGCCTACCTGGCGGACCGCTATGGGGAAACCGCCCCCAGGCGCTACGGCTTCCTCTCCCTGGACCTAAGGGTCCACCTGGAGCCTTTGGGCCTGGTGCTCCTTCTCCTTCTGGGCTTTGGCTGGCCCCGCTTTGTGCCCACCAACCTGCCGGGGTGGAAAGGGGCCATGGTGGCCTTCATGGGGCCTTTGGGCTTCTTCTTCGCCGCCTTCCTCTATGGCCTTTTGGCCCGCTTCCTGCCCTATCCCTTTGGGGAGGGGCTTCTGGTGGCCCAGCGCCTCATGCTCCTCCACGCCGCCATCTACCTTTTCCCCGTCCCGCCCCTGGACGGGGCCAAGGCCCTTTACGCCGTGGGGGGCCTCGAGGCCCGGCGCTTCCTGGACCAGATCGCTGCCCTGGGGCCTCTGGGCTTCATCCTCATCTTCCTGGTCCTCTCCTTTGCCGGGGTCACGGCCACCGTGGCCCAGGGGCTTTCCGGCCTCCTGGATAGCGTCTACCGGGTTCTTGGCCTATGATCGCCCTCCTGCAGCAGGACCCCCTGGCCTTCGCCCTGGCCTTTTCGGCCCTCCTCCTGAGCCTGGCCCTCCACGAGTGGGGCCACGCCTACGCCGCCTACCGCTTTGGCGATGACACCGCCAGGCGCCTGGGCCGCCTCACCCTGAACCCCCTAAAGCACCTGGACCCTTTGGGCACGGTCCTGCTCCTTCTCGTGGGGTTCGGCTGGGCCAAGCCGGTGCCGGTGAACCCCTGGGCCTTCCGGAGCTACCGCCTGGGCCTTTTTGTGGTCTCCATCGCCGGCATCGTCATCAACCTGGCCCTGGCGGTCCTCTTCGCCCTTCTGGTGCGGGGGCTGTTCGCCTTGGACCCCTGGGGCGTGGCCCTCACCTTCCGGGGGGAGGGGCAGACCTTCCTCGGGGTTTTAGCCCTGGCCTTCTTCTTCGCCAGCAGCGTCAACCTGCTCCTGGCCGTCTTCAACCTCCTGCCCATTCTGCCCCTGGACGGCTCCAAGATCCTGCAAAGCCTTCTGCCCCTCTCCTGGCACCCTTTTCTCTGGCGGCTTGAGCAGTATGCTTGGCTCTCCTTCCTCCTCATCCTCACCGTGCTCCGGGGGCCTATCCAGGAGGTGCTCCGCTTCGCCCGCAGGGCCTTCTTTGGGTTTTTCTTTAGCTAGGCTGGGGGTATGCGCAGCTTTAAATACCCCACCCTCCTGCCCCTCTTGGGCTGGCTCAACGGGATCGCCCTGGCCCTCCTGGGGGCGGGGCTCGGGGTGGCCTAATACCACCCCATGCTGGCTTGCGCCAGCATGGGGGCCCCGGCAAAGGGGAAGACCGGGCCTTTAGGCTGGGGCTTCTCGCCCTGGCGGTCTCCGCCCTACAGCTTATTCTGGGAGGCGGCCTCCTCCAGCCAGCCCTGGAGGACCTTCAGGTTCCAGGCGTCCTCCTCGGGGCTCCTGGGGGTCTCCAGGATGAAGACCCGGCCCCTCAGCCTGGGGTCTAGAAGGACCTCCTTGAGGCCCTCGCCGATCTGGCCCTGGAGGAGGTGGGCGTGGTGGTCTATGCGGCTCCCCAAGCCGCCCACGGAGTCGTTGAGGTGGACCACCGGCACCCGCTCCAGGCCCACCGCCTTATCCAAGGCGATGAGGACCCCTTGGGGGTCTTCCTTCACGTCGTAGCCGGCGGCGAAGGCGTGGCAGGTGTCTAAGCAGGCCTGCAGGGGGGTGTCCTCCAGGAGCCAGGCCAGCTCCTCAAAGCGGCTTCCCACCTTCTCCCCGCCCCCGGCGGTGTTCTCCAGAAGGAGGGTGGGCTTCCCCCTGACCCCCGCCAGGCGGAGGGCCTTGAGGGCCCCCTCCTTGACCCTCTTGGGGTCCCCGGAGCCGGGGTGGACCACCACGTACTCCACGCCCAGGATGGCCGCCTTCTCCAGGTCGTCGGCCAGGCTCATGACGCTCTTTTCCCAGAGCTCCCCCTCGGCCCCCAGGTTCACCAGGTAGGAGGCGTGGATGACGGCGGGCATCCCCCCCGCCATCTCCTTCAGGGCCCGGAAGGCCTCCACCTCGTTTGCGGCGAGGGGCCGGGTCCTCCAGCTCCTGGGGCTTTTGGCGAAGATCTGGAAGGCGGTGAGCCCCAGGGCCATGGCCTCCTCGAGGGCCCCGGCCACCCCCTTCTTGCTGGCGATGGAGAGGTGAAACCCGTAGCGGACCATCACTCCTCCAGGACCTCGAGGCGCACCCGGGTGGCGGAAAGGGCCCCGATGGCCTTGGCGGCTGCGTAGGAGAGGTCAATGATGTACCGCCCTCCAAAAGGCCCCCGGTCGTTGATGCGCACCACCACGCTCCGGCCGTTTTTGGGGTTGGTCACCCGCACCCGGGTGCCGAAGGGGAGGGTGGGGTGGGCGGCGGTGAGGGCGTGCAAGTCGTAGATTTCGCCGCTGGCCGTCCTTTTGCCGTGGAAGCCGGGGCCGTACCAGACGGCGAGGCCTTCTTGGAAGAAGCGCCCCCTGGGTTCTTTTGGCCCTTCCCCACCCACCCTCAGCACCTGGCCGGGGTAGATGCGCTCCGAGGTGAGGCCGTTTAGCCGCATGAGCTCGGCCACGGTGAGGCCGTGGGCTTTGGCGATGCGGTAGAGGGTGTCCCCCGGCTTCACGGTGTAGGTCTGGGCCAGGGCCAGGGCCAGGGCGAAAACGAGCCATAGGGCGAGAAGGCGCATCCTAGACCTCCAGGTAGCCCCGGGGAAATCGGGAAAGGAGCTCTATCCCGTCCTCGGTGATGAGGACCAGCTCCTCAATCCGCACCCCGCCCACCCCGGGCAGGTAGACCCCGGGCTCCACGGTGACCACCATGCCGGGCTCCAGGACCTCTTCGGTGTAGGGGGAAAGCCCCGGTCCCTCGTGGACGGCGAGGCCCACCCCGTGACCCAGGGAGTGGACGAAATAGCGGTCCAGGCCGTGGCGCCCCAGGGCCTCGCGGGCCAGGGCGTCCACCTCCTTCCCCGTCCTTCCGGGCTTAAGGCCCTGAAGGGCCACCTCGAGGGCCTCCTGGACTGCCTCGTAGACCCGGCGCATCTCCGGAGAAGGCTTCCCCAGGGCCACGGTGCGGGTCATATCCGAGTGGTACCCCGCCACCTTGGCCCCCAGGTCCAGGGTGATGAGCTCCCCGGGCTCCAGGCGCTTCTCCGAGGCCCCGGCGTGGGGCAGGGCCCCCCTCGCCCCGGAGGCCACGATGGGGGGGAAGGCCACGTCCTCCGCGCCCTCTTTGCGCAGGAAGAACTCTATCTCCAGGGCCACTTCCCGCTCCTCCACCCCGGGCCTTAGGAGGGTCAGGGCCCGCTCCAGGGCCCTTTCCGCCAGGGCCTGGGCCTGGCGGATCCTCGCCACTTCCTCGGGGCTTTTCTTGAGGCGGAGGCGCTCTATGACCCCCTTGGTGGGTACCCACTCCGCAGGAGAAAGCTCCCGCAGGCGCTCCAGGGCGGCGTAGGGGAGGTGCTCCGCCTCAAAGCCCACCCGGCCCCTCAGGTCCTGGAAGAGGGCCTCCCTCTCCTCCCGCTTCAGGACCCTGGCGGGGATGCGGCTTTCCCGCTCCGCCTCGGGGTAGCGGGGGTCGGTGAGGAGGAAGGCCCCTTCGGGGGCGATGAGGACCTGGGCGTCCTCGGGGTGGGGGAAGCCCGTGAGGTAGCGGACGTTCTCCGGGCGGGTGATGTAGAGGGCGTCCAGCTCCAGAGGTTCTAGGAGGGCTTGCGGTTCCGGCACGGGGGCACTATACCCCTAGCTCCACACCCTGGTAAAGCGCCTCTACGGAGAGGGTTACGGGAGGGCAGGGGAGGGCTAGGGCCTCTTTAGGGCCTAGGGCCCGGTAGACCCAAGTTTCCCCCTGCCGCAGGTAGGCCTCCAGGCTCATCCTGCGGCTATCCACCATGAGGTAGGCCTTCAGCGAGGGTAGGCGCAGGTAGTGCCAAAGCTTCTTCCCCCGATCCAGGTCCTCCGTGCTCTCGGAGAGGATCTCAACGAGAAGGCAGGGGGTTTCCTCGTAGAGGGGAGAGGGGGAGGGGTCGCATACCACCATGAGGTCGGGGTAAAAGACCGTGTCCTGGGCAGTCTTGAGGCGGCGGTCCGCCGCGTAGGCCTCGTATCCTTGGGCTAGGGCTGCGGGGGCCAGCTGGAGGAGAAGGCGGGTGAGGAGCTGGTTGTGGGCCTTCCCCGCCCCCGCCATGGCCCACAAAAAGCCTTCCACCAGGTGGTGGCGGCGGGAACTCGCCGCCTCCAGGGCCAGGTAGGCCTCGAGGCTCAGGGGCTTGGCGGCCGCCTCACCCATGGGGCCATTCTACCCTTTCCAGGGCGAAGCGGGCCTTCCCCTCCTCGTCCTCCACGCCGGTCCCGAAGCCCTCGAGGGGCCCCTCGGCCAGCTCCACGGCCAGGACCTCGCCGGCGATCCTGTCCCCGTGGCGCTTTAGCGCCTCCAGATAGGCCCCTTCCGCCTGGTAGCGCACGCGGATGCGGTCCGCCACCTTCAGGCCCATGCTCTTCCTGGCCTCCTGCAGGAGGCGGATCAGGTCCCGGGCCAGGCCCTCCAGCTTCAGCTCCTCGGTGACCCGCACCTCCAAGGCGGCCACGTACCCGTTCTTCTCCAGGGCCTGGTACCCCTCGGGGGCCTGGGCCTCGAGGAGGACCTCCTCGGGCAGGAGGTGGAGGACCTGACCGCCCACCTCCAGGGCCACGCCCTCGCCCTTTAAAAGGGCGGCCACCACCCGGTCCTTCTCCCTCTCCAGGGCCTCTTTGATCCCGGGGACCAGGCGCCCGTACTTCTTGCCCAAGAGCTTGAGGTTGGGGAGGACCCGGTAGGAGAGGACCTCCTCCCCGGGCTCCAGGACCCGCACCTCCTTGACGTTGAGCTCCTCGGCGATCTCGGGGGCGAAGTGGCGAAGGCCCTCCCGTTCCAAGGGGGTGGGGGCGGTGACGAGGAGGAGGGGAAGAGGGGTTCTGGTCTTGACCCCGCTTCTGGCCCGGGCCGAGCGGGCTAGCTCCACCACCCTAAGGACCGCCCGCATCTTGGTCACCAGCGCCTCGTCCACCAAAGCCGGGTCCACCTCCGGCCAGTCGGCCAGGTGGACGCTTTCTTTGGCCCCTTCGTCCACGCTTCTCACCAAGTTCTGCCAGAGGACCTCGGCCAGATAGGGGGTGAAGGGGGCGGAGAGCTTGGCGATGAGGACCAGGGCCTCGTAGAGGGTGGCGTAGGCCGACTCCCGGTCCAGGGCGTCCTCGTTTTTCCAGTAGCGCCGCCTCCCCCGGCGCACGTACCACTGGGAGAGGTCCTCCACCACGAAGTCCCGGAGGGCGCGGCTAGAGGTGGTGGGGTCATGGGCCTCGAGGGCCTCGGTCACCCTCTGGATGAGGTCCTGCATGCGGGCGAGAAGCCAGCGGTCCAGCTCGGGCCGCTCCTTGGGCGGGGGCGGGGACTTCAGGTTGGGGCGGTCCAGGTTGGCGTAGGTGACGAAGAAGCTATAAACGTTCCAGAGGGTGAGGAAGTAGTCCCGCACCGTTTCCCGCACCAGGTTGGGGCCGAAGCGGCGGTCGGCCTCCGGGGGGGCGGAGATGTAGATGTACCACCGGAGGGCGTCCGCCCCGAACTCCCGGATGATGTCCCAGGGGTCCACCACGTTGCCCTTGGACTTGGACATCTTCTGCCCCTTCTCGTCCAGGATGAGGCCGTGGCAGATGACGTTTTTAAAGGCGATGGAGCCGAAGAGCATCACCCCGAGCTGGTGCAAAGAGTTGAACCAGCCCCGGGTCTGGTCAACGCCCTCGGCGATGAAGTCGGCGGGGAAGGCCTCCCGGAACTCCGCTTCGTTCTCAAAGGGGTAGTGGATGGAGGCGAAGGGCATGGCCCCGGAGTCGTACCAGACGTCAATGACGTAGGGGACCCGGCGCATGGTCCCGCCGCAGGCGCACCCTAGCTCCACCCGGTCCACGTGGGGGCGGTGGGGGTCAAAGGGCTCGGGGAGGGGAGTTTTGGCCCTGGCCTTAAGCTCGGCGAAGCTCCCGATGGCCTCCTCCTTGCCGCAGGCCTCGCAGACCCAGATGGGGAGGGGGGTGCCCCAGTAGCGGTTGCGGCTTAGCGCCCAGTCCACCAGGTTTCTCAGCCACTCCCCGTAGCGGCCCTCCTTGATGTGGGGCGGCACCCAGTTGATCTCCTGGTTCTTGCGGATGAGCTCCTCCTTGAAGGCGGTGTTTCGGATGAACCAGGTCTCGGTGGCGTAGTACATGAGGGGGGTGGAGCACCGCCAGCAGTGGGGGTAGCTGTGGAGGATCTGCTCCTCCTTAAAGAGGAGGCCCCGCGCCCTTAGGTCCTTGAGGACGGCCCGGTTGGCCTCCCGGAAGAAGAGGCCCTCAAAGGGGGCCACCCTCATCTTCCCCTCCTCGTCCACGGTCTTGAGGAGGGGAAGGCCGTAGCGCCTGGCCGTCTCCAGGTCCTCGGCGCCGAAGGCGGGGGCCTGGTGGACGATGCCGGTGCCCTCCTCCCGGCTCACGTAGTCGGCGAGGACGGTGAAGTACCCCCGCTCCAGCTCCTGGGGATAGGGGGGCTCGTAGGGGAGGCCCTCGAGGTCCTTCCCCAGGAAGGTTCTGAGGACGGGCGTCTCCTCGCCCAGAAGCCCTTTCCCCAGGCCCTCTTCCAGGATCAGGGCCTCCTCGCCCAGGGCGAAGGCGGCGTAGGTGTACTCGGGGTGGAGGGCGGCGGCCACGTTGCCGGGCAGGGTCCAGGGCGTGGTGGTCCAGATGAGGAGGCTAGCCCGCTCTAGGCCCAGCCTCCCGGGCTCCTTGAGGGGCAGGCGCACGTAGACCGAGGGGTCGTGGATCTCCTTGTAGCCCAAAGCGAGCTCGTGGGAGGAGAGGGGGGTGCCGCACCGCGGGCAGTAGGGCACCACCTTGTGGTCCCGGTAGAGGAGGCCCCGGTCAAAGAGGCGCTTCAGGCTCCACCAGATGCTCTCAATGTAGGTGGGGTGCAGGGTGGCGTAGGCGTTTTCCAGGTCCACCCAGTAGGCGAGGCGCTCGGTGAAGGCCTCCCACTCCTTCTCGTAGGTGAAGACCGACTCCCGGCAGGCCTGGTTGAAGCGCTCAATGCCGTAGGCCTCAATCTCCCGCTTGCTCTTTAGCCCCAGTTTCTTCTCCACCTCCAGCTCCACGGGCAGGCCGTGGGTGTCCCAGCCCGCCCGCCTGGGGGCGTAGTAGCCCTGCATGGTCTTGAAGCGGGGGAAGAGGTCCTTGTAGCTCCGGGCCTGGGCGTGGCCCACGTGGGGCATGCCGTTGGCCGTGGGGGGGCCCTCGTAGACGGCGTAGCGGGGGGCGCCCTTGCGGGCCTCCACGCTCTTTTGGAAGATCTTCTCCCGCTTCCAGAAGGCCAGGATCTCCTCTTCCAGCCTGGGAAAGTCCGGCTCGCCGACCTCTTTGAACATCCCTCACCTCCTAGCAAAACGCCCGCGCCCAAAGGCGCGGACGAAAGCCACGAAGACTTCCGCGGTACCACCGCGCTTCCTGGGTCGCCCCAGGCCCTCGTTGAGGCGCTATTACGGGCGCCACCCGGCGGGCATTACTCGGGGGTTGCCCTTTCCTCCCGCGGCTCCGGGGTGATCTTCCCACCCGCCCTCACCGCCGGGCTTCCACCCTCCCCGGCTCGCTAGGGGCTTTTGGGCGGAGGTACTCTCCCCATCCTCGCCTTTACAACCCGCCAGCCCTGAGGTAGAATCCCCTGCTGGCGGCTAAGGCTATGCTAGCAGGCCCCTCCCTACCTTGACAACGCCCTTTAGCCGTCTGCTAGACTCTAGCTAAGCCGGTCCTTTCCCGCCAAAAGGAGCCCAACATGGAGCTTTATCTGGACACCGCCGACTTGGAGGAGATACGGGAGATCGCCCTTTGGGGCGTTCTCTCCGGGGTCACCACCAACCCTACCCTGGTGGCCAAGGCCTTTGCCGGGGAGCGCCTCACCTGGGAAAGGCTTAGCCAGCACCTGAAAGCCGTCTGCGAGCTAGCCGGAGGGCCCGTTTCCGCCGAGGTCACGGCCCTCGAGGCCAAGGCCATGGTGGAGGAGGGAAGAAGGCTCGCCGCCCTCCACCCCAACATCGTGGTCAAGCTCCCCACCACCGAGGAGGGCCTCAAGGCCTGCCGGGTATTGAGCGCCGAGGGCATCCGGGTCAACATGACCCTCATCTTTTCCGCCAACCAGGCCCTCCTGGCGGCCCGGGCGGGGGCCAGCTACGTGAGCCCCTTCCTGGGCCGGGTGGACGACATCTCCTGGGACGGGGGAGAGCTTTTGAGGGAGATCGTGGAGATGCGGGAGGTCCAGGACCTGCCGGTGCGGGTCATCGCCGCCTCCATCCGCCACCCCCGCCACGTGACGGAGGCCGCCCTTCTGGGGGCCGACATCGCCACCATGCCCCACGCCGTCTTCAAGGCCCTCCTCAAGCATCCCCTGACGGACCTAGGCCTCAAGCGCTTTATGGAGGATTGGGAGAAGGTCAAGCCATGAAGAAGAAAGCGGAAACCCCTGAGACGACCCTTTCCTACCAAGACCTGGCGGGGAAGATCCTGCCGGAGCTCCACCTGTTGGCCCAGGAAGCTGGCATTGAGAACTACAAGCGCATGAAGAAGGACCAGCTCATCATGGCCCTCCTGGAAAGGCAGACCCAGGGGGAGGGTTTGCAGCTGGTGAGGGGATACTTGGAAATCAGCCCCGATGGCTACGGCTTCCTCACGGAGAACCTCTACAACCTCGAGTCCCGGGTGGCCATCGTCTCCGCCGGGCTCATCCGCCAGTACGCCCTAAGGAGCGGGGACTACATCGTGGGCCGGGCCCGGCCCCCCAGGGAGAACGAGCGCTACGGAACCCTCATCAAGGTGGAGGCGGTCAACGACCTAGACCCCGAGGCCGCCAAGAACCGCCCCCGCTTTGACGAGCTCATCCCCCAGTTCCCCGACCGGCAGATCCGGCTGGAGACCACCCCGGACGAGCTCTCCACCCGGGTCATTGACCTCCTGGCCCCCATCGGCCGGGGGCAGCGGGGGCTCATCGTGGCCCCGCCCAAGGCCGGTAAGACCACCCTCCTCAAGAAGATCGCCAACGCCGTCCTCAAAAACGAGCCCGACATCAAGGTCATCGTCCTCCTCATCGACGAGCGGCCCGAGGAGGTCACGGACTTCCGGGAAAGCGTAGAGGGGGCCGAGGTCATCGCCAGCACCTTTGACGAGCCCCCCCAGAACCACATCCGGGTGGCGGAGTTCGTCCACGAGCGGGCCAAGCGCATCGTGGAGGAGGGCGGGCACGTGATGATCCTCCTGGACTCCATCACCCGCCTGGCCCGGGCCAACAACCTGGTGACCCCGCCCACGGGCCGCACCCTCTCAGGGGGGCTGGACTCCGCCGCCCTCTACTTCCCCAAGCGCTTCCTGGGGGCCGCCCGCAACATCCGGGGGGGCGGGAGCCTCACCATCCTGGCCACCGCCCTGGTGGAGACGGGAAGCCGGATGGACGATGTGATCTTTGAGGAGTTCAAGGGCACGGGCAACATGGAGCTCCACCTCTCCCGCCGCCTCGAGGAGCGCCGCATCTTCCCGGCCATAGACATCCTGAAGTCGGGCACCCGGCGGGAAGAGCTCCTTTTGGGCGAGGAGGTGGTCCACAAGATGTGGCTTCTGCGCAAGGTTCTGGCGGACATGGACCCCGCCGAGGCCATGGAGATGCTCCTCTCCCGCCTGGCCCGCACCAAGAGCAACAAGGAGTTCCTGGCCGCTTTGGCGGCCCGCTAGGCCTTTTGCCCCTTGCCCTTTTCGCCCGGGGGGTTGGTATAATCTCCCCGGGCTTGGTTTTTGGAGGTGACCTTTGCGGGGGATTTTGGGAGCTTTGTGCGTATTTTGCGCCTTGCCCGCCTGGGCCAAGCTACCCATCTTGAGCCCCCTGCCTCTTCCGGAGGCCACGGTGGAGGTGGGGGGAACGGCCAGGAAGGGGTGGGTGCTCTACACGGTGCGCCCCGGGGACACCCTGGCGGGCATCGCCGCCCGCTACGGGGTGGACCCCAGGCACATCCTGTGGTCCAGCGGCCTTAAGGACGACCGCCTCCAGGTGGGCCAGGAGCTCCGCATCCCCCTGGTGGCGGTGGAGGAGCGAAAGCCCCGCATCCCCCCTGGGGTGGAGGTCTACCGGGTCCGGCCCGGGGACACCCTGGCCTCTTTGAGCCAGCGCTTTGGCCTTTCGCCTTTGGAGCTTGTCTCCGCCAACCCCTCTTTGGAGAGCCTGGACAGGCTGGTGGCGGGGAGCCTCCTTTACATTCCCAAGAAGACCAAGGGGCTTCTGGTGGCCCTGCCGGAGGGGGAGACGTTGGTGGATCTGGCCCGGCGCTTTGGCCTCTCCCCACTGGAGGTGGCCAAGGCCAACGGCCTGGAGGACCCCACGGCCCTCCGCCCCGGGGACCTGGTCCTCCTGCCCGGCATAGAGGCCAAGGCCACCTACCAGCGCTTGCTCGCCAAGCAGGAGGCGGAAAGGCAGGCCCGTCTCGAGGCCGAGCGCAAGCGCCAGGAGGAGCTTAGGCGCCTGGCCGAGGAGCGGAGGCGGCAGGAGGCCTTGCGCCAGGCCCAGCTTCGCCAAGCCCAGGTCCGCCAGGCCCAGGTTCAAAGGCCCCAGGTGCGCCGGGTGAGCTACCAGGAAGGGGGGATGCGCTGGCCCCTTTCCGGCTTCCGCATCACCACCTACTTCGGCGGGCGGGGAGCCTTCCAGCGCTACCACACCGGCATTGACCTGGCCGCGCCCTACGGCACGCCCATCGTGGCCGCCAAGTCGGGCCAGGTGCAGGTGGCGGGCTGGAGCTCCTTCGGCTACGGCTTCCACGTGGTCCTGGACCACGGGGGCGGGGTGGAGACCCTCTACGCCCACATGAGCCGCATCGCCGTGCGGCCAGGCCAGTGGGTGGAGGCCGGGGATCTCATCGGTTACGTGGGTTCCACGGGCTGGTCCACGGGTCCCCACCTCCACTTTGAGGTGCGGGTGAACGGGGTGCCCCGGAACCCTCTGGCCTACCTGCCCTAAGCCGGGGCCTGGCCCGGGGGGCGCCGCCCCCCGGGTTTGTGCCTCACCACCCTTGACCCCCTGAGGCGTAAGGTGGAGGATGGAGGTCGGCATGGAGAAGGGCACCTTCCAGATCAAGACCGGGTTCGCCGAGATGTTCAAGGGCGGGGTGATCATGGACGTGACCACCCCGGAGCAGGCCATCATCGCCGAGGAGGCGGGGGCGGTGGCGGTCATGGCCTTGGAGAGGGTTCCCGCCGACATCCGGGCCCAGGGGGGCGTGGCCCGCATGTCCGACCCCAAGATCATCAAGGAGATCATGGCGGCGGTGTCCATCCCCGTGATGGCCAAGGTGCGGATCGGCCACTTCGTGGAGGCCATGATCCTGGAGGCCATCGGAGTGGACTTCATAGACGAGTCCGAGGTCCTGACCCCCGCCGACGAGGAGCACCACATTGACAAGTGGAAGTTCAAAGTGCCCTTCGTGAACGGGGCCCGGGACCTGGGGGAGGCCCTTAGGCGCATCGCCGAGGGGGCGGCCATGATCCGCACCAAGGGGGAGGCGGGCACGGGCAACGTGGTGGAGGCGGTGCGCCATGCCCGCACCATGTGGAAGCAGATCCGCTACGTCCAGTCGCTTCGCGAGGACGAGCTTGTGGCCTACGCTAAGGAGATCGGGGCGCCCTTGGAGCTGGTGCGCTGGGTGCACCAGCACGGGCGGCTTCCCGTGGTGAACTTCGCCGCCGGGGGCATCGCCACCCCTGCCGACGCCGCCCTCATGATGCACTTGGGTATGGACGGGGTCTTCGTGGGCTCGGGCATCTTCAAGTCCGGGGACCCCAAGAAGCGGGCCCGGGCCATCGTGCGGGCGGTGACCCACTACAACGACCCCGAGGTCCTGGCCGAGGTCAGCGAGGACCTGGGGGAGCCCATGGTGGGCATCAACCTGGACCAGCTCAAGGAAGAGGAAAGGCTTGCCAAGCGGGGCTGGTAGGGCGGTCTGCGGGGTCTACGAGATCCACCCGGAAAGGGTGGAGCGGGCCAGGGCCGCCCTTCCCGAGGAAGGCCTTTTGCAAAGGGCGGCCCTCCTCCTCAAGGCCCTTTCCGACCCCACCCGCATGCGTCTCCTCCTGGCCCTAAGGGCGGCGGGGGAGCTTTGCGTGTGCGACCTGGCCCTCCTGGCCGGGGTCTCGGTTTCGGCGGTGAGCCACCAGCTCAGGCTTCTCCGCCAGGCCCGGCTGGTGGCCTTCCGCCGGGAGGGGAAGCAGGTCTACTACCGCCTCGCCGACCAGCACGTGGAGGCCCTCTTGGAGGGGGCCCTGGCCCACGCGGAAGAAGACACTTGAACGATTGCTCAAATGACGCTACCCTGGGGGCATGGAACCCACTCCCAGGGTTTACCGCGTGGAGGGCATGGACTGCCCCGACTGCGCCCGCCACGTGGAGGAGGCCGCCAGGAGCCTGCCGGGCGTGGCGGCGGCCCAGGTTAGCTTCGCCAGCGGAAAGCTCTTCTTGGTGGTGGAAAACCCCCAGGCGGAAAAGGAGCTGGAGCGGGTCCTGAGGCCCATGGGGTACCGTCTGCAGCCCGAGGGCCTCCGCGCTAGGCGTTTTCCCGGCCCCTGGCCCTGGGCCCTCCTCACCGGGGGCCTCCTTGCCCTGGCCTTCCTCCTCGCCCAGGCCTGGCCCCAGTGGGGGACCTATGGGTACGCCCTGGCGGCCCTCCTGGGGGCTTTCCCCTTGGCCAGGCGGGCCCTGGCCGGCCTCCGCCAGAACCCCTTCAGCATGCAGGCCCTGGTGGTCCTGGCTACCCTGGGGGCCCTCATCCTGGGGGCCTGGGCCGAGGCGGCGGTGGTGGTCTTCCTCTTCCTGGTGGGGGAGGTGCTGGAGGCCTACAGCGTGGACCGCTCCCGCAAGGCCATCTTCGCCCTGGCGAGCCTTCTGCCCAGGCGGGCCCTAAGGCTGGAGGGGGAGGAGGTCCGGGAGGTTCCCCTTGGGGCCCTGAAGCCCGGGGACCGGGTACGGGTGCCCCAGGGGGAGAGGGTGCCTGCGGACGGGGTGGTCCTGGAGGGAGAGGCGGAGGTGGAGGAGGCCGCCTTCACTGGGGAGCCCCTGCCCCAGAGGCGAGGGGTCGGGGAGAGGGTCTACGGGGGGAGCCTGGTGGTGACGGGGAGCCTTCTCCTCAGGGTGGAGAAGGCCCCCCTCGAGGGCTTCCTGGCCCAGATGGAGCGCCTGGCCGAGGAGGCCCTTTTGCGCAAGTCCCAGATGGAGCGGCTGGTGGACGCCTTCAGCCGCCGCTACACCCCGGCCGTCCTCCTCCTGGCCCTCTTCTGGGGCGGGGTTCTGCCCCTCTTTGTGGGGGAGTTCCAGCGCCACCTCTACCAGGCCCTGGCCCTCCTCCTCATCGCCTGCCCCTGCGCCTTGGTGGTCTCGGTGCCCGCCGCCGTGGCCGCCGGGGTGGCCCGGGGGGCCAGACTCGGGGTTCTCTTCAAGGGGGGTGGGGCTTTGGAGCGGCTGGGCTGGGTGCGCCACCTGGCCCTGGACAAGACCGGGACCCTCACCCTGGGGGAGCCCAGGCTTTTGCGGGTGGAGCCCCTGGGGCTTCCCGAGGCCGAGGCTTTGGCCCTGGCGGCGGCGGTGGGGGTGGGGATGAGCCACCCCCTGGCCCGGGCGGTGCGGGAAAGGGCCCGGGGGCTTCCCCTCCCTGAGGCCAGGGCGCACCGGGGGGTTCCCGGCCTAGGGGTCTTCGCCCAGGTGGAGGGGGAGGAGGTGGGGCTTATGCGCCCGGGCGCCCTTGCCCTCTCTCCCGAGCTCGCCCGCCGGGTGGCAGCCCTGGAGGCCGAGGGGTACAGCCTGGCCCTCCTGGTGAAGGGAGAAAGGCCCCTGGCCCTCTTCCTCTTCGCCGATGCCCCAAGGCCCGAGGCCCGGGAGGTCCTGGAAGAGGTGCGCCGCTTGGGGCTGAAGCCCTTCCTCCTGACGGGGGACGGCGAGGCGGCGGCCCTGGGCCTGGGCCGGGCCCTAGGTCTGGGCCCGGAGGAGGTGCGGGCCCGCCTCACCCCCGAGGCCAAGCTGGAGCTGGTGGCGGCGTTGGACCGGGAGGGGGGGGTGGCCATGGTGGGGGACGGGGTCAACGACGCCCCCGCCCTGGCCCGGGCCACGGTGGGCTTGGCGGTCCTGGAGGGCACCGAGGTGGCCCTGAAGGCGGCGGACGCCGGGCTTATGAGCCTTAGGGCCCTTCCCCGGGCCATTCGCTTAAGCCGCTTCCTGAGGCGGGTGATTTTCCAGAACATCGCCCTGGCCGTGGGCCTCAAGGGCCTCTTCCTCCTCACCACCCTTCTTGGCCTGACCGGGCTCTGGCCCGCGGTCCTGGCCGACAACGGGGCCCTGGTCCTGGTCAGCCTGAACAGCCTGCGCCTCCTCTGGGCCCGGGTATAATCCCCCCATGCTGGTCAGGCGCTGGGTGGAGCAAATCTTGGAAAGCGAGAGCAAAGGGGGCTTCCTCCTTTTCTTTGCCGCCCTTCTGGCCCTCTTTCTGGCCAATAGCCCTTGGGCGGCCTCGTACTTCGCCCTCAAGGAGGTGCCTGTGGGCCTGCGGATAGGGGAGTTCGCCCTGGAGAAACCCCTTGTCCTCTGGGTGAACGACCTGCTCATGGCCCTTTTCTTCCTTCTGGTGGGCTTGGAGCTGAAAAGAGAGCTCCTTGTGGGGGAGCTTAGGGAGGTCCGCCGGGCGGGGCTGGCCCTGTCGGCCGCTTTGGGGGGGATGGCGGTCCCCGCTGGCCTTTACCTCCTTCTCAACGCCCAGGGGGCCGAGGCCCGGGGTTGGGGTATCCCCATGGCCACGGACATCGCCTTCGCTCTGGGGGTGATGGCCCTGGTTCCCGGGGTGCCCTTGGGCCTCAAGCTCTTCCTGCTCACTTTGGCCATCGTGGACGACCTGGGGGCGGTCCTGGTCATCGCCCTCTTCTACACGGAGGGACTGAACCTGGGGGCCTTGGCCTGGGCGGGAGCGGTCCTGGGCCTGGCGCTCCTCCTAAACCGCCTCGGGGTGCGGTGGCTCTGGCCCTACCTCCTCCTGGGGCTTCCCCTTTGGTACCTCATCCTGAAGTCGGGGCTTCACGCCACCTTAGCGGGGGTTCTTCTGGCCTTGGCCATTCCCCTGCGCCTTCCCAGGCCCTTCCAGGGGGCTACCCGGGAGGAGGAGCCGGAGGCTTTGGAGCTGGAGCTGGAAACCTTGGAGGAGGAGGTGGAGGGGGCGCAAAGCCCCCTGCACCGCCTGGAGCATTCCCTCCATCCCTGGGTGGCCTACGCCATCCTTCCCCTCTTCGCCTTCTTCAACGCCGGGGTGGGCCTGGCGGGCCTTTCCCTGGGGAGCGTGGCCTTTGGGGTGGCCCTGGGCCTCCTCCTGGGCAAGCCCCTGGGGATCTTGCTGGGGGCTTGGCTTGCCCTGCGCCTGGGCCTTGGGATGCTGCCCGAGGGGGTGGGGTTCAAGGGCATCCTGGCGGTAGGGTTTTTGGCCGGGATCGGCTTCACCATGGCCCTCTTCATCGCCGGGCTGGCCTTTGCCGGGGAGCTTTTGGACCAGGCCAAGGTGGGGGTCCTGGGGGCCTCCCTGCTGGCCGGCATCTTGGGCTTTGCCCTCCTCCGGGGCTTCCAGGCGAGGGCCTCGAGGCCGGAGGCTTTGTAGCCTGGACAAAACTTGTACAACAAGTCTTCCCTCATACTCTTCCTTGGAGGGAAGCGATGAAAAAGGTTTTGGCGCTTTTGGCGGTTTTGGCGGTAAGCGGTCTGGCCCTGGCCCAGGGGGCCATGGTGCGGGTGGCCCACCTCTCCCCGGATGCTCCGGCGGTGGACGTCCTGGTGAACGGCCAGCGGGCCATCACCAACTTGGCCTTTAAGGAGGTCACCCGCTACATCCCCCTGCCCGCGGCCAAGGTGCGGGTGCAGGTGGTCCCCGCCGGGCAGAGCTCGCCGGTGGTCATAGACGCGGAGCTGGACCTGAAGGAGGGCGTGTACTACACCGTGGCCGCCACCGGCTTCCTGAATAGTATCCGGCCCCAGGTCTACACGGACTCCCTGGCGGGCTTCTTCCCCCGGGCAGGGTACGCCCGGGTGCGGGTGGTCCACGCCTCCCCCGACGCCCCGGCGGTGGACGTGGCCGTGAAGGGGGGCCCGGTCCTCTTCGCGGGCCTTCCCTTCCCCCGGGCCAGCACCTACCTCTCCGTGCCCGCGGGGACCTATGACCTCGAGGTCCGGGCGGCGGGCACCACCACCGTGGCGCTGGCCCTTCCCGGCGTGACCCTGGAAAGCGGTAAGATGTACACCTTCTTCGCCGTGGGCAGCCTCGGCCAGGGGACCCTCACCGTGGTGGCCGCGGTGGACGCCACCGTCCTTGGGGGCCGCTAAGGCTCCTAAGCCCCCCTTCCCCGGGCCTACCCCGGGGGAGGTTCTTCCTTGAGGCTTCTCCCTTGGCTTAGCTCTCTTTTGGCTTGCCCCCGGTGCCGGGCGGGGCTCCTTCTGGGGGAGGAGGCCCTCTGCCCGGCCTGCGGGGCCCGCTACCCCTGGCGCGGGGGGTTTTTGGACCTGCGGGCCTATGGGGAGAGGCCCCACCTCCGCCTGGTGAACGCCCTTCCCCCGGTGGCCCACTTCTACGACCATTGGCGGGCGCGTTCCACGGCCCTCCTATCCGGGGGACGGCTTTCCTTCGCCCAGGAGCTGGACCGAATGCGCGCCTGGCTCCTCCCTGCCGGACCCCCCTTCCTGGACGTGGGCACCGGGACCGGGGTTTACCGGGAGGCCCTGGGGGAAGAGGCCATAGGCCTGGACCCCTCCCTGGCCTTCCTCCGGGTGGCCCAGAGAAAGCGGCCCGGCGCCTACCTCCTTGGGCACGGGGAAAGGCTTCCCTTCCGGGACGGGGTCTTTGGGGGTGTGGCCGTCGGCCCCACCTGGAACGAGTTCCAGGACCCCCGGATGGCCGCCTTAGAGGCCAGGCGGGTCCTGAGGCCGGGCGGGCGGCTTTTCGGCCTCTTGCTCCTGGGCCCCGGGTCTGGGCTTGGCCTCTGGCGACCTAGGGAGGAGGAGATCCTGGCCCTCCTGGAGGAGGCGGGCTTTCGGTCCCGGGTGGAGCGGTGGGGGCGGCTGGGCCTGATCCTGGCCGAGGTAGGATGAGGTAAAGGAGGCGGAATGCGCACGGGCTTTAAGAGCGTGGAGCGGGGCCTCGAGGCGGGCTTTCCCCTGAGGCTTTACCACAAGGCCAAGCGCCTCTTCTGGGACCCCGCGGCCCTGGACTTTACCCAGGACCAGGCCACCTACGAGGCCCTGGACCCCCGGGCCCAGGACCTTCTCCTCAGGCTCACCAGCCTCTTCCTGGGCGGGGAGGAGGCCGTGACCCTGGACCTCCTGCCCCTGGTGCGGGTGGTGGCCCAGGAAGGGAGGCTGGAGGAGGAGATGTACCTCACCACCTTCCTCCTGGAGGAGGCCAAGCACGTGGAGTTCTTCGCCCGCTTCCTGGAGGAGGTGGCCTCGGCCAAGGGGGGGCTCGCCCACTACCACGGGCCCCACTACCGCCGCATCTTCCATGAACTCCTCCCCGAGGCCATGGGCCGCCTGGAGCAGGATCCGAGCCCCAGGGCCCAGGTGGAGGCCGCCCTCACCTACAACGTGGTGGTGGAGGGGGTACTGGCCGAGACGGGCTACCAGGGCTTCTTCCAGGCGGCGGAGCGCCTGAGGGCGCGGGGCCTGGACCTCCCGGGTACCCTGGCGGGGGTGGCCCACATCAAGCAGGACGAGAGCCGCCACATCGCCTACGGCCTTTTCCTCATCGCCCGCCACCTGGGGGAGGACCCGGGGCTTTGGTCCGTGGTGGAGGCGCGGCTTAACCTCCTCCTGCCGGAGGCCCTGGGGGTGGTGCAGGAGCTCTTTGCCGCCTATCCCGAGGGGATGCCTTTGGAGATCGCCTTGGAGGAGTTCCTGGCCTACGCCATGGGCCAGTTCTCCAGCCGGATGCGGGTTCTGGAGAGGGCCAGGAGCCTGGGTCCTGGGGCCTTGGAGGGGCTTGTGGGGTAGGCCCTAGTCCCCGGGGGGTTTGGCCTTCAGCCTAGGACCATGCGCCTTCTGGCCGCCTTGCTCCTTCTGGCCTCGGCCCTGGCCCAGGAGTACCGGGCCCTTCCTGGGGCGGACACGGGCTTGGCCCACCTGGACCGAAGTTACGCCCTGGTCTACCCGGCGGAAAGGCCCCGGGCGGTCCTCCTCTTCGTGCCGGGGCTTTTGGGCGGGAGCACCAACTTCGCCCTACTGGCGGAGCGCCTCAAGGCCCTGGACCCCTCCTTGGAGGTCTGGGCCTGGGAGAGGCGGGCCAACGGCCTCGAGGACCGCCAGGGGTTTCTCCAGGCGGACCCCCTGGCCTACTACCGGAACCTCAAGGCGCCAGACCTGAGCCCCTTACGGGCTTGGGGCCTGGAGGTGCACCTAGGGGACCTGGACCTGGCGGTGGAGGAGGCCAGGAAGCGGGGCCCGGTGGTCCTCCTGGGCCACTCCCTGGGGGCCTCCCTGGCCACCCTATACGCCTGGCTCCACGGGGAGAAGCTTGGGGGCCTGGTCCTCCTGGACGGGAGCCTGGGGCTGGTCCAGGTGTCCCGGGAGGCCTTCCTGGAGGGGCAGGACACCCCCTTTGGCCGCCTCCCCGGGCTCAAGGCCCTCCTCGCCGGCGAGGCGAGCCCCGTCTTTGGGGCCTTTCTCACCCCCAAGGACCTGGCCCTGGCGGAGGCCGAGGCCTACCTGGCAGCAAAGCGCCCCGAGGAGCCCGTCCCCTTCGGCCCCTATCGGGCCACCCGGGAGGCTTTAGCCCTCCTGCGGGTGGACGACCACTACAGCCTCTTTCCCGTCTTCAGCGTGAGCGCGGGCCGGGCCTGGGCCAGGGAGGGGCTTAGCCTCCTGGGCCTTCTCCAGGGGCGGCTGGTTCTCACGGTGAGGGGGCCCAGGGACGGGCTCGTCCGCTGGCGGGACACGGGGGAGGCCACGGACCCGAGGGCTTTCTTGAGGGCCTATGCCCGGCCCGAGACCGGCTTTTCCGAGTGGTATTTCCCCTACCGGCTTCTCCTGGAGATCGGCGGCTACCCCTACGTCCTCCCGGGCCTTAAGCCCCGGGCCCTCCCCTACCCGGTCCTGGCCCTGGGGGCGGGGAGGGGCCTTTTCCCCGATCCCCAAGGCTTCCGCCTGGGGGAGGTCTTCCCCGGCACCCCCGCAGAGGCCAAGGTCCTCCCCGGCCTCACCCACCTGGACCTCCTCACCGAGCGGGAGGACCGGACGGCCGGGGAGGTTTTGGCGTACCTGCGGCGGCTTGGGCTTTAGGGGCCTCCCTTAGGAGGAAGGCGGCTGCGAAGCCCAGTAGGGCGGCGAAGAAGGCCAGCCGCCACCCGTCCAGCACCCCGGCCCCCAGGGTGTTCTGCAGGAGGGCCTTGACGAAGGCGGGGGCCTCGGCCAGGTTGCCTGTCCCTCCCGAGAAGCCCACGGGCCCTCCGGCGGTGAGGCTGGCCAGCTCCTGGCTCTTCCGGGAAAGGAGCACCCCGGAGATGGTGATGCCGGCCGCGGCTCCCAGGCTCCGGGTGAGGGAGACCAGGCTGGACACCTGGCCTTGGCTCCCCTCTGGAGCGAGGCCAAGGGCCAGGTAGGAGAGGGGACCCTGCACCATGCCGAGCCCGGTTCCCAGGAGAAAGAGCCCTAGAAGAAGCACGAAGAGGGTGTTGGCCAGGTAGGCCATGAGGAATAGCCCCAGGGCGGTGAAGCCCATGCCCAGGACCACCAGGCGCTTGCCGCCCAGACGCCCCACCATGGCCCCGGCGAAGCCACTCATCCCCCCCAGGGCCAGGGCCAGGGCGTTCAGTATGGCCCCCGAGGCGAAGGGCGAGAGAAAGAAAGCCACCTGGGCGTAGAGGGGAGCGAAGATGATGCCCCCCAAAAGGGCGTAGCCCACCAGGGTGGACACCAGCCAGAGGGGCAAAAAGGGCGGGGAGAGGGCCAGGCGCACGTCCAAGAGGGGAGCGGGGTGGCGGGACTCGTAGAGGACGAGGAGGAGGGCAGAGATTACGGAAAGCAGGAAAAGCCCGCCGATCCTAAGGGAGAAGAACCCCAGCTCCGTCAGGCGCTCCAGCCCCTGGATACCCAGCACCAGGCTGCCGAAGGTGAGGGCCACCAGAAGCCCGCCCACCAGGTCCAAGATGGCTCTCCCCTGGGGTTTGGGCAGGGGGGAGCCGAGAAGGAGCAGGACCCCGATCAGGCCGATGGGCACGTTGATCCAGAAGACCCAGTGCCAGGAGGCCCGCTCCACGATGAAGCCGCCCAGGTTGGGGCCCAGCACGTTCCCCAGGGCGAAGACCCCCAGGATCTGCCCCAGGTAGGCTCCCCGCTTTTCCTGGGCCACGGTGGCCCCCACGATGGCCTGGGCCACAGGAAAGAGCCCCCCTGCGCCCACGGCCTGGATAACCCGGGCCACGACGAGGGTCTCCAGGTTGGAGGAGAGGGCGGCCAGAGCGCTACCCCCGGCGAAAAGGGCCATGGAGGTCCCGTAGATGCGCCCATAGCCCCAAAGGTCGGAGAGCCGCCCCAGGATGGGCACGGCCACAGCGTAGAAGACGGAGTAGATGGAAAAGGCCAGGGTGACCCGATCCACGCCCGTGCCCAGGTCTTCGGCGATGGCGGGGAGGGCGGGGGCGAGGATGGCGTTGTCCAGGGCGCCCATGAAGACGCCCAGGAGGAGGGCGAGGAGCAAGCGGCCGTTCACGGCTTCACCTCAAAGAGGCTGGGAGAGGGAGGCGTGGGGTCCAGCTTGAGGTATTCCACGGTGGAGAGAACCTTCCCGGAAGGGGAAAGCGCCTGGTAGCGGAAGGGCAGGTGCCCCTTAGGGTTCAGGGTGATCCGCCAGGCAGCGGGCTGGCGCTCGTCCTTTGGGGGCACCTTTTTGGCCAGGACGAAGGTCCACAGCCCTCCTTCCTCCTCTACCTCCCGCACCACGTAGTCCTTGCGCAGGGCCTTGGCATCCGTGAAGAGGAGCTGCATGGGGTCATCGGGGGCGGCGCCAGCGGGGGAGACCTGCCAGCTCCCTTTGGGCCCCTTGCTCCAGACCTTTTCCCCATCGGAGATAAAGGCGCTCCCCTTCAGGTAATCGGGGCCTTCCAGCCAGTCTATGCGCACCTTGGGCCGCAGGTAGGCCACCTGGTAGACCACCGGGCCCTGGCGGGCCTGGGCCAGGTAGCCCTGCACCTTGCCGTGGGCCTCGAGGGCCTGCCACACCTCTTCCGGAGAAAGCGCCCAGGCCAAAGCCAAAGCCAGCGTCAGGATAAACGTGTAGACCCGTTTCATCTTTCCTCTACCCCCCTTGCGAACACCCGGATGCCTTCTCTGAGGAGGTCCTCCGCCCGGTACCCGCCCACGTGCTTTTCCAGCATGTGGGCCCCGTGGACGATGGAGGCGAAGAGGGCGGCCAGCTCCCGGCCCTTACTCGGGGCCAGACGGGAAAAAAAGGCCTCCAAAAAGGCCAGTTCCCGGCGCATGGCCTCCTGGGCCAGGTCCTTGGCCTCCTCCTCCCCACCCCGGCCCCCCTGGGCGCTGGCCAGAGCCGCCAGGGGCTCCACCCCTTCCTGGTAGGCGAGGGCGTAGCGTAGAAGACGCTCTTCCAGCGGGGCCTCGCCTTCCAAAGCCCGGCGGGCCTCGGCCTGGGAGGCCTCGAGGAGGGCCAGGAGGAGCTCGCGCTTGCTGCGGAAGTGGTGGTACAGAGCCCCCTTGGTGAGGCCCAGCTCTGCCGCCAGATCGTCCAGGCGGGTGGCCGCGTAGCCCTTTTCGGAGAAGGTCCTGCGGGCGGCCTGGAGGATGCGGGCCCGGGTGTCCATACCTACCAGTAGGTAGGTGCCCGAGCCAAAGCGGTGTGCGCTAGGTTACATTCGGCCCCTGAGGCCAAGCTCCGCCAGGGCTAGGCGGGCCGTCCTGAGGCCGGAGAGGGCCGCGGCGGGGACGCTCTGCCCCGGGAAGACCCCTTCCCCCACCCGGAAGACGTTGGCAAGGAGGCGCACCCGGGGGAAGCGGAAGGGGTGGGTCTGGGGGTAGCCCCCCACCCAGGCCCGCCCGGCGAAGCGCCAGTAGGTCAGGGGGGTGGCGAAGAGGAGGAACTCCGCCTCCCTTAGCCCGGGAAGGAGGGCTTCCCCCAGGCTTAGGGCCAGGGCCCCCCACCGGGCCTTGAGCGCCCCGTACTCCTCCCGGGAAAGCCCCTCCCAGAGGGCCAGGGGGGTGTGGAGGCTTAGGGCGAAGGCCGTCTTCTCCCCCTCGGGGCGCAAGGAGAGGAAGGCGAAGGGCCTCTCCCTGGCGTTTTGCCGGAAGTAGGGGGGAGGGGCCCTAAAGGGCAGGACCCCGTGGACGGCGAAGGCCCCCCAGGCGTCTTTGGGCACCTTCTCGGGAAGGCCCAGGAGGGGCTCCGGGGGGACGTTGAGGACGAAGAGGTCGGCCTCCACCACCTCCTTTTCCCCCCGCCGCCTCCCCCCGTAGACCACCTCCACGGCCCAGGCCCGTCCTTCCTTCAGGAGGAGCCTCCCCGCCCTGGCCTTGTAGCGGACCTCGAGGCCCTCCGCCAGGGCCTCGGCCACCCGGCCCACCCCTCCCGGGACCAGGGCCGGGCCCAGGTGGGGCAGGTCCAGGGCCATGGCGGCGTAGAGGGCGTAGGTCCTCCTGGCCTCGGTTTGGCTGGCGATGAGGAGCTGGGCGTCCAGGAAGCGGAGGAAAAGGGGGTCTTTGGGGGCCCGGTGGACCGCTTTCAGGAAGAGGTCGGGGAGGAGGGGGAGGAGCTTTGGGAATAGGCTTAAAAGTCCTGGAAGCTCCTCCCCTTCCGGGGGCCAGGGGAGCCTAGGGGCCAGGGCCTTAAGCCTATCCGCCCGCTCCGCCTGCCAGCGCCAGAAGGGGAGGACCTGGGGGCCGAAGAAGTCCTTCTGGGCCTCCCGCTCCGCCTCCCGCCCCACGGGGCGCACCACCTTTCCCCGGGGCAGGTGGACCTCCAGGAGGGGGAAGCCCTCGGGGAGGGGCTCCACGGGGAAGCGCATCCCCAGGGCCTCCGCCACCAGGGCCAGGGGGGCTCCGGGGGCGAAGCCGGAAAGGAGGGTGGCCCCGGCGTCCAGGCGGAAGCCGCGGTGGTAGAAGCTCCCGGCGAGGCCCCCCGGGTAGGTGTGGGCCTCCAGGACCAGGACCTCTAGGCCCGCCCGCCTCAGGGCCCTGGCCGCCACCAGCCCCCCGATGCCCGCCCCCACCACCAAAGCCCGCACGGGGCCTAGGGTAGCCCCCCCGTTTGGGAAAGACCTTGGCCTGGACCATGGTCCCCCGCCACCTTCCCCGAGGGGAGCACGGGTATGCTTGGAGCGTGCGCGTCTTGGTTACGGGGGCCACGGGCTACGTGGGGGGAAGGCTGGTGCCTAGGCTTCTGGAGAGGGGCCACCAGGTGCGGGTCCTGGTGCGGGACGAGGCCCGCCTTCAGGGGCGCCCCTGGGCGGGGCGGGTGGAGGTGGTGCGGGGGAGCCTCGAGGACGAGGAAGCCCTGAGGCGGGCCCTGGAGGGGGTGGAGGCCGCCTACTACCTGGTCCACGCCATGCTCTCGGAAAAGGCCTTCCAGGAGGCGGAGCGCCGCCAGGCGGAGACCTTCGCCCGGGTGGCCCGGGAGGTGGGCCTTGCGCACGTGGTCTACCTCGGCGGGCTCCTGCCCAAGGAAGGGAAACCCTCCCCCCACCTAAGGAGCCGGGCCCAGGTGGGGGAGATCCTGAGGGCAAACCTCCCCGCCACGGAGTTCCGCGCCGGGCCCATCGTGGGCTCGGGGTCCGCTAGCTTTGAGATGGTCCGCTACCTGACGGAGCGCCTGCCCATCATGGTGGCCCCCCGCTGGGTGCTGAACCCCGTCTCGCCCATCGCCATCCGCGACGTGTTGGCTTACCTCCTCCTGGCCCTGGAGCGGGGGCCCTCCGGCGTGGTGGAGATCGGCGCCGAGCCCCTCTCCTTCAAGGCCATGATGGAGACCTACGCCGAGGTCCGGGGGCTTAAGCGGGTCATCCTTCCCGTCCCCGTGCTGGCCCCCAGGCTCGCCGCCCTTTGGGTGGGCCTGGTGACCCCCATCCCCAACCGCCTGGCCCTGCCCCTGGTGGAGGGGATCCTCCACCCCTTGGTGGCGGACACCGGTAGGGCCAGGGCCCTCTTCCCCGAGGTGGAGCCCATCCCCTACCGCAAGGCGGTGGAGCTGGCCCTGGAGCGCATCGCCCTGGGGGAGGTGGAGACCCGCTGGTCCGGGGCGCTTTACGGGGAAGGGTACCGCCTCGAGGACCGCGAGGGCCTCATCCGCGAGGTCCGGGTCCTCCACGCCAAGGCTTCCCCGGAAGCCCTCTTCAGAAGCTTCTCTTCTCTAGGTGGCGAGCGGGGCTGGCTCGCCTGGAACTGGGCCTGGGTCCTGAGGGGCCTGTTGGACCGGATGGTGGGGGGGCCGGGCCTGAGGCGGGGGAGGCGCCACCCCACCGAGCTCCTCCCCGGGGAGGCGGTGGACTTCTGGCGGGTGGAGGCCGTAGAGCCTCCCCGGCTCCTCCGCCTGCGGGCGGAGATGCGCCTTCCCGGGCGGGCCTGGCTGGAGTGGGAGGCCCGGGAGGAGAAGGGGGGAAGCCTCCTGGTCCAGACCGCCTACTTTGAGCCCAAGGGCCTCACGGGCTTCCTCTACTGGTGGGCCCTTTACCCCATCCACCGGCGCATCTTCAGCGACCTGGCGCGGGCGATTGTCCGCGAGGCCGAAGCCGCCCAAGCCAAAGCTCCATGGTCAGGAGGTGAGGCAGGGTGAGGGCGAAGATGGCCCCCATGTAGGCGGCCAGGGGGTCCTGGAGCCTGGGGTAAAGGAGGAGGGCGAGGACGATCCCCCCTAGAGTCCCCCCGTACACCCAGAGCCACTCCCGACCCCGAACGCCCACCAGGCGCAGGCTGTCCAGGCTGTGTTGGAGGATGAAGTAGCCTCCCAAGGCGGCGTAGGGGTGGGCCAAGGCCGCCACCAAGGCCAGGAGGAGGGTGTCCCCTAGGGCTCTGGCCCTTGGCCTCTCCCGGAGTGCAAGGAGCAGAAGGAAGCCCCACGAGGCCCCCGCTACCCATGGAGGAAGGCCAAAACCCCCAGAGAAGGCCTGGAGAAAGGGCTGGATGGCCTCCTGATGGAAAAGGAAAGGAAAGAGGAGGATCGTGCCCGCCCTCAGGTACCCCAGGGCCCCCTTGCCCTCCACGCGGCCCCAATGGAAGAGGGCCATGCCCAAGAAGAGGAGGAGGGCGAGGGCAGGCTGTTGGAGGAGGAGGGCCAGGAGAAGGCCCGCAAGGCCCAGATAGAGGGCTAGGTAGGGCAGGAGGGGCAGGCCAAGCCTCCGGGCTACCAAAAGGTCGGCCGCGCCGTGGGGCATCCCTAAGGCCAGGGCGGAGAGGAGGAGGAGGCCCAGGGCCCAGGCCTCGGGGAGGAAGATGAAGGGAAGGAGGTAGAAAGAGGGCATGCCTCATCTTTTCCCGTGCCTTGAGAAAGGCGTTTGTGGTGTAGTGTACACCTTTTGTCAAAATGTTGTGTAGGTAAACGTTTCCGCCTTTTCCTTGCTCTCTAATGGCCTTGAAGCCCCAGGCGGGCTGCCGAGAAAGGAGGTCGTGAGTTATGCGGATGCTTCCGGAACTGAGCTTTGGCCAGTACTGGCTGGTGTTCAACATGCTCTCCCTGACCATCGCCGGGATGTTCGCCGCCTTCGTCTTCTTCCTCCTGGCGCGGAGCTACGTGGCCCCCAGGTACCACATCGCCCTTTACCTCTCCGCCCTGATCGTCTTCATCGCAGGCTATCACTACCTGCGTATCTTTGAGAGCTGGGTGGGGGCCTACCAGCTGCAAGGAGGGGTCTACGTGCCCACGGGGAAGCCCTTCAACGACTTCTACCGCTACGCCGACTGGCTCCTCACCGTACCCCTTCTCCTCCTGGAGCTGATCCTGGTGCTGGGTCTCCCTGCGGCCCGCACCTGGAACCTGGGGATCAAGCTGGTGGTGGCCTCCGTGCTCATGCTGGGCCTCGGGTACGTGGGGGAGGTCAACACCGAGCCCGGTCCGCGGACGCTCTGGGGGGCCTTGTCCTCGGTGCCCTTCTTCTACATCCTCTACGTGCTCTGGGTGGAGCTGGGCCAGGCCATCCGGGAGGCCAAGTTCGGCCCCAGGGTGTTGGAGCTTCTCGGTGCTACTCGGCTCGTCCTCCTGATGTCCTGGGGCTTCTACCCCATCGCCTACGCCCTGGGCACCTGGCTTCCCGGCGGGGCCGCCCAGGAAGTGGCCATCCAGCTTGGGTATAGCCTGGCCGACCTCATCGCCAAGCCCATCTACGGCCTCCTCGTCTTCGCCATCGCCCGGGCGAAGAGCCTCGAGGAGGGCTTCGGGGAGGGAGTCAAGGCCGCCTGAACGCCTGGAGGCGGCCCGCCTGGGGCTTTTCTCCCTGCCCTACAAACCGCGGCCGCTTCAGCCTTTAGCCTGAAGGCCATGCGTGTCCTCATCACCGGCGCCACAGGGGGATTGGGTGGGGCCCTGGCCCGAGCTCTTAAGGGCCAGGAGCTCTTCCTTTCCGGGCGGCGGGCCGGCCCTCTTTTGGAGCTAGCCCAGGCCGTGGGCGGCCGGGCCCTCCCCGCCGACCTCAGCGATGAGCTGGAGGCCAGGGCCCTCCTGGAGGAGGTGGGGCCTCTGGACCTTCTCTTCCACGCCGTGGGGGTGGCGGGGCGGCATCCCGTGCGGGAGGTGAGCCGGGAGGCCCTGGAGGGCATGCTGGCCGCCCACCTGCTCACGGCGGCCTTTCTCCTCAAGCACGCCCGCTTCAACAAGGGGGCTAGGGCCGTCTTCTTCGGGGCCTACCCCGCCTACGTGCGGGTTCCCGGCTTCGCCGCCTACGCCGCCGCCAAGGGGGCCCTCGAGGCCTACGTGGAGGCGGCCAGGAAGGAGCTTGCCCGGGAAGGGGTGCACCTGGTCCTGGTGCGGCTTCCGGCCGTGGCCACGGGGCTTTGGACCCCCCTGGGCGGGCCGCCCAAAGGGGCCCTCTCCCCCGAGGAGGCCGCGGGGAGGGTCCTGGAAGGGGTCCTGCGGGACCCCCCGCCCCAGGTCCTGGAGGTCTAGGGTGTACCGGGCCCACTTCTACCCCATGCGCCTGGCCCTCCTCGCTGTGGGCCGCAACTTCATGCCCATGGCCTGGTGGATGCCTGCCTCCAAGGAGCCCTTCCGCTTCCTCCTGGCCGTGGACCGGAAGAACCACACCCTAAGCCTCCTCCGGGAGCTTTCGGAAGCCGCCCTGGCCTTCCTGCCCTGGGAGGATCGGGACTGGGTGGTGCGGGCCGGGTACCTCTCCGGGCGTAAGGTGGACAAGGCCAGGCGGCTCGGGGTGGCCCTTAGGCCCGCGCGGAAGCTCCTCCACACCCTGGTGCCGGAGAGGGCCTTGGCCGTTTACGAGATGCGGGTCTCGGAGTGGCCCACCGACGGGGACCACGCCCTCTTCCTGGGGGAGGTGGTCCACGCCGAGGGCTCCCGGGAGGCCAAGGAAAGGCCCATCCTCTTCCTGGGCTTCCGGGACTACGCCACCTTAGGGGAGCGCTGGCGGTTTAGCCCAAAGGAGCGGTCCAGAGTTCCCGTTCCGAGCGGAGGGGAGAAGCCGTGAGGAGGATCCTTTTCCTGTTCATTTTCCTGCTTATAGCCCAGGCCCAGGCCCCCTACGCCGTGGAGGGCCTGGCCCGCTACCGGGGCTACTACCCCTTGGGAAGCTGGGAGGGTAAAAACCCCACCGCCCAAGGGGAGGTGGTCTGGGACGGCCTGGAGAGGGCCTCTGGGAAGGTGTGCCTCCGGCAGGAGGCCTGGGACTCGGGCAATGGCGAGCGGGACAAGAAGGCCCTGGAGATCCTGAAGGCCAAGGAGTACCCCCTGGCCTGCCTCTACCCCAGGCGGGCCTACCGGGACGGGGCCTCCTTCGTGGTGGAGGGGGAGCTGGAGATGGCGGGGAGGCGGAGGCCGGTGAGGGTTCTGGGGGAGCTTTCCGGAGGCCCCGGGGCCTTCCGCTTCCGGGGGGCCTTCACGACCCGCTTCTCCGACTGGGGGTTTGAACGGCCCCGCTTCCTCTTCCTCGAGGTCCGGGACGAGGTGGAGGTCTTCCTGGAGGCTGAGGTCCGGCGGTGATCCGGCTGGGCTATCCCTGCGAGAACCTGACCCTCAGGGCCAGCACCAACCACACCCTGCGCCTGGCCTCGCTTTCGGAGGAGCGGGCCCGGGCCAAGGCGGCCGAGAACCTGGCCGATCTGGAGAGGATCCTCCGCTGGAACCCAAAGGAGGGCTTCCACCTCTTCCGCATTGGCCAGCACCTGATCCCCTTCGCCTCCCACCCCGCCTTCCCCTACGACTGGGAGCGGGCCCATGGGGCGGAGCTCGCCCGTCTGGGGGCCCTGGCCCGGGCTCTGGGCCAGCGGCTTTCCATGCACCCCGGCCAGTACGTGAACCCGGGAAGCCCAAGCCCAAAGGTGGTGGAGCGCTCCCTGGCGGAGCTCCGCTACTCGGCCCGGGTCCTGAGCCTCCTCCAGGCCGAGGAAGGGGTTTTGGTCCTCCACCTGGGCGGGGCCTACGGGGACCGGAGGCGGGCCCTCAGGCGCTTTGTGGAAAACCTCCGGGGAGAGGGCGAGGTCCTCCGCTACCTGGCCCTGGAAAACGACGAGAGGCTCTGGAGTGTGGAGGAGGTCCTGGAAGCGGCCGAGGCCCTGGGGGTGGGGGTGGTGGTGGACGCCCTCCACCACGCCTTAAACCCCGGGCGGCTTTCCCTGAAGGAGGCCCTGGCCTTGGCCTTTTCCACCTGGAGGGGCCGGCCCAAGGTCCACCTCTCCAGCCAGGACCCTGGCAAGCGCCCCGGGGCCCACGCCTTCTTCGTGGCCCGGGAGGACTGGGAGAGGCTCCTTGGGGCCTTGCCCGGCCCCGCCGACCTCATGCTGGAGGCCAAGGGGAAGGAGAGGGCCTTAGAGCCCGTCCTTGACAAGAGGGGGGCCTAGGGCCAGGATGAGGGGCGTGGTCGGCGTCTTGGCCCTACAGGGGGATTTCCGCGAGCACAAGGAGGCCCTCAGGCGGCTTGGGGTGGAGGCCAAAGAGGTTCGCAAGCCCGAGCACCTTCTGGGCCTTAAGGCCCTCATCGTCCCCGGCGGGGAGTCCACCACCATCGGCAAACTGGCCCGGGAGTACGGCCTCGAGGAGGCGGTGCGGCGGCGGGTGGAGGAGGGGAGCCTGGCCCTCTTTGGCACCTGCGCCGGGGCCATCTGGATGGCCAAGGAGATCTTGGGCTACCCCGAGCAGCCTCGCCTTGGGGTCCTGGACGTGGCCGTGGAGCGGAACGCCTTCGGCAGGCAGGTGGAGAGCTTCCAGGAGGAGGTGCAGGTGAAGGGCCTCGGTCCCTTCCCTGGGGTCTTCATCCGGGCCCCCGTCTTCCGCAGGCTAGGGGAGGGGGTGGAGGTCCTGGCGGAGCTTGGGGGCCTTCCCGTCCTGGTGCGCCAGGGAAGGCTTCTTGCCAGCAGCTTCCACCCCGAGCTCACGGAGGACGCCCGCCTTCACCGCCTCTTTCTGGAGCTGGCAGGGGTCTAGCTCACGGGGTCCCGGCCAGAGGCAACCGGGGGCTTCCTTCCCGGAAAGCTTTCAGGCCCCTGTGGCCTAGGGCCTCCCGGAGAGAAGGGAGGTCCCGGAGAGCGGGGTTTCCCGTCCCTTGCCCCGCCCGGCCGTGGGAGGGGAGTTGTATCGGCAAGGGAGTCGGACGTCAGCCTCTCCTCAGCCTCCGTGGGGAGTCCGGGGACCGGGCCTTTGGCCGCAACCCCTTCCCTGGGCCACCGCCTCGGGGCTTCGGGCGGCCCAGGGGGTCTCCCCTATGCGCGTCAGCCGGACGCCTCCGGCCTCAGGGGCGCATGCGGGTGTACATCCTGGGGAAGGGGATGGCCTCCCGCACGTGGCTGAGGCCGCAGATCCAGGCCACGGTGCGCTCAAGCCCCAGGCCGAAGCCCGAGTGGGGGACGCTCCCGAAGCGGCGGAGGTCCAGGTACCACTCGTAGACCTCCTCGGGGAGGCCAAACTCCCGGATCTTGCGCCGCAAAAGCTCCAGGTCGTGGATCCTCTGGCTTCCCCCGATGATCTCCCCGTAGCCCTCGGGGGCCAGGAGGTCGTCGTTGAGGACCAGCTCGGGGTCTTCGGGATCCGGCTCCATGTAAAAGGCCTTGATGCGGGCGGGGTAGCGCTCCACGAAAACCGGGCGGTCAAACTGGCGGCTGAGGGCGGCCTCGTGGGGGGCCCCGAAGTCCTCGCCGTAGGGGAGGGGGGGGACCTCGAGGTCCTTCTCGGCCAGGCGGTTCACCAGGGCCACGGCCTCCTTGTAGGTGAGGCGGGGGTAGTTGCCCTGGGCGGCGGGTTCCAGGGCCTTGGGGTCCCGCTCCAGCATCTCCAGCTCCCTGGCCCGCCGTTCCAGGACCCGGCCCACCAGGTAGCGCACAAGCTCCTCCTGGAGAGCCATGTTCTCCTCGTGGGTCATGAAGGCCACCTCGGGCTCCACCATCCAGAACTCCAGGAGGTGGCGCCGGGTCTTGCTCCTTTCCGCCCGGAAGGTGGGGCCGAAGGTGTAGACCTTGGCGTAGGCCATGGCCCCGGCCTCGGCGTAGAGCTGGCCCGACTGGGAGAGGTAGGCCTTCTCTCCGTCAAAAAGGTCCACCTCAAAGAGGTCGGTGGTGCCCTCCACGGCGCTGGGGGTCAGGATGGGGGCGTCAAAGCGCAGGAAGCCCCGCTCGCCGAAGAACTCGTGGATGCCCCGTTCTAGCTCGTCCCGGATGCGCATGACGGCGAAGGGCCTGCGGTGGCGGAGCCAGAGGTGGCGGTGGTCCATGAGGAAGTCAATGCCGTGCTCCTTGGGGCCGATGGGGTACTCCCCCTGGGGGAGGCTCACCACCTCCAGGTTCCGTACGGCAAGCTCGTACCCCCCGGGGGCGCGTTCGTCCTTCCGCACCAGGCCCCACACCTTGAGGGCGGTCTCCTGGGGCAGGTGGTCGGCCCTTTGGAAGACCTCCTCGGGGACCTCCCCTTTGACCACCGTGGCCTGCAGGAAGCCGGTCCCGTCCCGGAGGATCAGGAAGAGGATCTTGCCCTTGGAGCGCTTTCCGTAGACCCAGCCCCTTAGCTCTACTTCCTGCCCTTCGTGGCGCGCGATCTCCTCAATGAAGGCCCGCATACCTGGGCTAGTCTACCCCAGGAGGTCCAGGGCCTCCCCCAGGCCGCAGGCCTCCACCGGGGCCACCACCCGCTTGGCGGCCCGCTTCACGCTTTCCGGGGCGTTCCCCATGGCCACGCCCAGGCCCACGGCCCGGATCAGCTCCAGGTCGTTCTCCCCATCCCCCACCATGGCGCACTCCGCCAGGGAGAGGCCGTAGGCCTCGGCCACCAGGCGGGCGGCGGAGAGCTTGCTCACGCCCGCTTTGGTGAGGGAGACGAAGCGCACCCCGGGCATCTTGGGGCTTTCGGCCACGTGGTAGGTGAGGCCGGGGGGGAGGGCATCCAAAAGGGCGCCCAAGGGGGCTTCGGGACCGGCTAGGACCTGGAGGCGGACCAGGGGCTCTTCTAGCCTTAAGAGGTCCGCCCCTTCCGCCTTTAGGCCCAGAAGGTCCTGGTGGGCTTGAAGGAGGGGGCTATCGCCCTCCACGTAGAAGCCCCCCTGGGCGGTGTAGCCCTCGAGGGGCAGGCCGAGCCGCCGGGCCAGGCGGATGGCCTCTTGGGCCGCCTCTTCCAGCAGGGCGGCCA
>NZ_LHCI01000106.1:1911370-1911835 GCF_001280255.1 Thermus aquaticus | reverse complement strand
ACGGGGTGCCCCCTTGCGTCTGGCCCAGGGTGGAGGCCCTGAGGGCCAAAGGGGTTCGCCTGAGCCTCATCACCGGGAGGCCGGGCCGGGGCGAGACCTTGGGCTACGCCCGGCGGCTAGACCCCACGGGCCTCCACGTCTTTGAGTCGGGGGCCGTGGTCCTGGCCCTTTCCCAAGACCCCCACGGCCCCCCCGCCACCCCGGTCCACGTGGCCGCCCTGCTGGAAGAGGCGGCCCAAGAGGCCATCCGCCTGGCCCGGCGGCTCGGCCTGCCCCTCGAGGGCTACACCGCCCAGGGGGGCTTCTACGTGGAGGGCGATAGCCCCCTCCTTCAAGCCCACCAGGACCTTCTGGGCCTAAAGGCGGAAGGGGCGGACCTCTTAAGGCTAGAAGAGCCCCTGGTCCGCCTCCAGGTCCTAGCCGGTCCCGAAGCCCCCTTGGGCGCCCTTTTGGATGCCCTCCCCC
>NZ_LHCI01000106.1:1811227-1911350 GCF_001280255.1 Thermus aquaticus | reverse complement strand
GCCGCCGGGCCAGGCGGATGGCCTCTTGGGCCGCCTCTTCCAGCAGGGCGGCCAGGTGGACGGGGGTGGCGGGGGGGCCGTGGGGGTCTTGGGAAAGGGCCAGGACCACGGCCCCCGACTCAAAGACGTGGAGGCCCGTGGGGTCTAGCCGCCGGGCGTAGCCCAAGGTCTCGCCCCGGCCCGGCCTCCCGGTGATGAGGCTCAGGCGAACCCCTTTGGCCCTCAGGGCCTCCACCCTGGGCCAGACGCAAGGGGGCACCCCGTCCTTCCCCACCAGGGTGCCGTCCACGTCCACCAAGACCAGCTTGACCGCTGAGTGGCCGCCCATGGTTTTCCTGGCGCCTTTTGCCTTTCGGGGCCCCCACCGTGGCTTTTGCCGCGGCGGGGTATTCAAAGCTCTCCCGAGGCCACGATGACCGCCTCCCCGCCGATTTTTACCGCGTAGGGGAGGCCTGTGGGGCTGTACTCCACCAGGACCTCCACCACCCCGGGGTTGCCCAGGCGGTGCCCCTGGTAGATGGTGAGGCGCACCTCGCCCTCCCGCCTGGGGACCACCCCGGAGCGGGCCAGGAGGGCCCCTAAGGCGGCGTTGGCCGAGCCCGTCACCGGGTCCTCGGGGATGCCCAGGAGGGGGGCAAAGTCCCGGGCGTAAAAGCTCCGGGGCCCCATGGGGGCGTAGGCGTGGACCGTGGCCACCTCCAGCTTGCGGGAGACCTCCTGCAAAGCCGGCATCTCCGGTTCCAGCGCGTCCACCACCCCGGGGGCGACGAGGGGCACGAAGAGGCTCCAGAGGCCGGTGAAGGCGATGCCGTAGGGGAGGCCCCGGTGCAGGTAGCGCTCATTGGTGCCCAGGGCCTCGAGGGCCTCCTTCAGGAGGGTGAAGGGGGGCAGGTCCCGGAAGCGGGGGGTGGGGCCCCGGACCCAGGCCTTTTTGGGCTCCCCTTCCTCATAGATCACCTCCACGGGCAGGGCCTCGGTGGGGGTGTGGAGGTAGAGGCGGGTCGTCCCCTCCGGGGCCAGGCCCAGCCGCACCAGGGTGAGGCCCAAGGCCAAAGCGGCGTGGCCGGAAAACTCCACCTCGCCGGAAGGGGTGAAGAAGCGCACCCCGAAGGCCGTCCCCTGGCGCTCGGTCAGGAAGGCCGTCTCGGGCTCCCCCAGGTGGGCCGCCACCCTGGCCATCTCCTCAGGGGCCATGCCCCGGGCGTCCAGGACGATGGCCACCCGGTTCCCCGCCCCGGGGGCGGAGGCGAAGGCGTCTACCAGCACGTAAGGAATCCTAGCCATGGCGGCTCACCATCAGCCCCAGTTCGCGAAGCTGCTCCTCTGAAACCGGGCTCGGGGCCCCGGTGAGGGGGTCCTTGCCCTCCTTGTTCTTGGGGAAGGCGATGACCTCCCGGATGGAGGGGCTACCCGTCATCATGGCCAGGAGGCGGTCCAGGCCCCAGGCGATGCCCCCGTGGGGCGGGGCCCCGTAGGCGAGGGCCTCCAGAAAGAAGCCGAACTTCTCCTTCTGCTCCTCCTCGCCGATCCCCAGAAGGGCGAAGACCTTGGCCTGGAGCAGGGGGTCGTGGATGCGGATGGACCCCCCGCCCACCTCCACCCCATTGAGCACCAGGTCGTAGGCCAGGGCCCGAACCCTGCCCGGGTCGCTTTCCAGGAGGGGCAGGTCCTCGGGGTGGGGGCTGGTGAAGGGGTGGTGCATGTAGGTCCACCCGCTCCGCTCCCCGTCCCACTCCAGGAGGGGGAAGTCCACCACCCACAGGAAGCGGAACCCCTCCCGCTTGAGCGCCAAGAGGTCGGCCAGGAGGAGGCGCACCGCCCCCATGGCCTCCGCGGCCACCTTGAAGGGCCCGGCCGCGAAGAGAAGCGTGTCCCCAGGCTGGGCTTCCGTGATCTGGAGCAGGGCCCCCCGCACGGGCTCCAGGTATTTGGCCACCCCGCCGGAGAACCCCTCCGCCTCCACCCGGGCCCAGGCCAGGCCCCCCGCCCCCCGGCGCTTGGCCTCCTCCTCCAAGAAGGCGATCTCCTTGCGGGAGAGGGCCTTGGGCACCCTCAGGGCCTTGACCCTTTCCGCCTGGCGGAAGAGGTCAAAGGGGCTTTCCCGGAAGAGGGGGCCCACCTCCTTGAGCTCTAGGCCAAAGCGGAGGTCGGGCTTGTCGGAGCCAAAGCGCTCCATGGCCTCCTCGTAGGAGAGGCGGGGGAAGGGGAGGGGAAGCTCCACGCCCAGGGCCTCGCGGAAGACGTGGGCCATGAGGCCTTCGTTGAGGGTGAGGATGTCCTCCACCTCCACGAAGCTCATCTCCAGGTCCATCTGGGTGAAGTCGGGCTGGCGGTCCGCTCTCAGGTCCTCGTCCCGGAAGCAGCGGGCGATCTGGAAATAGCGGTCAAAGCCCGCCACCATCAGCATCTGCTTGAAAAGCTGGGGGGACTGGGGCAGGGCGTAGAAGAGGCCGGGCTCCTGGCGGTAGGGGACCAGGAAGTCCCGGGCCCCTTCCGGGGTGCTTTTGGTGAGAAAGGGGGTCTCCACCTGGATGAAGCCCTCCCGGTCCAGGTAGTCCCAGATGGCCTTGATGACCCGGTGCCGGAGGCGGAGGTTTTCCTGCATCCTCCTCCGGCGCAGGTCCAGGTAGCGGTACTTGAGGCGGAGCTCCTCCCCCGCCTCCTTCTCCTCCTCCCCCCGCCAGCCGGCGTCCACGGGGAAGGGCGGGGTTTTGGCCTCGGCCAGGACCTCCAAGGAGGTGAGCTCCACCTCCACGGCCCCCGTGGCCAGGCGGGGGTTGGGCTCGGGGCGGAGGCGCACCAGGCCCTTGGCCCGCACCACCCACTCCGAGCGCACCCTTTCCGCCACGGCGTAGGCGGGGCTTTGGGGGTGGGCCACGAGCTGGACCACGCCCTCCCGGTCCCGCAGGTCTATGAAGATCAGCCCGCCTAGGTCCCGGCGGCGGTTGACCCAGCCCTCGAGGACCACCTCCTGCCCCGCGTGTTCTTCCCTGAGGCTCCCGGCGTAGTGGGTGCGGCGCATAATCCTCTAAAGCTTACCGGATTCTCATCCTGGGGTGGAAAGGAGGAAGCCCGCCACCTCCCGGTAGGGTAGGCGCACCTGCTCCCCGGTGGCCAGGCGCTTTAAGGTGAGCTCCCCCGCCTTAAGCTCCTCCTCCCCCAAAAACCCGGCGAAGGCGGCCCCCCGCTTCAGGGCCTCCTCCAGTCCCTTGCCGGGCTTTTTGGGGCCGAGGGCGTACTCCACCCTGAGCCTTGGCCTCAGGGTCTCGGCCACGTAAAAGGCCTCGTCCACGGCCTCCTCCAGGAGGGGGATCAGGTAGAGGTCGGGGCCCTTCTCCTCGGGGAGGGCGAAACCCTCGGCCTCGAGGGCCAAGGCCACCCGCTCCACGCCAAAGGCGAAGCCCACCCCCGGCACCCGGGGGCCGCCTAGAAGCTCGGAGAGGCCGTCGTACCGCCCCCCGCCCCCCAGGGCCGACTGGGCCCCGATCTCCTGGTGGTGGACCTCAAAGGCGGTGCGCACGTAGTAGTCCAGCCCCCGCACCAGGGTGGGCTCCAGCTCGTAGGGCACCCCAAGGCGGGAGAGGTGGCGCTCCACCGCCTTCAGGTGGGCCCGGGCCGCCTCCCCCAGGAAGTCCAGCAGGGGCTTGACGCCAAGCTCCCGGAGGAGGGCCTGGTCCTTCTCGCTTTTAGAGTCCAGGATGCGCATGGGGTTGAGGACAAGCCGCTCTTGGGAGTCCTCGGAGAGGGCCTCCTTGTAGGGCGTGAGGACCTCCCGCAGATAGGCGTTGTAGCGGGCCCGGTCCTCGGGGTCCCCCACGGAGGAGAGCTTGACGGAAAGCCGCCTCAGGCCCAGCTCCCTCAGGGAGTCGTAGAGGAGGACGATGGCCTCGGCGTCCAGGATGGGGCTTTCCGAGCCTAAGGCCTCGTAGTTCACCTGGTGGAACTGGCGGTAGCGCCCCTTCTGGGGCCTTTCCGCCCGGAACATGGGCCCGGCCATCCAGAGCCTAACGGGCTGGGGCCAGACCTTCATGCCGTGCTCCAGGTAGGCCCGCACCATACTGGCGGTGCCCTCGGGGCGTAGGGTAAGGGAGCGCCCGCCCCGGTCCTGGAAGGTGAACATCTCCTTGCGCACGATGTCGGTGGCCGCTCCCACGCCCTTTTCAAAGACCTGGGTCTCCTCAAAGATGGGGGTGATGAGCTCTAGGGCCCCCGCCGCCTCCAAAACCCTCCTGGCGGTTTCCACGATGCGCTGGTGAAGCCTGAGCTCCCTGCCGAAAAGGTCCTTGGTGCCCCGGACGGCCATACCCTTCCACTTTACAGGGGAAAAGGGGACCTGCTAGCCTGGGGCTATGCGCCTAAGGGGGGCGCTTTTGGCCCTGTACGTGGCCCTCACCCTGGTGGCCTCCACCGGGGTGGCCCTGCAGATGTACCTCATGCGGGTGCAGAACCCCACCCTGGGGGCCGACATGTGCCGGGCCCCGGGGGAGGAGAAGGGCCTGGACCACTCCCTCTTCTGCGGGCTGCAGATGGCCCCGGGCCTGCCGCCCGTGGCCGAGCCCGCCCCCCCAAGGCCCCTGAGGGCGGCCTGGGATAGCCCCAAGGAGCGGCCGGGCCACCCCGGGGCCTTCCTGGCCCCCGCCCCCCGGGCCCCTCCTTTCGCCTTGGCCTAGCGGCGTTTGGCCCATGGCCTTCTGGCGAGAGGAGGTGGTCCTTGCAGGTGGTTTTGCACACGGAAGACATCGCCCTTTACGGGCTGGTCTATAGGGCGTTAAAGGAAGCGGGGTTTGGCGTTTCCTGGAAGGAGGGCCAGGGGGTTTCCCTGGCGGGGCTGGACCGGATGGAGAGGGGGGAGGTGGTCCTCTGGGCCACCCGACGGGGGGTGCGGGCCTACGACCTTAGGGCCTTCGCCTTCCTCACCAAAAAAGACGAGCCCAGGACGCTTCCCGAAGGGCTTCTTGGCCGCTTTGGCCTGCGGCTTCTCCCGGGGGAAGCGGGGCTCCTTTTGGCCCTGGGGCGGGGCGTGGACCCCGAGCCCCGGGCCCTGGCGGAGGCCCTGGGGCTGGATCGGGCCCAGGCCCGCTTCTTCCTCAAGGGGCTTTGGAACAAGTTCGGCCTGCCCTGGGGGACCCTTTTGCGCCTAGCCCGGCATCAGGTGCAGGTAGCGGGGCTTAAGGACCACGCGGACCGTCCGGCCCGCCTCGAGGCCCAGCCTTTCCTGCACGTGCCGGGGCAGGAGGACCTCCAGGGTGAGGGCGCCCCGGAACACCCCCCGAAAGGCCAGTCCCTCGGGGTAAAAGCGCTCCAGAAGGCCCTCTAGCACGTTTTCCTCCGGCGGGGGGCGGTCTTCGCGCACCACGATGACCTCCGCCGCCCGCACCCCAAGCCAGGCCCCTTGCCCTTCCCTGGCCCAGGGGGGAAGGGGAAGCTTAAGGAACACCCCGCCCGCCTCCACCCCGCCCGGGGCCACCCGCACGGGGAAGAGGTTCTCGTAGCCCAAGAGCCTCGCCACCTCCACCGAGGCGGGGGCGGAGAGGACCTCCTCCGGCGGGCCTTCCTGGAGGACCCGTCCCCGGCCCAGGACCACCAGCCAGTCCGCCATCCCCGCCAGCAGGGGGTCGTGGCTCACCGCCAGGGCCGGGAGGCCCTCCCGCCGCAAGAGGTCCACCAGCTCCCCCAGGACCCGGCCCTTGGTGACCGGGTCCAGGGCGCTGGTGGGCTCGTCCAGGAGGAGGAGCTCGGGCTTCCTGGCCAGGGCCCGGGCCAGGGCCACCCTTTGCTTTTGCCCGCCGGAGAGGGCCTGGGGACGCTTGTGGGCGTGCTCCAGGAGGCCCACCCGCTCTAGAAGGGCCAGGGCCTCACCCTTTCCCCTGCCCGAAAGGGGAAAGGCCACGTTCTCCAGGGCGGTCATGTGGGGGAAGAGGGCCAGGTCCTGGGGCAGGTAGCCTACGGGGCGCTTCTCCGGCGGGAGGCCGGAGTAGGGCGTTCCCTCGGCCGGGATGAGGCCACAGAGGGCCTTGAGGAGCGTGGTCTTGCCCACGCCGCTTTCCCCCAGGAGGGCGGTGAAGCCCCGGATCTGGAAGCGGGCCTCGAGGGCTATGGGCCACCTCAGCCGGTAGTGGACCTCCAGGTCCGCCACCTCCTTTCCAAAAGCCGCACGCCCGAGATGAGGAGGAAGCTCAAGGCCAGGAGGACCAGGCTGGCCCTCATGGCCTCGGCGAAGCGGAGGGCCTGGACCAGGTCGTAGAGGTAGACGCTCACCACCTGGGTCTTTCCGGGGATGGACCCGCCCACCATGAGGAGCACCCCGAACTCCCCCAGGATCTTGGCGAAGGCCAGAAGGGTCCCCGAGAGGAGGCCGGGCCAGACCAGGGGGAGGACCACCCGGGCCAGGATCCGGGCCCTGGGCGCCCCCAGGGTGCGGGCCACCTCCAGGAGGTTGGGGTCCAGGGCCAAGAAGGCCTCCCGGTAGGCGGAGAGGGCGAAGGGCAGGCTGAAAACCAGGCTCGCCAGGACCAGACCCTCAAAGCGGAAGGCCAGGGAGACCCCGAGGAGGCGGAAGAGGGGCCCGTCGGACCCCAGGAAGAGGAGGAGGTAGAAGCCCAGGACCGTGGGGGGAAGGACCAGGGGGAGGAGGAAGAGGGACTCCACCAGGACCTTGCCCGGGAAAGCGCGGAAGGCCAGGACCCAGGCCAGGGGAACCCCCAGGAGGAGGAGGAGGAGGGAGGCCAGGAGGGCCACCTGGAAGGAGAGGAGGAGGGCGGTCCAGAAGGCCGGGTCCATGGGCTACTCCCCGGGGACGAGGAAGCCGGAGCGCTTGAGGATGGCCCGCCCTTCGGGGCTTCCCACAAAGCGGTGGAAGGCCACGACCTCCGGACGGCCCCGCCCCTTCAGGATCACGTAGTGCTGCTCCAGGCGCAGGTGGCTCTCCAGGGGGGCCACCCAGTAGACCCCGGGCCCGGACAGGCTCTCGTTGACCGCCAGGGGCAGGGCCAGGATGCCCGCCCGCGTGGAGGCCAGGGCCAGCTGGGCGGTCTGGCCGATGTTCTCCCCGTAGACGAAGGTGAAGCCGGGCTTGCCCTGGCGCAGGGGGGTGGCGTCCCAGTAGGCCTCCACGCCTCCGGTGAGGCGCTCCCAGGGGATGGCCTCCCAGGGGAGGCGGGCGAAGTCGGGGATGGGGGTGTCCCTCCGCCTCTTGAGGAGGCCGTAACGCTCCAAAAGGGTAACGGCGGCGCGGCCGTAAGGGGCGTGAAGGGGGTTGGCGATGGCCAGCTGGGTGATCTGGGGGTTCTTGAGGGCATCGGGTTCTGGACGGAGGCCCAGCCTCCGGTCCAGCCAGATGACCACCTGGCCCAGGGCGTAGGGCTTGCGGGTGCCGGGCTCGGCCAGGCCCCTTTCCTCTAGGAGCTTGGGGTAAATGGCCTCGGCGGAGAAGTAGATGTCGGCTTCCAGGCCCTGGGTCAGCTGGGTGAAGAGCTTTCCCGAGGAACCGAAGGTGAGCTGGACCTTGGTCCCGGGGTTTTTGGACGCAAAAGCCCGGGCCAGGTCGGGGAGGGCGTACTGCAGGTCGGCCGCGGCCACGACCCGGACCGTTTGGGCCCAGGCGGAGCCCAGCAGGGCCACAACCCACACCGCCAAGGGGAACCAACGCTTCACGGCACCCACCTCCTTTGCGAAAGCGGCAGGCGAAAGGGTTGCCCCCTTCACCCCGGGGCGCGTGCGCCCGGCCAGGGAGGCCTCGAGGGCCCCGCAAGGCTCGGAGGCGCCGGAAGCTTATCACGGGGCGCCCATCTCCCTCAAGGAGCCGGCCCCGCCGGGGCCCTTAAAAAAGGGGCTCCTGGCTCACCGGCCTGACCCTTCCCGCCTTGGGAGGCAGGGCCTGGAGGGCCCTTTTCACCTCCTGGATGTCCAGCCAGGTGAGGTGCTTGGGGCTTCCCGGGGCGCGGCTTGGATTCCTGAGAAGGTAGGCGGGGTGGAACATGGGGAAGACCTTGATGCCGTGCCACTCGTACCACTGGCCCCGCACCTTGGTGATGGAGACCTTCTCCCCCAGGAAGAACTCGGCGGCCACCGCCCCCAGGGGGACGATGATCTGGGGGGCGATGAGCTCAATCTGCTTCAGGAGCCAGCGGTCGGTGCAGATCTTGGCCTCGTCGGGGAGGGGGGCCCGGTTTCCGGGGGGGCGGCACTTGACGATGTTGGTGATGTAGATCTCCTCCCGGCGGATCCCCGCCGCCTCCAGGATGCGGTTTAGAAGCTGGCCCGCCTTGCCCACGAAGGGGTGGCCGGTCTTGTCTTCCTCCTCCCCCGGGCCTTCCCCCACGATCATGAGGTTGGCGTCGGGGTTGCCCTCGCCGAAGACCACCTGGGTGCGGCCCTCCGCCAGACGGCAGGCGGTGCAGGCCTTGGCCTGGGCCTCGAGGACTTCCAGGGTCATTGCAGGGGCTTCCTGGCCTTCCTGGCCTCCCGCCTGGTCTTGGGGTCCAGGCCGATCATGAGGAAGAAGTTCTCCAGGGCGTTCTCCTGACCCTTGATCTCGGGGTACTGGTCCTCCGGCGTCCCGGTCACGAAGGGCAGGGACTTGTAGAGTTCCAGGGCGTACTGGACCACAGCCTCGGGGCCCTCGGCTTCCGCCACCTCCGCCAGCTTGGCGTAGACCTCCCGCCTGGCCTCGGCGTGGCGGCGGAAGACCTCGGGGTTGGGCGTCTCCGGGGCCCGGAGGACGTCCTGCTTGGCGATGCGGCGGTAGTGCTTGAGCCCCCTAACGATCTCCTCCGTGGTCAGCGTGATCTTGAACTCCATCCCCGCTCCTTTCCGGCCAACGGCCCTTCCTTTGGCAGATTATAAGCCCCGGGGCCGGGGGTGCGTATACTTGGGGGGATGGAGGTTCTGGGCAAGTATTGGTTGAGGCGTATTCTCGCCCGCATTTCCGGCATCACCGTGTACGAGGGCCAGGAAGCCCACACGGGCATGCCGGTCATGATCCTGAAAGGCGCCCAGGGAGAGCCCGTGAAAGGGGAAGGAGTCCTGGCCCTTCTGGAAACCTTGCCGGAAGCCTGGGTCCTGGAGTGGCCCCTGGGGGCCGTGCCCCTGAGCCAGTACCTGGGGGTGGCTGAGGAAAGCCGCCTCAGGGGCTGGCTGGAGGCGCTCACCAGGACCCTCCTTGCCCTGAAGGCCCGGGGGGTGGCCTTCGCCCCGGTGCCCGAGCTCTGCCTGGTGAAGGGGAAGCGCCTCTGGCTTGGGGGCGTGGGGGCGAAGGGCCTGGAGGGGGACCCGGAAAAGGCCCTGGTGGCCCTGGCCCGGGCCCTGGCCGCCGACTGGGAGGCCTTTCCTTTGCGGGGGCGCCTCGAGGCCCTGGAACGGGGGGAGGCCCGGCTGGAGGACCTCCTAGCCCCGGAGGCCAGGGGCGAGGCCCCCAAGGAAGCCCCCGAGCCCGTGAAGCCCGAGGAGCCCCCCAAGCCCCCTCCTAAGCGCCTGGTGGTGGAGCCCGTGGAGGAGGTGGTTCCAGCGCCCTCTTCCCCTCCTGAGGAGGCGGAGAAGACCCCAAGCCGCCCCCGGGTGATCCGCATTGAGGAGCGCGACGAGCCTCCCTTTCCCCTGGTGGAGCCCTCGAGGCCCCAAAACCGCCGGGCCCTCCTGGCCCTTTTGCTCCTCTTCGCCCTCCTGGGGCTTCTCGGCCTCTTCCTCCGGCCGAGGCCCACCCCGGCCCAGGGCTACGCCATGGAGTTCCGCACCGACCCCCCCACGGCGCGGGCGGAGGTGATCCTCCTGGAGGTGCCCGAGGGCTCCAGGATGGCCCCCGGCCAAAGCTTCACCGTCCCGGGCCGGGTGGAGTTTGACCAGAAGGGGGTCTACCGCCTGAGGATCCGGGTGCCGGGCCGGGACCCCGTGGACTACCTCCTGGAGGTCCCGGGCCCGCCCCTCACCATCAAGGTACGCTAGGAGCATGACCGAGCGGCCCGCCACCTACCTCTACCGCTACTTCTTTGCCGGGGAGCCCGCCGGGGAGGGGAGGCTGGAGGTGCGCCCCCAGGAGGAGGGGGTCAAGGCCACGCTGACGGCGGAGGTCAGCCTGCCCCTTCCCAAAACCCGCCAGCGCTGGCAGACGGAGACCGACCGGGAGGGGTTTTCCCGCTACTTCGCCGAGCGGGTGGAGGCCCGGGAGGCCCGGGTCTTCACCGTGGAAAGGCTGGAGGAGGAGGGGGTCATCCTGGTGAGCCAGGGCAAGGAGAGCCTGGCCCTGCCCTACCTCGCCCCCTACCACGACCCCCTTTCCCTCCTCCTGGCCCTCTCTAGGCTGGAGCTTATCCCGGGCGACGTGGCCCGCTTCCCCATGCCCGGGGGTAGGGCCTACGTGGAGAGGCTTCCCAACCTGGAGGTGGAGGGCAGGGTGCGCCAGCACTTCCGCCTCCGGCCCGGCCTCAGCCTGGTGCAGCTAGAGGAGGGGATTCCCGTGCGCATCGCCCAGCAGGTGGGGGACCACGTCTTTGAGGCGGTCTTGGAGGGCGTGGAGGAGGTGAGAAGGCGCCGCCGCTGGGTATAGTGAAGGCATGATCTATCAGGCGGACGAGGTGCGGGCCCGCTTTGCCAGAAGGGGGCTTTCCTTTGACCCCACGGTGGAGGAGATCGTCCGGGGCATCCTCACCGCTGTGCGGGAGGAGGGGGACGCCGCTTTGGACCGCTTCAGCCTGGACCTGGACGGCCACCCCGTGGAGGAGGTTCCCAAAAGGCTCTGGCGGGAGGCCTACGAGGACCTGGACGAGGAGCTAAGGGACGCCCTGGAGACGGCCAAAGAGCGGATAGAGGCCTTCTACCGGGAGGAGGCCAAGGGGGGCTTCCTCAAGGCCGAGGCGGGAGGGGTTTTGGGCCAGCTGGTCAGGCCCCTTTCCCGGGTGGGGGTCTACGTGCCCGGGGGGAGCGCCCCCCTCCTCTCCAGCCTCCTCATGAGCGTGGTGCCCGCCAAGGTGGCCGGGGTGGGGGAGGTGATCGTGGCCAGCCCCCCCAGGGTCCACCCCGGGGTGCTGGCCGCCGCCTGGGTGGCCGGGGTGGACCGCCTCTACGCCATGGGGGGCGCCCAGGCCATCGCCGCCCTGGCCTTTGGCACCGAGCGGGTGCCCCGGGTGGACAAGATCGTGGGCCCGGGGAACGCCTACGTGGTGGCGGCCAAGCGGCAGGTCTACGGCGTGGTGGGCCTGGACGGCCTGGCGGGGCCCACGGAAACCCTGATCGTGGCCGACGGCTCCGCCTCGCCCAGGCTTCTCGCCGCCGACCTCCTGGCCCAGGCCGAGCACGGGCCCGACTCCGAGCCCTGGCTCCTCTCCCCGGACCGGGCGCTTCTTGAGCGGGTGGAGGCGGAGCTCTTCCGCCAGCTGGAGGGGCTTCCCCGGGCAGAGGTGGCCAAAAGGGCCCTGGAGAAGGGGGGCCTGGTCCTGACCCGGGACCTCGAGGAGGCCCTGGACCTGGCCAACCTCTACGCCCCCGAGCACCTCTGCCTGGCCCTGGCCGACCCCTTGCCTTGGCTCGGCCGGGTGCAGAACGCCGGCGGGGTCTTCCTGGGGGAGGGGAGCGCCGAGGCCCTGGGGGACTACATCGCCGGGCCCAGCCACGTGATGCCCACCTCGGGCACGGCCCGGTTCCAGGGAGGCCTGGCTCTGCGGGACTTCCTCAAGGTGATCCCGGTGGTGGGGCTTTCCGAGGAGGCGGTCAGGGAGCTTTCCGCCAAGGGGGCCCTTCTGGCGAGGGCGGAGGGCCTCGAGGGCCACGCCCGCGCCCTGGACCTGAGGCGATGAGGGTCTTCCACGAGCTCTTGGGCCCCCTGGAGCTTCCCGACCGCTTCGGGCGCATCGTGAGCCTGGCGCCCAACCTGACCGACGCCCTCTATGCCCTGGGGCTTGGGGACCGCCTGGTGGGCCGGAGCGCCTTCTGCCACCGCCCGGCCCAGGTCCTCTCCCTGCCCGTGGTGGCCTCCTACACCAAGACCCGCCTGGACCTCCTGAGAAGCTTAAAGCCCGACCTGGTCCTCCTCTCCACGGGGGTCCAGCGGGAGCAGGCCCTGAGGCTCAAGGAGGAGGGTTTTCCCGTCTACGCCGTTCCCCTCCCCACGAGCCCCTACGGGATTCTGGAAAACCTCTCCACCCTGGGCCACCTCCTGGACGTGGAGGAGAAGGCCCTGGAGCTTGCCCACCAACTCGCCCTCCGCTACGCCCGCCTCAAGGGGCGGCTTTCCGCCACCGTCTACTTTGAGATGGACCTGGGGGGGCCCATCACCGTGGGCCGGGGAAGCTACATCGCCCAGGCCCTCCTCCACCTGGGCCTGAGGCCCATCTTTCTGGACGTGCCCCAGGCCTACTTCGCCCCGGACCTCGAGGAGGTGAAGCGGAGGAGGCCCGACCTCTTCCTCTACGAGCCCAAACCCTGGGGCAAAAACCCCCTGGAGAAGGCCCGGGCCCTGGCCCAGGAGAGGGGCTGGGACTTCCCCGTGGCGGCCACCGACGGCGACGAGCTGGCCCATTACGGCCCCATGTTCTTCGCCTTTTTGGAAAAGGCCGCCCAACGGGCGGAAGAAGCCTTAGCGAAAGCTTAAGGAACCCCCCGCCGGGGGCGGTATAGTGGAAGCCATGAAGCGCCTGGCCCTTCTGGCCCTCCTTCTGGGGACTGCCTTCCTCCTCACGGCCTGCCCTCTGAACCCGCCACCACCGCCTCCACCACCTGCCTCTACCTGTTCCCCCACCCCCACGGGAAGCCTCTCTACCCTGGCCCTGAGGGAACCCCAGGGCCTGGGGGACTTCTCGGCTCCCCACGTGCCCGGGGAGCTTCTGCTCCTTCCCGGGGGGCTTGCGCCCCAGAGCCTGGCCGCCCGGGTGCAGGGGGTGGAGGTGCGGAGGGCCCTTGACGGGGGCTTCCTCCAGGTAAAGGTGCCTCCGGGCCAGGAGAGGGCCAAGGCCGAGGCCCTCCTCCAGGCCGGGGCCCGGTGGGTGCAGCCCAACTACCTCTACCAACCCCTGGCCTCCCCCAACGACCCCTCATATTTTCCCCGACAGAGGTCTCAGCTGAACGGTCTGTTGGGCCTGGAGTCTGCCTGGAATTCCGAAAAGGGAGACCCAAACCTCATCGTTGCGGTGGTGGACACGGGCTATCTGACGCACATTGATGCGTCCAGCAGGTGGTACTTGCCCCCTGGAGAAACCCTGGACCTAGCTGACAACGACAGCGATCCCGTAGATGATACGCCCGCCGCTAGGGGCAGTTCCCCTTTTAGCCATGGGTTAGCCGTTGCCTCTGTTATAGGAGCTGATACCAATAATGGCCAAGGCATGGCGGGAGTAACTTGGTTCGGGCGGTTACTCCCCTTGAAGGTAGCTCGTTCCTTTGATGGTGAGATCTCAACAAATGTGGTAGCGTCGGCGGTCAGAAAAGCCGCTGATCTGGGAGCCAAAGTCATCAACCTCTCTTTGGGAGGGGGAGGGTTTGATGCGGTTTTGGAAAACGCTCTTGCCTACGCCCGCGGGAAGGGTGCTACTTTGGTGGCCGCCGTTGGGAATAATGGCGTGGACGGAGTCCTCTACCCTGCTTCCTCCCCCCGGGTTATCGCCGTAGGGGCTGTAGACAACGACCGACGCAAGGCTTCCTTTTCCAACTGCGGCCCGGAAGTGGACCTGGTGGCTCCCGGGGTTGGGGTGGTTGTCCTAGCACCGAACAATGCCCTGGCTCAGGCTGATGGTACCTCCTTCGCTACCCCGATGGTTTCCGGAGTGGTTGCTCTTTACATGAGCCGCTATCAACGCCTTTATGGCACCTACCCGACACCGGATCAGGTTTACCAGTGCCTTGTCCAGACCGCAGAGGACTTAGGGCCTAGTGGAAGGGATACGGGCTACGGCTTCGGTCTCGTCCGGGCCGACCGGGTGATGACGGACCCCACCTACTGCTTCCCCTAATCCGCCTCACCCGCCGGGCGTTAGACTGAGCCTTCGTGCGGCGGCTTTTCCTGGCCCTCCTTTTGCTCTTCCTGGTGGCCTTGGCCTTCTGGGCCTACCCCCTTCTGGGCCCCGCGGTGCGCCATGGGGCCCTGCCCGCCCCTGAGGGGCTGAAGGAGCCCCTCACCATCCTGGTCTACGGCTCCAGCCCCGAGTACGTGGGCTACCACAAAAGGGCGGAGGAGCGCTTCCGGGGTCTTGCGGACACCATACTCCTGGTGCGCCTGGACCCAAAGGCCAACCGGGTGGTGGTCCTCTCCATCCCCCGGGACGTCTGGGTGAACCTTCCCGGGTATGGCTGGCGCAAGGTGAACGCCGCAAGCCCCCTGGGGGGCCCCGCGCTCATGAAGGAGGCCGTGGCGCGGGTGGTGGGGGTTCGGCCCGAGCGGTACGTGGTGGTGAGCCTCGAGGCCCTGAGGGCCCTGGTGGACGCCATCGGGGGGGTCAGGGTCTGCGTGGAGCGGCCCATGCGCTACCGGGACACCGCCGCCGGGCTGGTCATAGACCTAAAGCCCGGGTGCCGGGTCCTCTCCGGCGAGGAGGCCGAGGGCTATGTGCGCTTCCGCAAGGACGCCCTGGGGGACATCGGCCGCATCCAGCGCCAGCAGGCCTTCTTCCACGCCCTCAAAGAGAAGCTGCTTTCGCCGGCGGGCCTCCTCCGCCTGCCCCGGGCGGTGGCGGCGGTGGAGCCTTACGTGGAGACCGACCTCACCCGCGAGGAGAAGGGGGCCCTTCTGGGCTTGGCCATGAAGCGCCTGGAGCTCGTGAGCCTCCTCCTTCCCGGGCGGTTTGGGGGCGGGGGCTGGGAGGTGGACCAAAAGGCCTTGAAGGCCCTGGTGGAGCGCTACTTCCTGGGAGAGGGCACCGGGGAGGAGGTGAGCCTGAAGGGGCTTAGGGTGGCCCTGGTCTACGGCCCCGGGCAGGAGGCCCTGGCCCGGAGGGCGGAGGAGCGGCTTGCCGCCCTGGGCCTAAAGGTGCTCCCCCACCCCAAAGACCTTCCCCCGGGGCGCACCGAGGTCCTGGAAAACGGCCCGGGCTTCGCGGCGGAGGCCCTGGGGAAGGCCCTGGGGGTGCCCTACCGCGTCTCCGGGGAGGCGGTCTTGGGGGCGGACCTCACCTTAAGGCTTGGCGGGGACTTCCCCCTTTAGTAGCATGGTAAAGGCCCGCCGGGGTGGCGGAATGGTAGACGCTGCGGACTTAAAATCCGCTGGGGGGTAATCCCCCGTACGGGTTCGAGTCCCGTCCCCGGCACCACCAGGGCCCCGGTTCTCCGGGGCCTTTCGCCTTTCCTTGCTATGCTTGAGGGCGTGGGCGTGATCACCCGCTATCTGGAAAAGGCCATGGCCCAGGCCCGCTACGACCTTCTGGGGCCGGGGCGCTTCGTGGCCGAGCTCCCCGAGGTGGGGCTTAAGGTGGAGGCCTCCCACCTGGAGGCCGCCCGGGAGGCGCTTAGGGAGGCCCTCGAGGCCTGGCTCCTGAGCGCTTTGCGCTCCGGGGCCCTTCCCCCCGGGCTGGAGGTGGAGGAGGACCCCCGCCGGGCCCGCTTCTTCGCCCTGGCGGCGGAGATGTGGCGGGTGCTCTCGGAAGCGCCCCCCGCCACGCCGCTTAAGGAGGCCAAGGAGGAGCCCCGCGAGGCCCCCCGCCCCAAGCGCCCCCCCACCCTCGAGGCCTGGCTGCAGAGCCTGGGCATCCAGGTGGTGAAGAAGCGGGAAGAGGACGAGGAGAAGGAGAAGGTCCTCACCCGCCTGGCCCTCTTCTTGGGGGACCGCTACCCGAGCCTGGAGAAGCTCTACGAGCGCCTGAAGCAAAGCCTTTCCACCAAGCGCCAGTTTGAGCTTTCCCTGGCCGAGGCGGGCCAGGAGGAGATCGCCAACTCCACCCAGTTCTGCACCCTCCTCAAGCAGTACGCCCTCCTCACCAGCTACCACTACAAGAGCGAGGAGCGGCGCATCCGGGCCAAGGCCAGCACCGAGGGCTGGGTGCAGAACTTCTTCACCGGGGCGTGGCTGGAGCGCTACGTGGCCGAGCGCTTGAGGAAGCACCTCCGCTCCAAGAATCTGCCCCACGAGCTGGCCATGGGCTACCAGGTGACCCTGCCGAGTGGGGAGGCCATGGAGCTGGACATCCTGGTGCGGGTGGGGGAGAGGGTCTTCTGGTTTGAGGCCAAGACCGGCGAGTTCCAGGCCCACATCGGCAAGTACGCCGGGCTCAAGAAGGTCTTAGGCCTTTCCCAGAAGGAGAGCTTCCTGGTCCTCCTGGGCATGGACAAGGCCAGGGCCAAAGAGCTTTCCGCTTTGCACGGCCTCACCGTGGTGAACCAGGCCAACTTCCTGGACGTATTCCAGGAGGCCTTGGAGGGGAATGCTCCGTAAGGTCCTTCTGGTCATGGGGGGGACCCTGGCCTCGAGGGTCCTGGGCCTCCTGCGCCAGGCTGTCTTCAACGCCCTTTACCCGGATGCACTAAAAGACGCCTTCAACGTGGCTTACCGGGTGCCGAACCTCCTCCGGGAACTCCTCGCCGAGGGGGCGGTGCAGAACGCCCTGATCCCCCTCTTAAAGAGCCTCCCCCCCGAGGAGGCCCAGGCCTTCGCCCGCCGCTTCGCCGCCTTTCTCCTGGGCGTCAACCTCCTGGTCCTGGGCCTGGGCTACCTCCTGGCCCCGTGGGTGGCGGGGCTTCTGGTGGCCCCGGGAAGCCACCTAAGGGAAGGGGAGAGCTTTCAGCAGGTGGTCTACCTGACTCGGCTTCTCCTGCCCTTTCTCCTGGGCATCTCCATGGCAGCCCTCTTCTCCGCCTTCCTCCAGGCCGAGGAGCGCTTTCTGCCCTATGCCCTGGGCCCCGTGGCCTTCAACCTGGTGGCCATCGGCCTCATGGCCCTCTTCCCCGGGGACCCCACGGCCTTGGGCCTCTCCGTGGCCCTGGGGGGGCTGGTGCAGGCCCTGGTCCAGCTCCCCTTCCTCCGGGGCTTCCGCCTGGAGTGGGGCTGGCACCGGGCCTTCGCCCCGGCCCTCCTCCGCATGGGGCCCTTCGCCTTCACCACCTCCTTGCGGCAGTTTTTGAACCTGGTCCTCACCAACATCCTCACCCGCTACCCTCAGGCGGCGGTCACGGGCTTTTACAACGCCGAGGTGGTCTTCCAGATGGTCCTGGGCCTCTTCGCCACTAGCCCCGCCATCGCCCTCTTCCCCCGGATGAGCACGCTGAAGGGGGAGGAGCTTGCCAGCTTCCTCCGAGGCCCCTTTGAGCGCCTGAGCCTGGTTTTGGCCCTTTTAGGCGGGCTTCTCACGGGCCTCGCCCCCTACGTGGTGGTCCTCCTCTTTGGCCTCTTCGGCCCCCTCACCCCGGAGAACCGGACCTACAGCGCCCTGGTGCTTGCCGCCCTGGGCCTGGCCCTTCTGCCCTGGGGGGTGAACACCCTCTTCCTAAGGGGCCTCTACGCCCTGGGCAAGGTGCGGGAGGCGGTCATGGCCAGCGCCCTGGTCTTCCTCGCCAACACCCTGGGCTACTGGCTCCTAAGGGATGCGGGCCTCTTCCTCCTCAACCTGGCCACGGCCCTGGCGGGGTATCTGGGCCTCGGCCTCTACCTGCTCCTCTTGCGCCGGGAGGGGGTGGCGGTGGGCTACGCCCCGCTCTATGTCCTCAAGGCCTTTCTGGCGGGGCTCCTCGCAGCGGTTCCCGGGCTCTTTCTCGGGGTCTACTTTCCCGCCGCCACGCCCAAAGGCGCCCTCCTTCCCCTGGTCCTTGGGGGCCTGGGGGGGCTTTTCCTCTTTTTGCTGGCGGCCCTTCTTCTGGGCCTGCCCCTCAAGGCCCTCGCCAGAGGGCTTTTAGGCGGAAGTAGAGGGGCTTGAGCCGCAAGGCGAAGGCGGGGGTCTCCCAGGGGGTCCAGGCGAAGCGGAGGGGCTTTCCCCCTTCCAGGAGGAGGTTTACGCCCTCTATGGGGATGGGTTCGGGAGCGTACCAGGCGGTGGGGCGGCTCGGGTCGGTGATGAGGAGCATGCCCCAGGGAAGCCGGAGTTCCAAGAGGCCGCCCTCCCCCAGGGCGTAGTCCGCCATGGGGTCCCGGGCCCCTTCCGGGTCCTGGCCCCGCTTTAGGGCCCCCAGCTCGTAGGTGATCCGGGGGTAGTCGGTGCCGTCCCGGCCCGTGCGGCGGCGGTTGGGCTCCAGGACGAAGGGGACGAAGGGGCCCCCGCCGGGTTTGGTGAACCCCCGGAAGTGGAGGAACTCGGTCCCGGGAAGGCCGTGGTCCAGTTCCTGGTAGGGGTAGTAGGCCTTTTCTATGAGGAGCCTCCCTCCTTCTGGGCCTATCTCCAGGTCAAACTCCGCCCCAAACCCCTCGGCCACCTTCACCCCGCCCGGCACCGTGTCCAGGTAGAGCCTTAAGGGCAAGGGGCCCCGGTAGAGGAGCCAGAGGTACTCGGGGTCGGCGTGGGCCTTGAGAAAGCGGCCCTCTTCCCGGAGGAGGAAGGGCACCTTCTCCCACTCCTCGGGGTTGCCGTCCAGGCGGAAGGCGCCCCTCGCGGTGGCCGCCAGGAGGCCGTAGTTCTCCTCGGGGTCCAAGACGTTGTGCCAGAGGGGGTCCCGCTCGGAGGGGTATTCCAGGTCCATGAAGAGCCAGTTCTTCTTGAACCACTCGTCCAGAAGGGCGAAGACGAGCCCTCCCGCCAGGTCTAAGGCGGCGATGTCCTGCCAGAGAGCGGCCACCCCTTCCGCCTGGGCCTCCTCCGAGAGCCCCCCATGATGGAACCCCTCGGGGTGGAAGTGGGCGAGGCCGCGGCTTGCGGGCAGGCCGAACTCGGCGATGAGGAGGGGCATCTCCCCGTGGTGGGCCTTGAGGCGCTCCAGGTACTTGCGGTAGCGCCCCCCCTCCAGGCTGGGCTCGTTGACCAAGAAGTCGGGGTAGTAGGGGTACACGTGGTAGGCGGCGAAGAGGCTCGTGGGGCTATGGGGGGCGGGGCGTAGGTGGGTGGGGTCCAGGACCACGGTGTCCTCTTCATGGAGGGGGCCTGCCCGAGGGGGCTCCACCCTTTCCCCGCGGGCCTTCCTCAGGCGGTACTCCTCCTGGAAGCTGGCCTCGCTTTCCCAGGTGAGGGGGTCCAGGGTGGGCCAGTTGACGAAGCCCAGAGGCCTTGCGGTGCCGTAGGCCTCCCACTCGTACCGGGCCAGGCGGTCCAGGACCTCGGCGAGATAGGCGGCGAAGGGGCTCGCCCCGGGGAGGGCCTCTACGAAGCGGCCCCGGTAGGCCCGCCCCGGGTGGCGCTCGTTGTAGGCGGCCACGGAGTAGGGCTCAAACTCCCGCCCCACCAAAAGGCCCAGGGTCCAAGGGGAGACGTCGGCGGTGTAGTCCCCGTGGGCGTGGCCGGGCTTGGGCGGGCGGCGGAGGTTGCCGTGGAGGGCGTCCAGGACCTCCCGCCCCTCCAGGAGGAACTTTTCCAGGAAGGGGCCCTCCCAGTCCCCGTAGCCCTCCTCCTCGGGGAGTTCCGTCCAGACGCCCTGGAAGAGGTAGAGGGGCCTCTTGGGGTGGGTCAGGTTGTGGCCCAGGAGGGCCCGGTAGAAGGCGGGAGGCAGGAGGGTGTAGACCCGGACGGTGTTGGCCCCCATGGCGGAGAGGAGCTCCAGCCAGGCCCGGTAGAGCCAGACCTCCTCCGGGAACTCCGCCGGGAAGCGGCCTGGCAGGGCCACGCCCAGGTTCACCCCCCGGACTTGGAAGGGCTTGCCCTCTACCCAGAACCGGCCCTTCTCGGCCCGGAAGGAGGGCGGGGCCTTGCGGGCCTTGGGGGCGGGTGGGGAAGGGGGAGGGAGGGCACGGAGGACGGGCTCGGCGTCGCCGTAGCCCTGCCGGAGCGCCTCCTCCAGGGCGCTTCTTGCCCCCTCGAGGTCCCCCAGGGCCCTTAAGGCTAGGCCAAAGCCAAAGAGGGCCTCCGGCCCCCCTTTCAGGGTCCCCACCAGGCGGGAGAAGGCGTAGAGGGCCTCCTCCGCCCTTCCCAGGCGGTAGTGGGCGAAGCCCGCAAGGAGGAGGGCCTCCTCCGGGGGGTCGTAGCCCGAAAGGAGGGGCTTTAGGCGGGCCAGGGTCCCTTCCATCTCCCCCCGGGCGTAGAGGGCGCGGGCCTCGTCCAGGGAGGCGGCCAGGGCGAGGCCTCCCAAGAGGAGGAGAGCGAGGACCCTCATCCTTGGGCGGCCTCCTGGATGGCCCGGACGGCCTCGGGGTTCTCCAGGGCGGAGAGGTCCCCGGGGTCCTGGCCCAGGAAGGCGGCCCGGATCACCCGGCGCATCACCTTGGCGTTCCGGGTCTTGGGCAGGTCGGGGACGAAGAGGACCCGCTCGGGGCGGAGGGGTTTGCCTAGGGCCTCGGCCACCTTTTCCGCCACCTCCTCGGCGAGGGCCGGGGAAGGGGTGTGGCCCGGCTTCAGCACGGCGAAGAGGACGATGGCCTCCCCCTTCACCGGGTGGGGCACCCCGATGGCCGCCGCCTCCCTTAAGGCGGGGTGGCGGGTGGCGGCGGTCTCCACCTCGGCGGGGCCCACCCGCTTGCCCGCCACCTTCAGGGTGTCGTCGGAGCGCCCCAGGATGAAGAAGTGCCCCTCCTCGTCCAAAAGGGCCAGGTCCCCGTGAACCCAGACCCCGGGGACCTTTTGGAAGTAGGTCTCCAGGTAGCGGGCCTCGTCCCGCCAGAAGCCCCGGGTCATCCCGGGCCAGGGGGCAAGGACGGCGAGCTCCCCCACCTTCCCCACCGCCGGCCTCCCCTCCTCGTCCAAGACGGCGGCCTTCATGCCGGGCACGGTGGTGTTGAAGCCCATGGGCTTGATGGGCCGAAGGAGGACGTTGCCCAAAATGCCTCCCGCCACCTCGGTGCCGCCGGAGTAGTTGACGATGGGGAGGCGCTCCTGCCCCACGGCGCGGAAGAACCAGAGGTAGGCCTCCAGGTTCCAGGGCTCCCCGGTGGAGCCCAGGACCCTCAAAGAAGAGAGGTCATGCCCCTCCAGGGGGGCCTCCCCGAAGGGGATCAGGGCCCGCACCAGGGTGGGGGAGAGGCCCAGGTGGGTGATGCGGTGGGCGGCCACCATGCGCCAGAGGCGGTCGGGGCCCGGGTAGTCCGGCGCCCCGTCGTAGAGGAAGACGGTGCCGCCCAGGAGGAGCCCCCCCAGGATGGCCCAGGGGCCCATCATCCAGCCCAGGTCGGTGAACCAGAAGAGGCGGTCCTCCTCCTTCAGGTCAAAGAGGAGGGCCAGGTCCAAGGCGGCCTTCAAGGGGAAGCCGGCGTGGTAGTGGACCGTGCCCTTGGGGCGGCCGGTGGTGCCGGAGGTGTAGATGAGCATGAAGGGGTCCATGCTCTCCATCTCCTCCGGAGGGGAGGCCTCGCCCGAGAGGTCCTGATAGTCCACCTCGCCCGCCGCCAGGGGAAGGCCCAGGCGGCGCACCACCAGGAGCCCTTCCGTTCCGGCAAGCTCCCGGGCCCTGCGGGCCTCGAGGAGGAGCTCCACCCGCCTTCCCCTTCTAAAGAAGCCGTCCTGGACGGCGAGGAGCTTGGCCTCGGCGTCCTTTAGGCGGACGCTGGCCGCCTCGGCGGCGTAACCGGAGAAGATGGGGATGGCGATGGCCCCCACCCAGGCGGTGGCCAGGAGGAGGGTGGCGGCCTCGAGGCCCATGGGAAGCCAGAGCCCCACCCGATCCCCCCGCCCTACCCCCAGGGCCTTTAGCCCGGCGGCCACCCGGGCCACCTCGGTCTTGAGCTCCCCGTAGGTGAGGCTTCGCACCCGGCCGTCCTCGCCCTCGTGGACCAGGGCGGGGCGCTCAGGGTCGTGGCGCAGGACGGCCTCCACCAGGTTCAGCCTCCCCCCTACGAAAAAGCGGGGGAAAGGAAACCCGCCCTCCATGACCTGGGTGTAGGGGGTGCGCCAGGGGATGGCCAGGTGGGTGAAGAAGGCGTGGTAGAAGGCCTCGGCCTCCTCCACGCTGTAGTGGTAGAAGGCCTCGTAGTCCTCAAAGCCCAGGGTCTCCATGAAGTGGAAAAGCCGGGTGCTTTTGGCCGACTCCGGTGGGTACCAGACGGGTTCCATGGCTAGCTCCTAAAAAAGGGAAAGCGCCGCTTGGGCTTGGCCGCCTTGGGCGCTTCGCCCCCGGGCGCTTGCCAGGTGCGGAGGGCCTCTAAAAACTCCCCGATCCCCAGGCGCTCCTTGGGGTCCTTGACAAGAAGCCGCCTCAGGGCCTTGTCCAGGCGGGGGGGAAGGCTGGTGGGGGGCGGGGGGAGGAAGAGGTGGGCGTCCCGTAGCTCCTCCACGGTTTCCCCTTTGAAGGGTCTCTTCCCCGTGAGGAGCTCATAGGCCATGACGCCGTAGGCGTAGGCCTCGCTCTTCTCGCTGGGGAGGTTTCCTAAGAAGAGCTCCGGGGCCAGATAGTGGGGGCTTCCGGCGAACTCCTGGGTCCTATCGCCGATGGGGCGCAGGGTGCCCAGGTCCCCCAGCTTATAAATCCCTTCTCCCACGAAGACGTTGGCGGGCTTCACGTCCTGGTGGAGGAGGCCCTTCCCGTGGAGGTAGAGGAGGGCTTCCCCTACCTGGGTGAGCGCCTTCACCGCCTCCTCCAGGGGCAGGCGGCCCTCCAGGAGCCTGGCCTCGAGGGTCCCCTGGGGAAAGCACTCCAGGGCCAAAAAGGCCTCCTCGCCGAGCGGCACGCCGGCCAGGCCCCGGACCAGGTAGGGGTGCTTCAGGGAGAGGCTGAAGGAGACCTCCCGGGCGAAGCGCTCGGCCAGCCTGGGGTCTTCTCGCACCTCCTTCTTGGGGAGCTTCAGGGCCACCCGCCCCAGGCCCGGGGCCTCGGCCAGATAGACCTGGGCCGTCTGCCCCAGGCCCAGGAGCATGAGGAGGCGGAAGTCCTTCCTAGTCAAGGACCAGCACCCCTCCCGGCTTCAGGGCGTGCCCTTCCACGCCCTTCTCCTGGGCCCTCCTGGCGAAGGCCTCCCCGTCCTGCTTGATGGGGGGGAAGGTGTTGTAGTGGATGGGGACCACCCTTTTGGGCTTGAGGAGGTCCAAGGCCCTCAGGGCGTCCTCGGGTCCCATGGTGAAGTGGTCGCCGATGGGGAGGAGGGCGAGGTCCAGGTTAAGCTCGCCGATGAGGGCCATGTCCGAGAAGAGGGCGGTGTCGCCGGCGTGGTAGATGCGCTTGCCCGCAAGCTCCACCACCACCCCCATGGGCATGCCCCCGTAGGTGCCGTCGGGGAAGCTGGAGGAGTGCCAGGCGGGGAACCACTTGACGAAGCCCCCCGCGAAGCGGTAGGTGCCCCCGATGTTCATGGGCACGCTCTTGGCCCCGTGCTTTTCGGCGTAGGTGGCGATCTCAAAGGTGGAGACCACCACCCCGCCCTTCTTGGAGAGGGCCACGCTGTCGCCGAAGTGGTCCCCGTGGGCGTGGGTCACCAGGATGAGGTCCGCCTGGACCTCGGCCAGGGAGGCCGCCGCCATGGGGTTGCCGGTGAGGAAGGGGTCTATGATGATCCGGGTTTGGCCGTCGGATAGCCAGACCGCCGAGTGGCCCAGATACCGCACCTCCACCATACGCACCTCCTTCACCGCCACTATAGTCCCAGAGGGGTCTTCTGGGAAAGGGCCCTTTCCAGGGTGTGCAGGAAGATGGCCTTGAGGAGGCGGAAAAAGGCCCGCTCCCCCCAGGTCCTGGCCTCGGGGAGGAGGAGGTCCACCTCAAGCCTCAGGAGGAGGCCCTCCCCCCTAGGCAGGACCTCGCCGCCCACGGCCAAAGCGGGGGGCGGCAGGGGGATGGGGGTGAGGCGGGAGCCCTCTAGGCGGCTCTGGAAGGGAAGGGCCACCTCGCCCAAAACCGGGTTGGCCTGGCGGAGGATGCCCTTCAGCAGGGGGCCCTCCCAGGAAAGCTCCAGGGGAAGCCCCTCGAGGCCTTTCCCCAGGTCCAGCTCCAGGGCCTTCATCCCTCCACCCACTCCACCCGGACCCGGCCCTCGCGGGCGAGGCGCTCTATCTCCGCGTCCGGGATGTTGACCAGGCGGGGAAGCTCCTTGAAGCGGGGCGTGGCCGAGGCCAGTCCCACCCGCACCACCAGGACCTCTTCCTCTTCAGCCCGGCCGATGCGCCAGACCAGGTGCTGGCCCAAAGCCTCCAGAAGGTCCTTCTCCACCCCTCCAGTCTACCGCCATAATGGGGCCATGCTTCTGGAGGTGGCCTACGCCCGCCTCTCTCCTCTGGCCTTCGCCCTGGGGGTGGGGGGCCTCCTCCTTTTGGTGCTCCTCGAGGGGGCGCCCCTTTGGGCGCTCCTTTTCCTCTACCCCTGGTGGCGGCTTCGGCGGGGGTGGCGCCTCCTCCTCTTCCCCGACCACCTGCGCCTCCTTCCCCCCTTGGGCCTGGGGCGGCGGATTGCCTTGGAGGAGATCGGGGGGCTGGAAAGGGCGTACTGGCCCGCGGGGCCCCTCTCCCGGGGCAGGGAGGCCTTGGTCCTGGTCCTGAAAAGCGGGGAGCGCCTGCCCCTGGCCCTCGAGGCGGTGGAGCCGGTAGCGGCCCGCCTTAAAGAACTTCTAGAAGGGCGAACTTCAGGTAGTGGGTCTCCGGGTGGTTGAGGAGGACGGGGTGGTCAAAGGGCTGGCCCCGCTTCTCCACCACCTTGAGCACCCGGTGGGCGTCCTGGGCGGCCTCGGTGAGCATCTGGTAGAAGAGGGGCTCGGTGAGGTGGTGGCTGCAGCTGGCCGTGGCCAGAATCCCCCCCTCCTTGAGGAGCTTGATGGCCCTCAGGTTCACCTCCTTGTAGGCCCTGTAGGCCCTCTCCAGGTCCTTTTTCCCCTTGGCGAAGGCGGGAGGGTCCAGGACGACGAGGTCAAACCGCTCCCCGGCCCTTTCCAGGGCCCGGAGGTAGTCAAAGGCGTTGGCCTCCACCGTCTTCAAGGCGAGGCCGTTCAGCCTGGCGTTCTCCTCCGCCCGGGCCAGGGCCTCCTTGGAGGAGTCCACGGCCACCACCTCTTTAAAGCCCAAGGCCAGGTGCAGGGCGAAGCCCCCGGCGTAGGAGAAGACGTCCAAGGCCCTTTCTCCGCGGAAGCCTTCCATGAGGGTGCGGTTTTCCCGCTGGTCCAGGAAGGCCCCGGTCTTCTGGCCCGCCACCAGGTCCACCAGGTAGCGCACCCGCCCCTCCTTGACCACCACCCGCTCGGGCACCTGGCCCAGGAGGGGGCGCACGTAGAGGGGGAGGCCTTCCAACTCCCGGGCCCGGGCGTTGTTCTTGGCCAGGGCGCTTTTCACCAGGGGCCTCAGGACCTCGGCCACCTGGGGCAGAAGCGCCTCCCAGGCGTAGGCCGTGGCCTGGACCACGGCGTGGCCGGCGTAGTAGTCCACCACGAGCCCGGGGAGGAAGTCCCCCTCGGCGTGGGCCAGGCGGAAGCCCCCTTCGGGCTCGGCCTCGAGGGCCCTAAGCCGGCGGGCGATGGCCCGCTCCAGGTTTTCCAAGAGGGCCTTTTCCGGGTCCTCCGCCGGGCGGAAGCGATAGGCCCGGACCCGGAGGTCGCTTTGGGGGTTGTAGAGGGCCAGGGCCAGGAAGCGCTTGCCCCAGTAGACGGGGTAGAGCCCGGGGGCTTCGGGGCCCGAGACCACGTCCCGGGCGAAGACCCAAAGATGGCGGGAAAGAAGCCTTTCCGCTCCGCGTTCGTTGACGAAAATCCGCACCGCCTAAGTATACTTAGGCGGGGTCGGTTGACGCTTGCCCCGGAAGCCGGTATCATGGCCGGCGAGTGCGGTTTGCGCATCTTTTCACATAGGGAGGGGCGATGGGAGGCCTGGGACTTATAAAGAGCCTAGCGGAGAAGGAGAAGGAGCTCCTGGCCCGCCTCGAGGCCGCCAAGAAGGAGGCGGAGGAGCTCCTCAAGCGGGCGGAGGCCGAGGCTAGGGCCCTTCTGGAGGAGGCCGAGGCCAAGGCCAAGGCCCTGGAGGCCCAGTACCGCGAGAAGGAGGCCCAGGGGACCGAGGCCATCCTGGCCCGCTACCGGGCTCAGGCGGAGGCCGAGGCCAAGGCGGTCAGGGAGAAGGCCGGGCCCCGCCTGGAGGAGGCCCTGGCCCTGGTGCTGAAGGAGGTCCTGCCGTGATCGCCCCCATGGAGAAGCTGGTCCTGGCCGGGCCCAAGGGCCGGGCCAAGGAGCTTCTCCAGAGCCTGCAGCAGGCGGGGGTGGTCCACCTGGAGACCCTCAGGGTGGAGGCCCTTTCCGAGTACCGGCTTTCCCCCGAGGAGCGGGAGGAGCTGAGGCGCTGGGAAGGGGTGGCCGCCGGGGCCGAGCACACCCTGGCCCTCCTGGGCCAGGAGCCCGAGCCGGCAAGGCCTTTCCCCGAGGGCCTCGAGGCGGCCGAGAGGGCCCTCGCCCCCATCCAGGGCCACGCCGAGGGCCTCACCCGCCAGCGCCAGGAGCTGGAAGAGGAGCTTTCCCTGGCCCAGGCCTACCTGGAGCCCCTGGAGAAGCTTTCCGGGATGGCCCACGGCCTGGACGAAAGCCCCTTCTTCCGGGTCATGCCCTTCCTCCTCACGGAGAAGGAGCTCCCCCTGGTGGAGGAGTCCCTGAAAAAGGCCCTGGAGGACCGCTTCCTCCTGGCCACGGAGCCCTACAGCAAGGGGCTCGCCGCCCTCCTCGTGGTCCACCGCCGGGACCAGGAGGCGGCCAAGGCGGCCCTTTCCCGGGCGGGGATGGCCGAACTCCGGCTTCCTTGGGACCTTCCCCTTTCCCAGGCGGCCAAGAAGCTCAAGGAGCGGGCCGAGGCCGCCCCTAGGGAGCTATCCGAGGTGCGGCAGGCCCTCTTCAAGCTGGCCCAGGAGGCCGCCTCCACCCTGCGGAGCCTCTGGACCCGGGCCAAGGACGAGGTGGCCCGGCTCAAGGCCCTGGAGGAGCTGGCCTCGGGCCGCTTCGGCTTCGGCCTTCTGGGCTACGTCCCGGTGAAGGCCAAGCCCAAGGTGGAGGAGGCCCTGGCCCGCCACCAGGGCCAGGTGGTCTACGCCTTTGAGCCCGTGGACGAGCACCACGAGGCCGACCGCATCCCCGTGACCCTGGACAACCCCCCCTGGGTCAGGCCCTTTGAGCTTCTGGTGAGCTTCCTCAACACCCCCAGGTACGGCAGCATTGACCCCACCCCGGTGGTCCCCATCTTCTTCCCCTTCTGGTTCGGGATGATCGTGGGGGACATCGGCTACGCCCTCCTCTTCTACCTGGTGGGGCGGTGGCTTTCCGGCTACGTGAAGCGGAACGAGCCCCTGGTCATCGGCCTCTTCGCTCTCAAGCTGAAGCCCCCGGTTCTTTCCAAGCTGGTCTACATCCTGAACTGGATGGTCTTCTGGACCGTGGTCTGGGGCCTCATCTACGGGGAGTTCTTCGGCACCTTCCTGGAGCACCTAGGGGTCTTCGCCACCCCCGAGCACCCGGGCCTCATCCCCATCCTCATCCACCGCATTGACACCGCCAAGACGGCCAACCTCCTCATCCTCCTCTCCGTGGCCTTCGGCGTGGTCCTGGTCTTCGCCGGCTTCGTCCTTCGGGCTTACCTGGGCCTCAAGCACCGGCATATGGGCCACTTCTGGGAGGGCGTGGGCTACCTGGGAGGCCTCTTGGGCATCCTGGCCCTGGCCGCCTCCTACCTGGGGAACCTGCAGGCGGGGTGGCTTTCCGCCCTCATGTACCTGGGCTTTGCGGTCTTCTTGCTGGCCGTGGTCACGAGCCGCAACTGGCTCATGGTTCCGGAGATCTTCACCCAGGCGGGGCACATCCTCTCCCACATCCGTATCTACGCCGTGGGGGCCGCCGGAGGGATTCTGGCGGGGCTTCTCACCGACGTGGGCTTCGCCATAGCGGATAAACTCGGGCTTGTGGGCGTGCTCCTGGGCATCGTGGTGGCGGGGCTTTTGCACCTCCTCATCCTCCTCCTCACCACCTTAGGGCACATGCTCCAGCCCATCCGTCTCATCTGGGTGGAGTTCTTCACCAAGTTCGGCTTCTACGAGGAGAACGGCAGGCCTTACCGGCCGTTCAAAAGCGTCCGCGAGACGCACTAGGGAGGGAAAGAGATGAAGAAGCTTCTGGTTTTGGTTCTGGTGGCGGTTTTCGGCGCTCTGGCGTTGGCGGCGGAGGAGGCGGCGGCCTCCGGGGGCCTTGACCGGGGCCTCATCGCCGTGGGCATGGGCCTGGCCGTGGGCCTAGCCGCTTTGGGCACGGGCGTGGCCCAGGCCCGCATCGGTGCGGCGGGCGTGGGGGCCATCGCCGAGGACCGGGGCAACTTCGGTACGGCCCTGATCTTCCTCCTCCTGCCCGAGACCCTGGTGATCTTCGGCCTGCTCATCGCCTTCATCCTGAACGGCAAGCTCTAAGGGGCTTCTGGGGCCAGGCCCTTCCCAGGGCTTGGCCCTTTCCCAAAGGGGGGATCATGTCCAAACTGGAAGCCATTCTGAGCCAGGAGGTGGAGGCGGAGATCCAGGCCATCCTCTCCGAGGCCAGGGCCAAGGCGGAGGGCCTGAAGGCCGAGGCCGAGGCCAGGGCCAAGGCCCTGCTGGAAGGGAAAAGGCGGGCTCTGGAGGCCGCTTTCCAGGCCGCCCTACGCCGGTCGGAGAGCGCCGGGGAGCTCCTCCTCTCCACCGCCCGGGCCCAGGCCAAGGGGGAGGTGCTCTCCGAGCTCAAGGCCAAGGCCCTCGAGGCCCTGAAGGCCCTTCCCCATAAGCCCGAGTGGCCCGAGGTGGTGCGGAAGCTGGCCTTGGAGGCCCTCTCCGCCCTGGCGGAGCCCGAGGCCCTGGCCACGCACCCGGAGAACCTGCCCCACCTCGAGGCCCTGGCCCAGGAGCGGGGGCTCAAGCTCTTGCCCGATCCCGCCCTGCGCCTGGGGGTGCGGGCCGTGGGCCAGGGGGGCAAGACCCAGGTGGAAAACGCCCTGGAAAGCCGCCTGGAAAGGGCCTGGGACGCCCTCTCCTCCAAGGTGGCCCAGGCGCTTTGGGGCTAGGCCATGGCGGACGACTTCGGCTACCTGAACGCCCGGGTGCGGGCCAGGCGGGGCACCCTCCTCAAGGAGAGCTTCTTCCAGGAGGCCCTGGACCTCTCTTTCCCCGACTTCCTCCGCCTCCTCTCGGAGAGCGCCTACGGCCAGGACCTGGCCGGGCAGGGGCTTTCCGAGGTGGACCGGGCCATCGCCCAGGCCCAGGCCAGGCTGGTGGGGGACCTTCCCCGCTTGGTGACCGGGGAGGCCAGGGAGGCGGTGCGTTTTCTCCTCCTGCGCCAGGACCTCGCCAACCTTCAGGCCCTCCTAAGGGCCAAGGCCACGGGCCGCCCCTTTGAGGAGGTTCCCCTCCTTCCCGGCACCATCAAGGAGGAGCTCTGGCGGCAGGCCTACGAGGCCCAGGACCTGGCGGGGATGGCCCAGGTCCTCTCCGTGCCCGGCCACCCCCTGGCCAGGGCCCTGAGGGCCGTTTTGCGGGAGACCCAGGACCCGGCCCGGGTGGAGGCCCTTCTCGCCAAGCGCTTCTTTGAGGACGTGGCCAAGGGGGCCAAGGTCCTTGAGGAGCCCGCCCTTCGGGACTACCTCTCCCTGGAGGTGGACGCCGAGAACCTAAGGACCGCCTTCAAGCTCATGGGGCAGGAGGCGAACCCCGAGGCCCTCTTCATCCGCGGGGGGCGTTTCGTGGACCGCCTCCGCTTCGCCCGCCTCCTGGAGGGGGACTACGCCGCCTTGGACGAGCTTTCCGGCACCCCCTTGGCGGGGCTTTCCGGGGTGCGGGAGCTGAAGGAGCTGGAAAGGAGGCTCCGCTGCCTTCTCCTTAAGGAAGCCAGGAAGGGGACCGCCGATCCCCTGGGGGCGGGGCTGGTGCTGGCCTACGTGAAGGAGCGGGAGTGGGAGGCCATGCGCCTTAGGCTTCTCGCCCGGCGGGCCTACTTTGGCCTGCCCAAGGAGCTGGTGGAGGAGGAGGTGACCTGCGCATGAGGATCGCCGTGATCGCCGATCCCGAGTCCGCCCAGGGGTTCAGGCTTTCGGGCCTCGAGGCCCACGCCGCCCGCACCGCTGAGGAGGCCAGGGCCAAGCTGGAGGAGCTTGTGCAAAAGGGCGGGTACGCCCTGGTGGCCGTGGACGGAGGCCTCCTCCCCGAGCCCGAGAAGGCGGTGGAGCGGCTTATGCGGGGGAAGGACCTCCCCGTCCTGCTCCCCATAGCGGGCCTAAAGGAGGCCTTCCAGAACCCCGACGTGGAAGGGTACATGCGGGAACTGGTGCGCAGGACCATCGGCTTTGACATCAAGCTGTAGAATGGAGGGAAGATGATCCAAGGGGTGATCCAGAAGATCGCGGGCCCGGCGGTGATCGCCAAGGGAATGCTGGGGGCCCGCATGTACGACATCTGCAAGGTGGGCCACGAGGGCCTGGTGGGGGAGATCATCCGCCTGGACGGGGACACGGCCTTCGTCCAGGTCTACGAGGACACCTCGGGCCTCAAGGTGGGGGAGCCCGTGGTCTCCACCGGGCTTCCCTTAGCGGTGGAGCTGGGCCCCGGGATGCTCAACGGCATCTACGACGGCATCCAGCGTCCCCTGGAGCGCATCCGGGAGAAGACCGGCATCTACATCACCCGGGGCGTGGTGGTCCACGCCCTGGACCGGGAGCGGAAGTGGGCCTGGACCCCTGTGGTGAAACCCGGGGATGAGGTCAAGGGGGGCATGGTCCTGGGCACCGTCCCCGAGTTCAACTTCACCCACAAGATCCTGGTGCCCCCGGACGTGAAGGGCCGGGTCAAGGAGGTGAAGCCCGCCGGGGAGTACACGGTGGAGGAGCCGGTGGTGGTCCTGGAGGACGGCACCGAGCTCAAGATGTACCACACCTGGCCCGTGCGCCGGGCCAGGCCCATCCAGCGGAAGCTGGACCCCAACACCCCCTTCCTGACGGGGATGCGGATCCTGGACGTCCTCTTCCCCGTGGCCATGGGGGGGACGGCGGCCATCCCGGGGCCCTTTGGCAGCGGTAAGACCGTGACCCAGCAGTCTTTGGCCAAGTGGTCCAACGCCGATGTGGTGGTCTACGTGGGGTGCGGGGAGCGGGGCAACGAGATGACGGACGTTTTGGTGGAGTTCCCCGAGCTCACCGACCCCAAGACCGGGGGGCCCCTCATGCACCGCACGGTGCTCATCGCCAACACCTCCAACATGCCCGTGGCCGCCCGCGAGGCCAGCATCTACGTGGGGGTGACCATCGCCGAGTACTTCCGCGACCAGGGCTTCGCCGTGGCCCTCATGGCCGACTCCACCAGCCGCTGGGCCGAGGCCCTGCGCGAGATCTCTAGCCGCCTCGAGGAGATGCCCGCCGAAGAGGGCTACCCCCCCTACCTGGCGGCCCGCCTCGCCGCCTTCTACGAGCGCTCCGGCAAGGTCATCACCCTGGGGGGCGAGGAGGGGGCGGTGACCATCGTGGGGGCGGTCTCCCCTCCGGGCGGCGACATGTCCGAGCCCGTGACCCAGTCCACCCTGCGCATCGTGGGGGCCTTCTGGCGGCTGGACGCCTCCTTGGCCTTCCGCCGCCACTTCCCGGCCATTAACTGGAACGGCTCCTATAGCCTCTTCACCGGGGCCCTGGACCCCTGGTACCGCCAGAACGTGGCCCCCGACTACCCCGAGCTCCGGGACGCCATCTCCGAGCTCCTCCAGAGGGAAGCGGGCCTCCAGGAGATCGTCCAGCTGGTGGGGCCCGACGCCCTGCAGGACGCCGAGCGCCTGGTCATTGAGGTGGGCCGCATCATCCGGGAGGACTTCCTCCAGCAAAACGCCTACCACGAGATTGACGCCTACTGCTCCATGAGGAAGGCCTACGGCATCATGAAGATGATCCTCACCCTCTACAAGGAGGCGGAGGCGGCCATCCGCCGCGGGGTCTCCATAGACGAGATCCTGGCCCTCCCGGTCATTGAGCGCATTGGCCGGGCCCGCTACGTGAGCGAGGAGGAGTTCCCCCGCTACTTTGAGGAGGCCATGAGGGAGATTGAGGGGGCCTTCAGGGCCCTGGCCTGAGGAGGTGAAGCATGGACCTCTTGAAGAAGGAGTACACCGGCGTCACCTACATCTCGGGGCCCCTGCTCTTCGTGGAGAACGCCAAGGACCTGGCCTACGGGGCCATCGTGGACATCAAGGACGGCACCGGGCGCGTCCGCGGCGGGCAGGTCATTGAGGTCTCCGAGGAGTACGCCGTCATCCAGGTGTTTGAGGAGACCACGGGCCTGGACCTGGCCACCACCAGCGTCAGCCTGGTGGAGGACGTGGCCCGGCTTGGGGTTTCCAAGGAGATGCTGGGGCGGCGCTTCAACGGCATCGGTAAGCCCATTGACGGCCTTCCCCCCATCACCCCGGAGAAGCGCCTGCCCATCGTGGGCCTGCCCCTGAACCCCGTGGCCCGCAGGAAGCCGGAGGAGTTCATCCAGACGGGCATCTCCACCATTGACGTCATGAACACCCTGGTGCGGGGGCAGAAGCTCCCCATCTTCTCCGGCTCGGGCCTCCCCGCCAACGAGATCGCCGCCCAGATCGCCCGCCAGGCCACGGTGCGCCCCGACCTCTCCGGGGAGGGAGAGAAGGAGGAGCCCTTCGCCGTGGTCTTCGCCGCCATGGGCATCACCCAGCGGGAGCTCTCCTACTTCATCCAGGAGTTTGAGCGCACGGGGGCCCTTAGCCGCTCGGTCCTCTTCCTCAACAAGGCCGACGACCCCACCATTGAAAGGATCCTCACCCCCCGCATGGCCCTCACCGTGGCCGAGTACCTGGCCTTTGAGCATGACTACCACGTCCTGGTCATCCTCACCGACATGACCAACTACTGCGAGGCCCTGCGGGAGATCGGGGCCAGCCGCGAGGAGATCCCCGGCCGCCGCGGCTACCCCGGCTACATGTACACCGACCTGGCCACCATCTACGAGCGGGCCGGGGTGGTGCAGGGCAAGAAGGGCTCGGTGACCCAGATCCCCATCCTCTCCATGCCCGACGACGACCGCACCCACCCCATCCCCGACCTCACGGGCTACATCACCGAGGGGCAGATCCAGCTCTCCCGGGAGCTGCACCGCAAGGGCATCTACCCGCCCATTGACCCCCTGCCCTCCCTCTCCCGGCTCATGAACAACGGCGTGGGCAAGGGCAAGACCCGGGAGGACCACAAGCAGGTCTCCGACCAGCTCTACTCCGCCTACGCCAACGGCGTGGACATCCGCAAGCTGGTGGCCATCATCGGCGAGGATGCCCTCACGGAGAACGACCGCCGCTACCTGCAGTTCGCCGATGCCTTTGAGAAGCACTTCATCAACCAGGGCCAGCAGAACCGCTCCATTGAGGAGAGCTTGCAGATCGCCTGGGCCCTCCTCTCCATGCTTCCCCAGGGCGAGCTCAAGCGGATCTCTAGGGACCACATCGGCAAGTACTACGGGCAGAAGCTGGAGGAGATCTGGGGCGCGCCCCAGGCCCTGGACTAAAGGGGGGTAGATGAGCCAGGTCAGTCCCACCCGGATGAACCTTCTGCAAAGGCGGGGGCAGCTCCGCCTGGCGCAGAAGGGGGTGGACCTCTTAAAGAAGAAGCGGGACGCCCTGGTGGCCGAGTTCTTCGGCCTGGTGCGGGAGGCCTTGGAGGCCAGGAAGGCCCTGAACCAGGCCGCCAAGGAGGCCTACGCCGCCCTGCTTCTGGCCCAGGCCTTTGACGGCCCCGAGGCGGTGGCCGGGGCCAGCCTGGGCGTCCCCCCGGTGGAGGGGGTGGAGGCGGAGGTGGAAAACGTCTGGGGAAGCAAGGTGCCTAGGCTCAAGGCCACCTTCCCCGAGGTCCTTCTTTCCCCCGTGGGCACCCCCGCCTACACCCTCGAGGCCCAGAAGGCCTTCCGCCGCTACGCCGAGGCTTTGGTCCAGGTGGCCAACACCGAGACCCGCCTCAAGAAGATCGGCGAGGAGATCAAGAAGACCACCCGGCGGGTGAACGCCCTGGAGCAGGTGGTGATTCCGGGGATTAGGGGGCAGATCCGCTTCATCCAGCAGGTCCTGGAGCAGAGGGAAAGGGAGGACACCTTCCGCCTCAAGCGCATCAAGGGCAAGATTGAGGCCCGGGAGGCGGAGGAAGGAGGCCGCCCGAACCCCCACCTGGAGATCGGGGCCGGGCTTTAAAATACCCCGCCGTGGCCTTCGCCACAGCGGGGACCCCAAAGGCCCCGGGAAGCCCCCGGGGCCTCGGCCTTTACTGGGCCCGGGCCTCCTTCAGCATGTTGAGGAGGACGGTCTGGAGGATGCCCCCGTTCTTGTAGTAGTCCACCTCCACCGGGGTGTCCAGGCGGGCGATGGCCTGGAAGCGGACCTCGGAGCCGTCTTCCCGCCTGGCCACCACGTCCACCCGCTTCCTGGGGTAGAGGTCGGTGAGGCCCAGGATGTCATAGACCTCGTAGCCGGTGAGGCCCAGGGTCTCCCGGTTCTCCCCGGGCAGGAACTCCAGGGGCAGGACCCCCATGCCCACCAGGTTGGAGCGGTGGATGCGCTCGTAGCTCTCCGCCAGGACCGCCTTGATGCCCAGGAGGTAGGTGCCCTTGGCGGCCCAGTCCCGGCTGGAGCCCGTGCCGTACTCCTTGCCGGCGATGACGATGAGGGGCGTCCCCTCCGCCTTGTAGCGCATGGCCACGTTGTAGACGAAGTCCACGTCCCCCTCGGGGAGCTTCTTGGCATAGCCCCCTTCAATACCGTCCAGCATGAGGTTCTTGATGCGGATGTTGGCGAAGGTGCCCCGCACCATCACCTCGTGGTTGCCGCGTCGGGAGCCGTAGGAGTTGAACTCCTCGGGCTTCACGCCCTTGCTGAGAAGGTACTGGCCGGCAGGGCTCTTGACCGGGATGGCCCCGGCGGGGGAGATGTGGTCCGTGGTCACGGAGTCTCCCAGCACCAGGAGGACCCGCGCTCCCTTGATGTCCTCCACCTTCCTCTGGCCCAGGTCCTCAAAGAAGGGCGGGTTCTGGATGTAGGTGCTCTCCGGGTCCCAGGCGTAGAGGGTGCCGGTGGGGGCGGGGAGGGCCTGCCAGCGCTCGTCCCCCTCAAAGACCCGGCTGTACTCCTTCTTGAAGAGCTCCGGGTCCAGGGTCTTGCGGATGGCCTCCTGGATCTCCTCCATGGAGGGCCAGATGTCCTTCAGGTAGACGGGCTTGCCGTTGGGGTCAAAGCCCAGGGGTTCGGTGGCCAGGTCAATGTCCATGCGGCCGGCCAGGGCGTAGGCCACCACCAGCATGGGGCTCGCCAGGTAGTTGGCCCGGACGTGGGGGTTGATGCGCCCCTCAAAGTTGCGGTTCCCCGAGAGGACGGCGGCCACCACCAGGTCCCCTTCCTCCACCGCCTTGGCGATGTCCTCGGGCAGGGGGCCGGAGTTGCCGATGCAGGTGGTGCACCCGTAGCCCACCACGTGGAAGCGCAGGGCCTCGAGGAAGGGCAGAAGCCCGGAGGCCTCCAGGTAGTCGGTCACCACCTTGGAGCCCGGGGCCAGGGAGGTCTTGACCCAGGGCTTGGTGTCCAGGCCCGCCTCCACCGCCTTCTTGGCCAGTAGCCCCGCCCCCAGCATCACCGAGGGGTTGGAGGTGTTGGTGCAGGAGGTGATGGCGGCGATGACCACGGAGCCGTGGGCCAGCTCAAACTCCTCGTCCTGCCTTTTGACCAGCACCTTTTTTCCCAGCTGGTCCTCCGAGAGGCCAAAGCCCCGCTCCTTCACCGGCTTGGTGAGGTGGAGGAGGAAGCTCTTCTTGGCCTCCTTGAGGGGAACGCGGTCCTGGGGGCGCTTGGGGCCGGCCAGGGAGGGCTCCACCGTGGAAAGGTCCAGCTCCAGGTGCTCGGAGTAGCGGATCTTCGCCTCGGCCTCGGGGGTGCGGAAGAGGCTCACGGCCTTGGTGTAGGCCTCCACCAGGGCCACCAGCTCTTCTGGCCGCCCGGTGAGGCGGAGGTAGTTCAGGGTCTCCTCGTCCACGGGGAAGAAGCCCATGGTGGCCCCGTACTCGGGGGCCATGTTGGCGATGGTGGCCCGGTCCGCCAGGGGGAGCTTGGCCACCCCGGGGCCGTAGAACTCCACGAACTTGCCCACCACCCCGTGCTTGCGCAGGATCTCGGTCACCGTGAGGACCAGGTCGGTGGCCGTGGCCCCCTCGGGAAGCTCCCCGTAGAGCTTGAAGCCCACCACCTTGGGGGCCAGCATGTAGTAGGGCTGGCCCAGCATCACCGCCTCCGCCTCAATGCCGCCCACGCCCCAGCCCAAGACCCCCAGGCCGTTCACCATGGTGGTGTGGCTGTCGGTGCCCACCAGGCTGTCGGGGAAGGCTAAGGTGAGGCCGTCCCGCTTCTCGGTCATGACCACCTGGGCCAGGTACTCCAGGTTCACCTGGTGGACGATGCCCGTGCCCGGGGGGACCACCCGGAAGTTCTTGAGGGCCTGCTGCCCCCACTTGAGGAGGAGGTAGCGCTCCCGGTTCCTTTCGTACTCCTTCTCCACGTTGTAGAAGAAGGCGTAGGCGGTGCCGAAGGCGTCCACCTGCACGGAGTGGTCAATGACCAAGTCAGCGGGGACCACGGGGTTGATGCGCTCCGGGTCGCCGCCCCGCCGGGCCACGGCGTCCCGCATGGCGGCCAGGTCCACCACCGCCGGCACCCCGGTGAAGTCCTGGAGGATGACCCGGGCCAGCTTCAGGGGCACGTTGATCTCCCCGGGCTCCGGTTGCCACTTTGCCAGGGCCAGGATGTCCTCCTGGGTCACCTGGTAGCCGTCCTCGTTTCTCAGGAGGCTTTCCAGCATGACCCGGATGGAGAAGGGGAGGCGGCTCACCTCCGCCAGGCCCTTCCGCTCCAGCTCCGTGAGGTCGTGGTAGCCGTAGGTCTTGCCGGCCGCGCTCAGGGTCTTCAGGGTCTGAAAGCTGTCCTTCATGCCCGCTCCTTTCCCTTCCCCCATGGGGAAAAGGGACGCTTACTTTTAGGGGGAAGTCTGGCTCCGAGGGGGGGCGCCCGCCCCGGCGCTTCCCACTATAGCACCTTAGAGGGTTGGGTAGAGTGAGGGAGGTGGCCACCCGACCCCGTGGGCCGTCCATGCGGATGCGGTCTTTGGCGACCGGGATGCCGTGCGGCGGGGAGGCCGGGGCGGCATCAATCCCGCGGGCGTGGGAGCCCGGCAACCGGGGCGGTAGGGCCTCCCCTAGGGGGCAAGATGCAAGCAACATGACGGCCCTTACCTTGGCCCGGGAAAGGCGTTAGGGGAGAAAGGGTTTAGGGAAAAGGGACGGAGAGAGGTGGGCGAGAATGGAAGGCAGGAACGTTTTTATTCTGCGGCTGGCCCCCCTGGAACAGGACTTGACCCAGGAGGCCCTGGAGAAGGACGAGATCTTCGTGGGGTGGAAAAAGGTTAAGGGCCTATTGGCAGAGGGCCTGAGCTATTCCTTCGTGTGCTACCTCATAGCTCCACCCCGGCCATCCTGAGCAAGACCCGGCTCCGAATGAGGTTGTGGACCAAGAGGATCAGGTTTACCCGGGCCGCCAGGCCCCAAAAGGACCGAGCTTCTATACGGTGAAGGCCCAAGGACCGCACCATCACGCTGAACCGCGTCTCTATCCAGTTGCGCACCTTCCCCATCCACCTTCTCCACCCTGTTTCCACCAACCTTCCTCCCCTGACCCGATAGGGTGGGGTCTTGACCCCCTGGACCCAGCGAAAACCCCGGTCTCCCAAGACCGCGGGGAGGTCCGCCACCAAGTCCCTCCCCCAGGTCTCCCGGGCATTTCCGGGGAGAAGGGCCCAGCGAAAAAAGAGGCCCCGCTCGTTCATCACCGGCATCAGCACGTAACCGCCGAACGCGCCCAGGGGCCCCACGCCCACAGCGGCTTCAGGGAGGGAGAGACCGTGGACCCGGTGGCCGTGGGCCAGGGGGATGGGTTTGAGGTCCACCACCTGGAGGAGACCCATCCCCCCGGCGAGGCGGATGGCCAGGTGAGCCAACAACCCCTGGGCCTTTTGCAGGACCCGATAAAAGCGGGAGAGGTGGGGCAGGGAGGGGAAGTAGGCCCTCAGGGTGGTCTTGGCGGCCAGGTAGCCTTTGGCCAGGTCCTGGCCCTGCAGCAGGAGAAAAATGGCCAGGGTCAGGAGTTCAGCCAGGGTGGCTTTCTGGTGCCTTTGCTTCGGGGGGAGCTTGAACCCTTGGGTCTGAAGGGCCTTGAGCTCGTCATCTACCCAGACGTAGATGGCCACGAGGAGGGTTTCTGCGTCAAGATAGTAGAGGGGGTGCTCCCGGTCTGGAAGCATAGCACCCCCCTTTTTTCACACCCCAGGGGTTGGGGTCAAGTAGCACACGAAGGTATTACTATTTCCGCGAGCGGGTGAAAGCCGCCTATAAAATTGAGAACAACCGTTTGGCGCGCAACTTCGCGATGTCCCTCTGGTGGTAAGAGATGAAGCCAGGAGATTACGTGGTGGTTCCCTCGGGGGGCCAGTTCTACGTGGCCGAGGTGGTGGGGGACCCCTACTACGACGAGAGCCACCCCGTCGCTGCCCACCGCAGGCTCGTCCGCTGGCTCAACGACAAGAAGCCCATCCCCCGCGAGCTGGCCTCGGCCGCCCTGCAGAGCCGGATGAAGGCCCGCGGGACTCTCTTGGACACCAGCGACCTGGTGAAACACATTGAAAAGGTCCTGGAGGACGCCAAGCGGGGCGAAACGCCCAACCTGGCCCAGGAACTTCGCGCCCGCATGGTGGAGGCCGTGCGCCAGGAGCTCACCCAAGGCCGCATGAACCCCGACCGCTTTGAAACCCTCGTGGAGAGGATGGCTCAGGCCGTGGGAGCTGTGGAGGCGAAGTGGGTCCCCCGAAGGAGCGACCAGGGGGCGGACGTGATAGCCCGTTTCCAACTCATGGGCGGGTTGCTGGTCACCGTCGGCATCCAGGCCAAGTTCTATCAGCCCGGAAAACCCATGGGAAAGGACGCGGTGGACCAGCTGGCCCAGGCCCTGCGGGCGGGGGTGGCCGATATGGGCCTGGTGATCACCACGGGGGACGTGAGCGAGGAGGCCTACCGCGCAGCCGAGGAGTACCTGAACCGGGAAAACCTGCGGATCGGCATCCTGGGCGGGAGGGAACTGGCGGAGCTCATCGTGGACAAGGGCCTCTGGTCCGCCTTTGACTTTTGAGCGGATGGGGAAAGGGAGGGGGGATAGGCTCCCCCCTCTTCCCTTAGGAGGGGCCTCGAGGCCCGGACTTTTGCACCCCTATCCAACTTTGCCCCTGGCCCTCAGCGTAGCGCCTGGGGAGGGGGAGGCGTGTCCAGACCCAGGCTTTCCAAAAAGAGGAGGACCTCCTGGCGGATCTCCGCCCAGAGCTCCTCCCGGGGCCTTTTGGCCGGCCTGTCTCCCCTTTGCGCCCCGTAGGCGCCAAAGCCGGCGTGGTTCAGGCCCTCTATGAAGACCACCCGGGCTCCTTGGGGAAGCCTTTTGGCCTTTTCCCGGGCCTCCTTTGGGGGCAGGAGGCCGTCTTCGGTTCCGTAAAGGGCCAGGGTGGGAAGGCGCACCCCAGAGAGGTCCCCTTCGGGGTAGGCGGCGAAGAGCAGGAGGGGAAGCCCTTCCCGGGCCGCCACCTCCGCCGCCGCCACCCCGCCCAGGCTGTGCCCCCCCACCACCAGGGGGAGGCCGGGGTGGGCCCTTTTCGCTTCCAGAGCCCGCTCCTTGCCTAAAAGGGCGATCCCCGAGGGCACCTTGAGGAGGACCACCAAATACCCCGCCTGGGCCACCGGGGCCAGGACCGGGGCGTAGGCCAGGGGGTCCACCCGGGCCCCGGGGTAGAAGGCCAGGAGGGCCCTGGGGCTTTGGGGAAAGAGTTCAACGCCGTATGGGGCTTCCTTCAGGCTTAGCCCGGGGGCCTTCAGGTAGTCCTGGACGATGGCCTCCGCCTTCAGGGGCCTGAAGAGGTAGAAGGCCACCCCAAGGAGGACCCCCCCTAAGGCCAGGGCAGAGAGCACGAGGAAGAAGATGAGGCGTTTGGCGTTCACGGCTCACCTCAGCGCGGGTTCCTCTTTCCTGGCCCGCCGCCCCTCAAAGGCGAAGAAGGCGGCGGGCACCACGAAGAGGGTGAGGAGGGTGGAGGAGAGGAGGCCCCCCAGGATGATGACCCCCAGGGGCCGGCGGTACTCGGCCCCCTCGCCGGTGCCCAGCAGGAGGGGGAGGCTGATGATGAGGACGGTGAGGGTGGTCATGAGGATGGGCCTAAGCCGGAGCCTGGCCGCCTCCACCAGGGCCTCTTTGAGGGGCATCTCCCGCATGCGCTTCACGGCGAAGTCCAGGAGGAGGATGGCGTTTTTGGTGACCAGGCCGATCAGCATCACCACCCCCAGGACGCTGATCACGTCCAGGCCGGTGCCCAGGAGGTAGGTGAGCCAGAAGGCCCCCACCAGGGCCAAGGGCACCGGGAGGAGGAGGTAGAGGGGGTAGCGCCAGGCGTTGAACTGGCTGGCGATGACCAGGTAGTTGAGGACCAGGGCCAGCAAGAAGGCCAGGGGGGCCAGGCGGGCCAGCTCCCCGGTGAAGCTCCCGAGGCCGGTGGCCAGGATCTCCACCCCGTTCCCCAGAAGGCCCTGGGCTTTGAGCTCCGTTTCCAGCTCCCGCTGGATCTGGAAGCTCCCCGGGGCCTCGGGCTTCAGATTGATGTTGATGCCGGCGGTGTAAGCCTGGTTGCGGCGGGAGATGAGGGTGGGCCCCGGGCGCTCCTCAAACCGCCCCAGGCTCCCGAGGGGCAGGAAAGCCTGGAGGGCGGGGGCGTAGACAGGGAGGGAGAGGAGGTCGGCCTCGCCCCCCAGGCTGAAGGGGTCGGCCTGGACCACGATGGGGAACTCCTCCCCGCTCCTGCGGGCGGTGGCCGCCTGGGTCCCGGAGAGGTAAAGCCTGAGGGCCTGGGCCAGGTCCCCGGGGGTGAGGCCGGTGCCGGCGAGCCGGGAGGGGTCCGGCACGAAGACCCTCTCCCGCTGGGTGGCCTCGAGGGTGCTCTTCACGCTCAGGACGTAGGGCTTCTCGGCGATGTAGGCGACGATCTCGGCGGCGCGCTTTTCCAGAAGGGCCCGGTCGGGGCTGGTGACGAAGAACTGGAGGTCGGCGTCCCCGGCCTCGGGGCCGGTCTGGGCCAGGACCCGGAGGTCGGCCCCGGGGAAGCCCTTTAGGGCCTCCCTGCCCTCCCGGTTCAGGACCTTGGTCAGGGTGAAGATGTCCTCCCGCTCCCCCTTGGGCTTGAGGACGATCTGGAGCTGGACCCGGGAGGGGTCCCCCACCTGGGCCCCGCCGGTGGCGCTGGCCCCCACCGTGGTCACCACCCGGGCCACGGCGGGGTGGGCCAGAAAGCGGGCCTCGAGGGCCCTCGCCGCCCGGTCGGAGACGGCGAGGGGCGTGTCCTTGGGCAGGAGCAGGGTGGCGGTCAGGACCCCGGTGTCCGAGCGGGGGACGAAGTTGAAGGGGATCCTGGGCAGGATGGGGAAGATGGAGAGAAAGGCCAAGGCCGCCACCCCCAGGACCAGGTAGGGCCGGGCCAGGACCCTCCTAAGCCCCCGGGCGTAGGCCTCGGTGAGGCGGAAAAGGCTCCCTTCCGCCCCCTGGTGGAGGAACCGGGTGAGGGCGCCCATGAAGTCTAAGAAGGCCCGCCCCAGATAGCGGAGGAGGCCTAGGAGGGCGGGGTAGAGGGGGAGAAGGAGGAGGAATAGGGGCCCCCTTTGCAGGAGGAGGTAGGCCAGAAGAAGCCCCAGAAGGAGGCCCAAAGGGGTGCGGAAGCCCCGGCGGTAGGCCCAGGCCAGGTCCTGGGGGAGGAGGGTGAGGGCCCTTAAGGCCTCCCGGAAGGTGGGGGGCTCGGGGTCCGGGAAGTAGGCCAGGCGCACGGTGAGGAAGAGGAGGGCCTCCAGCCAGCTCACGGCGATGGCCGCCGCCATGCCCAGGCCGAACTGCTGGAAGATCTGGCCGATGATGCCGGGGAGGAAGCTGATGGGCAGGAAGACGGCGAGGAGGCTTAAGGTGGCCGCCGCCACCGCCACGCTCACCTCGCTGGCCCCCTTGAGGACCGCCTCCTTGGGGCCGAAGCCCATCCTGCGGTAGCGGTCAATGTTCTCCGCCACCACGATGGAGTCGTCCACCACGATGCCCACCGCCACGGTGAGGGCCAGGAGGCTGATCAGGTTGTAGGTGAAGCCGAGAACGCCGAAGAGGAGGATGGCCCCGGAGAGGGTGATGGGGATGGCCAGGATCACGGAGAAGACGGAGTTGAGCTTCCCCAGGAAGATGAGGACCACCAAAGAGACGGCCAGGGCCGCTAGGAAGGCCTCCCGCACGGTGTCGTTCACCGCCGCCCGGATGAAGCGGGTGGTGTCCAGGGCCACCTCCGCCCGGTAGCCTGGGGGCAGCTTGGTCCCCTCTAGGGCCTTCTTCACCCCGTCGGCCACGGCCACGGCGTTGGCGCTAGGGGTCTTGACCACGGCGAGAAGCACGGCGGGGCGGCCGTTCAGGCGGTTTAGGGTGCTGGGGGCCTCGGGGCGCTCCTCCACCCGGGCCACGTCCCGCACCCTTACCCCTCGGGAGGGGTCCAGGAGGAGGCCCGCCACTTCCTCGGCGGTGGCCGGGGTGGAGCGCAGGGTGTAGACCAGGCGCCTCTCCTCCTGGGTGAGGCTTCCCAGGGGGAGGTTGAGGGCGGAGGCGGAGATGGCCTGGACCACCTGCCCCGGGGCCACGCCCAGGGCCTGGAGGCGGCTTGGGTCCAGGTAGACCCGGATGGCCCGCTTGGGGGCCCCGGTGAGGCGGATGTCGGCCACGCCGGGGACCAGCTGAAGCCTGGGCTTCAGGGAGCGCTCGGCGTAGCGGAGGACCTCCGAGAGGTCCTCCCCCGGGGCCTCGAGGGCGATGTAGAGGATGGGGCTGGCCGAGGGGTCAAACTTCTGCACCACGGGAGCGGAAGCGTCCTTGGGCAGGCTCCCCCGGGCGGCGGCCACCTTCTGGCTGACCTCCACCGCGGCCTGGTCCACGTTCACCCCCTGCTGGAACTGGACGAAGACCAGGCTGAACCCCTCGGTGGAGGAGCTGCCGATGGTGTCCACCCCGCTTAGGGTGGAGAGGGCGTCCTCCAGGGGCTTGGAGACCTGCTCCGCCACCTCCTCGGGGCCGGCGCCCGGGTAGGCCGTGGAGACCGCCACCACGGGCACGCTGAAGCGGGGTAGGAGCTCCACCCCCAGGCCCAGGCCCAGGAGGAGCCCCACCAGGACCAGGCCCACGAAGATGGCGGTGGCGAAGACGAAGCGCTCCACGAAGAAGGCCACCAGGGGGTTTTCCCTCACCGCACCACCTCCAGGAGGTCCCCCTCCCTAAGCCCCTCGGGGACGGGGTAGACCACGAGGGTCCCCTCCGTAAGCCCTTCCACCGCCGCCTTGTCCCCTTCCTGGGCCAGAAGGCGCACCGGGAGGCGGCGGGCCCTGTCCCCTTCCACGGCGTAGACCACCGCCTGGCCCTCCTCCGCCCGCACCGCCAGGGCGGGGAGGAGGATCCCCTCCGCCACCTTCTCCTGGTACCGGGCCTCGGCCGGGCCGGGGGTGAGGGGGGCTTCCGGCTTCAGGACCACCTCCACCAGCCGGTTCTGCCCGGGAAGGTCCGTCTTGCGCAGGAGGCGGGCGGGCACCTCCTGGCCGCTTTGCCTGAGGAGGAAGCGGGTCTCGGGGGTGAGGCGGGCCGCCTCCTCGGGGGGAAGGTAGGCCTTGGCCAGGAGGCGGTCGGTGGTGGCCAGGCGGAAGGCCCGGTTCCCCACGCCCACGAATTCGCCCTCCTTGACGTAGACCTCCACCACCTCCCCGGCGAAGGGGGCGCGGATGGTGGCCTCCTTGAGGTTGCGCTCCGCCTGGCGCACCTGGAGCCTGGCCGCCTCCACCTGAAGCTCCAAAAGCCTCAGGTCCTCCGCCCTATCCAGGCGGTCTAGGGCCTCCTTGGCGCTCTCATAGGCGCTTTGGGCCTGCTGGTACTGGGCTTCCAGGGTCTTGAGGTCCAGGGGGGCCAGGGCCCCCACCGCCAGGAGGGCCTTTCCCTCCTCGTAGCGCCTTCTGGCAGCGTCCAGCTGGGCCTTGGCCGCCTCCAGCTGGGCCAGGAGGGCGGGGCGGTTTCCGGAGATCTGGTTTTTTGTCCGCTCCAGGTTGGCCTCGGCCTGGGCCAGGGCCAGCCGGGCCTGGGCCAGGGCCTCCTGGAAGGGGGCGGGGTCCAGGAAGACCACGCCCTCCCCCTGGGCCACCCGGCTTCCCGCAGGAAGGGTCCTTTGCACCCGGCCCGAGGCCCCGGCGGCCACCAGGCTGTCCCGCTCGGCCTGCAGGGTCACGGCCACCTGGGCGGCGCGCTCCAGAACCCCCCGCCTGGCCTCCACCACCCGCACCTGGACCCTCGAGGGCTCGGCCTCTGCCTGAGGGGCCTCGGCCTTTTTGGGGGCGCAGGCCACAAGGAGAAGGGGAAGGAGTAGGAGAGCCTTTCTCATCCCTCACCTCGAGGCCAGAAGGCCGTAGTAGGCCTTCAGGTAGGCGTGGCGGGCCTGGGCCAAAGTCAGCTCCGCTTGGAATAGGGCGAGCTCCTGTTGCCTGAGCCCAAGCTGGCTCACGAGCCCGGCCTTGAAGCGCCGCTCCTCGGCGGCGTAGCGTTCCTTGGCGGCCCGGTAGGCCTCCTCCGCCGCTTTGGCCCCCTCTAGCAGGGGGGCAAGCTGGTCGTAGCGGGCCTTGAGCCCCACCCGGAGGGAGCGCTCCAGGTTGCCCAGGCTCACCTCCAGGGTCTTGATCTGGTCCTCCAGGGCCTCTATGTCCTTCCTGGCGGCGAAGCTCTCGTCCAGGAGGCCCCGCTGGAAGCGGAGGAGCTCCAGGCTTTGCCTGAGTTGCAAAAGGTCGGCGTGCTCCTCAAGAAGCTGCTCCACCAGGCCCTCTTCCGGCAGGGGGGGAAGCGCCACGGGCTCGGGCTTCCAGGGGCCCACCAGGTTCTCCAAAGAGGCCCTGGCGGCGTTTTCGCCCCGCTTGGCGGCCTCCAGGTTTTTCCTGGCCTCCAGGACCCGGTTCTGGGCCTCCAGGAGGTCCAAGGAGGTGGCCCCACCCCCCTTGACCCGGACCTCGGCGGCCTTGAGGGCCAGCTCCGCCACCGCCAGGGCCTTTTCCGCCAGCCTGACCTGGAGGCCGGCCTCGAGGGCCTGGGCGTAGGCGGCGGCGATGTCGCTTTCCGCTTGGGCCAGGGCCCGCTTGAGCCTGGCCTCGGCCAGGGCCAGGGCTTGCCTGGCCTGAAGCTCGCCTAAGGGCGTGCGCAGGGGGTCTTCCAGGGTGCGGGCCAGGTCCTTGGCCTTGGCCTCCGCCTCCAGCCTGGCGTTGAGGACGGCGGGGACTTCCTGGGCCTTCTTCAGCGCCTCGGGCAGGGGCTGGGCCAGGGCCGGGAGCCAGAAAAGGATCAGGATCCAAAGGGTTCTCACGGGTTCACCTCCAGGATTTGACCGTAAAGCTGGTAAAGCTCCATCAGGCGGTTTTTCAGGTTGTTCTCGGCCTGCAGGCGGGCAAGCTCCGCCTGCAAAAGGGAAAGCTCGGCCCGCTTGAGGGCGAGGCCGCTTTCCAGGCCCAACGCCAGGCGCCGTTTCACCTCTTCCAGGGCCTTTCGCTCGCCCTCCAGGCGGAGCTGGGCCAGGGCTAAGGCGGCCTCGGCGCTTTGGAGGGCGCCCTTTAGGGTCTCTTCCTGAAGCCTGGCCTGGGCCTCCGCCGCCTTTAGGGCCTCGAGGGCCCCCCGTAGCTGGGCCTCGGCCGCCGCCAATCCCTGGAAGAGGCCTGGGGAGAGGGTGAGGGAGAGGGAAAGCCTGAGCTCCTCCACGCTCCGGTAGCTCCCCGCCCCGGGCACCTGGGTGGCGGGGCGGGCGGGGTCCTGGCGGGTGTAGCTCAGGGTGGGCTGCAGGGTGCGGCTACTCAGGCTGAGGGCCAGGGTGTCGTTGCCCGAGGGGTAGCGGAGGTAGCTCACGTCCAGCTTGGGCAGGAGGTTGCGGAAGGCGCCGTCATAGGCGATCTGGGCCTCTTGGACCGAAAGCCTCGCCTCCTCCACCTGCAGGTAGGCCCCGCCCTGGGGGAGGGGAATCTGGGGCAGGGGGGCCTCGAGGTCCACCAGGCCCAGGGCCGCCTGCTCCGCCAGGGCCACCCCCCGCCTCGCCTCCTCCAGGCGGTTTTCCGCCTCCTTGAGGGCGAGCTCCGCCTCCCTCAGCTCCTTGGGGTTGGCCTGGCGCTTCCTGGCGGCCTCCAGGGCCATCTGGGCCAGCTCCACCCCCTTCAGGGCCAGCTTTTCCCCAAGAAGGGCCTCCTGGTAGCGGCCGTAGGCGGCCACCGCCTGGGCCTGGAGGGCGGTGAGGGTCCTGCGGTAGCCCAACTCGGCCCGCCTGAGGGCGATGCGGGCCCGCTCCTGCCCGTCGGCCACGTCCCCGAAGGGGAAGGGGGTGAGGACCAGGGCCAGGGTGAGGTTGCTTCCGCTAGAGGGCAGGCTCTGGCATAGGGCCTCGGGGGTGCAGGCGTAGCCCAGGCGGGCGTGGCCCGCTTGCAGGTTCAGGGCCACGGGGCTTTCCTGGGCCAGGAGGGCCTTGCGGGCCGCCTCCAGGTAGCTTTGGGCCTGGCGGGCCAGGGGGTGGTCCCTTAGGGGAGCCAGGGCGCTTTGGGCCAGGGCGGGGGCCAGGAGAAGGAGGAGGGCCAAGACCCTAGGCACGCTCCACCTCCGTGAGCTTCCTCAGGAGGTCCCGGAAGAGGAGGAGCTCCTCAGGGTTCAGCCTGGCCAGATGCTGGCTATAGGCCGCAAGCCAGGCCTCCTTGAGCCGCTTTTGGGCTTCTTCCCCTTTGGGGGTAAGGTGCAGGAGAACCCTTCTCCGGTCCTCGGAGTCCAGGCGCCGCTCCACCAAACCGGCCTCCTCCAACGAGGCCAGGAGGTGGGAGACCTGGGAAGGCTGGATCTCCAGGTGCTCCGCCAGCCGGGAAGGGGCGTTCACCCCCTCCCGCACCAGCCTCAGGACCTCGGCCTGAAGGAGGGAAAGCCCCTCCTTGGCGAAAACCTCCTTGGCCCGCTGGAGGAGGAGGCGCATGAGGGCGTAGCCGAGGTGGGACAGCTCTTCCACCAGGGGTGCGGGGGGACCGTTCATACTCCTCAACTATACACACCCGTCAAGCACCTGTCAAGGGAGGACTGCAGGCCGGGCCGCGCTCCTTGGTGTACAATGGCCCAAGGTATATGGACAGACCTCCCAGTCGGTGGCCCTTCCTCCTGCCCTTCAGCTCCATAGCCCTGGCCCAGTCCCAAGCCCCAACCCCCGGGGAGATTTTTCTTTTGGTCTTCTTTTTGGGGCTTTCCGCCTTCTTCTCCGCCAGCGAAACCGCCCTCACCACCCTCTACCCCTGGAAGGTGCGGGAGCTTGCGGAAAGCCAGGGAGGGCCCTTCCGCCTCCTTGCCCAGGACATCACCCGCTTCCTCACCACCATCCTGGTGGGCAACAACCTGGTGAACATCGCCGCCACCGCCTTGGTCACCGAGGTCGCCACCGAGGCCTTCGGCTCCGCCGGGGTGGGGGTGGCCACCGGGGTCATGACCTTCCTCATCCTCTTCTTCGGCGAGATCACCCCCAAGTCCCTGGCGGTGCACCACGCCGCGGCCCTGGCCAAGGTGGCTGCCTGGCCCATCTACCTCCTCTCGGTCCTCCTCTACCCCGTGGGCCGCTTCTTCAGCCTGGTCTCGGGGCTTTTCCTCAGGGCGCTGGGCCTCGAGCCCAGAAACGCCTCCCTGGTCTCCGAAGAGGAGCTCAGGCTCATCCTGGCGGGGGCGGAGGAGGCGGGCACCATTGAGGCCCAGGAGGAGGAGATGATCCACTCCATCCTGGAGCTGGAGGAGACCCCGGTGCGGGAGATCATGACCCCCCGGGTGGAGATGGTGGCCATAGAGGCCGAGGCCAGCCTCGAGGACTTCCTCCACCTCTTCCGCGAGCACCGCTATAGCCGCGTCCCCGTCTATAGGGAGAGCGTGGACCACATCGTGGGCATCGCCTACGCCCAGGACCTTCTGGACTACCACTGCCAGGAGGACCTGAAGGGGCGCACCGTGGCCTCCATCGCCCACCCGCCCTACTTCGTCCCCGAGAACATGGACGCCTGGAGCCTCCTCAAGGAGCTCCGCCGCCGGAAGGTCCACATGGCCATCGTGGTGGACGAGTTCGGGGGCACCGCCGGCCTCGTGACCTTGGAGGACGTCATTGAGGAGATCGTGGGCGAGATCTACGACGAGACCGACGAGCCCGAGGACGCCCCCATCAAGCGCTTGGCCGACGGCGCCCTTTCCATCCAGGCCCAGACCCCCATAGACGAGGTCTCCGAGGCCTTGGGGGTGGAGCTCCCCGAGGGGGAGTACGACACCCTTTCCGGCTTCCTCTACGAGCGGTTCGGCCGCATCCCCGGCGTGGGGGAGAGCGTGGAGTGGCAGGGCTTCCGCTTTGTGGTGGAAAGCGCCGACCAGCGCCGGATAGAAAGGGTGCGGGTGGAAAGGCTGGTGGAGCATGGAGAGGATTAAGGCCCTCCTCCAAGCCCACGTGGAGCGGGCCTACGCCCCCTACTCGGGCTTTCCCGTGGTGGCCCTGGTGGAGGCCGAGGGGGAGGCCTTTTTGGGGGTCAACGTGGAAAACGCCGCCTTTCCCCTCTCCCAGTGCGCCGAAAGGAACGCCGTGGCCGCCATGGTCCTGGCGGGCAAAAGGCGCATAGACCGCGTCCACGTCTATAGCCCCAAAGGCCCCATCCCCCCTTGCGGCGGGTGCCGCCAGGTCCTCATGGAGTTCGGGGGGCCTGAGGGGGAGGTGGTCCTCCACGGGCCCGAAGGGGAGGAGGTCACCACCTTAGGGGCCCTCCTCCCCATGGCCTTTAGGCTTTAGAGGGGGAGGACGACCTCCTGGGCGAAGAAGCCTGGGACCTCGAGGCGGAGCTCAAGCCGCCCGCTTCCCCGCTCCAGGCCGGGCCTGAAGCCCACCACCTGGACCCGGGCCTCCCCCCGGGCCGGCAGGTCCACCCGCACGGAGAGGCGCTGGCCTAGGAGGACCAGGCTCCCCTCGGCCCGCAAGGGGATGGGGTTGGGGTTTTCCAGGAAGAGGTTGACGCCGCTTCGGCGCACCCGCAAAGGCTCCAGGGGGAGGCTTAGGCGGGTGTGGAAGAAGGTGAGGGGCTGGCCCAGGGTCTGGCCCTCGAGGGCCACCTCGGCCCCTTCCGGGGAGAGGAGGGCTCTGGCGGTGGCCAGGGCCTCCTTGGGGGTGAGGCGGAGGAGGAGGACCTCCTCCTTCTCCCCCGGCGGGAGGGTGAGGTCCAGGGGCAGGACCACCTCCCCCACCCGAAGCCTGGCGCCGAAGGCGGAAAGGGGGATAGGGACGGGGTTGGGGTTCTGGAAGGCCACCTTTAGGCCCAGGAGAAGGGCCGGGCCTGGGCTAAGCTCCAGCCCCCGGATCTCCCCGCCCAGAAAACGGGCCTCGGGGGCCAGGGTCCTGGGGGCGCAGGCGGCAAGGAGGGCCAGGAAGGCCAGGAGAAGAGCGAACCTTTTCATAGAATCCACCCCTCTTCCTTCAGGGAGTCTAGCACCGGCAGGAGCTCGCCGAAAAGGGGGCTTTCCTGGGGGTAGGGGGGCCTGGGGTAGCCCGCCGGCAGGCCCAGGTGCCTCAGGGCCTGCTTGAGGAGGGGAACCCCGCCCCGGGAGAGGAGGTCCCCCAAGGGGTATAGCCGCCGCTGCAGGGCCTGGGCCTCGGCCAGCCGGCCCTCCTGGAAGTGGGCCAGGAGGGCCTTGTAGGCCCTGGGGGCCAGGTTGGCGGCCGCCAGGATGCCCCCTTCCGCCCCCAGGGCCAAGGCGGCCAGGAAGGTGGGGGCGTGGCCGGTGAAGACCCGGAAGTCCCTCAGGCGGGCCTGGTAGAAGGCGAGCCGGTGCATCTCCCCGCTGGAGTCCTTGATGCCCAGGATCTTTGGGTGCTGGCCCAGGGCGGCCACGGCGGAAAGAGGCAGGTCCACCCTGGTGTTCTGGGGCACGTGGTAGAGGAAAAGGGGCATCCTCTCCGCCAGGGCCTCGTAGTAGCGGAGAAGGCCCTCTCCCAGGCTTGCGTGGTAGTAGCGGGGAGGGGTGGCCAGGAGGGCGAAGGCTCCGGCCTCCCTGGCCTCTTCCAAGGCCCTCTCCGCCTGGGGCAGGGTCTCCTCCATGAGGCCCACCAGGAAGGGCTTCCTGGGCTTCAGGGCCTGAAGGCCCAGGCGGCGCTCCTCGGGGGTGAGGTGGACCCCTTCGCCGTTGGAGCCGTAAATGAGAAGCCCGTCCACCAGGGGCTCCAGGGCCAGGGCCAGCTCCTGGAAGGCCCCCGTGTCCAGGCGGCCCTTCCCGTCAAAGGGGGTGGGGATGGGGGGCAGGATCACGGCGCCCTCCGGAAGGAACCCAGAAGGGTGAGGAGGTGGAGGCCGTAGGCCAGGAGGAGGAGGCCCGGCCCCTGGCCCTCGAGGGCCCTCAAGAGGCCAAAGGCGGCCAGGAGGAGGAGCAGGAGGCCAGGCCCCGAGGAAAACCCCAGGCTCCCCGGCACGAGGAGGCGCACCGCAAGGGCCCAGCCCTCGGAAAGAGAGGCCCTTCTTCTAGGCAAGAAGAAGGCCAGGAGGTGGTAGAGGAGGACCAGGACGAAGCCCAAAGCGGCCCAGGGCCTGGCCCTCTCCGGAAGGGGCAGGGCCAGGCGGGCCGCCCCCTTCAGGGGGTCCTCCAGGAAGGCCTTAAGCTCCAGGGAGAGGAGGGTCAGGTAGAGGGTGCGGACGCTGGGGCCGGGCTCCCGCCTGCCCCAGGGGTCCTGGCCGAGGCCCAGGGCGGCCCGGATGGGGCCCTCGAGGGGGGCCTCCCGGTAGGCCTGGGCCAAAAGGGCCTCCTCGCCCAAAAGGGCCTTGGCGAAGGGGTAGCCCCCCTCGGCCAGGAGGGTCTTGGCCTCCTTGGGGGACTGGGGGAGGAGGGCGTAGCCCAGAAGGGCCTTGACCTCGGGGGTGGGGGGCTTGGCCTTCAGCCAGTCCAGGGCCGCCTGGGTCCGCAGGGTTCCCCGGTCCAAGGGCGGGGCCGTGGCTGCTTCCCTGGCCCTCTGGTCCAAGCCGTAGAGGAGGAAGCCAAGCCCCAAAAGGACCAGGAGCAGTAAGGCTAAAAGCCTCTCCCCCAGGCTGGCGTAGGCCAGGGTGAGGTGGCGGAGGCGGAGGAGGGGGTGGCGGAGGTAGCCTCCCAGGAAGCCGCCGATGGGCCTCAGGTCCCTGGCCTGGGCGGGGAGATAGAGGGCGAAGAGGTAGAGGACGAGGGCCAGGTAGGCGAGGCCCAAGGCGTAGGTGGCCTGGGGCAGGAAGGCCAGGTCCGGGGGAAGCCAGGTCTTTAGGGTCTTCTCCGCCTCCTCCAGCCTCAGGGCCTTGGCGGGCTCCCCCTGGGCCCTCAGGGCCTCGGCCCGCTCCTGGAAGAAGGCCAGGGAGCCCGGGAAGAGGGGGGTGTAGGCCAGGAGGGCTTCGGTGAGGCGCTGGGCCTGGGCGGGGTCCTCTTGGGCCAGGGCCCTCGCCCCTTGGGCCATGCGGACCACCCCTTCCTGGCCGTGGAAGAGCTCGGGGCGGTGGCCCCTTTGGAGGAGGTCCTGGCCGTAGGCCAAAAGGTCCTCCTGGCTCAGGTCCTTGGGGTCCAGGGTCCAGTAGGCGTAGTAGGGCCAGGGCTTGGGGGGCTTGAGGGCCTGGAGGAGGGGCAGGAGGGCCTTCAGGTCCTCCTCGGTGCCCTCAAAGGGGAGGGGCGGGAAGGGGATGGGGAGGACCCAGTCCCCCATGACCGCCTCGGGGCCGGGGCGGAGGGCCTCCACCCGCTTGGGGGCGAAGTGGAAGCGGGCGCCGGGCTCCTTGAGGCTCGCCTCCACCACCAGAAGCCCCTGGGCCACCAAGACCCTCTCCCCCTCCACCAGGGGGCCGAGCCAGGGGCCCTGGGGCAAGGGAAGGAGGCCCCAGGGGAGCCGGAGGCCCTCTTGGGTGAGCTCGGGGGCTTGGGCGGGGGCCACGGGAAGCCTCCCCTCCAGGGGCCCGGAAGGGAGGATGAGGCGCAGGCGGTATTCGCCCGGGGCCTCGAGGACCAGGGGAAGCCGGAAGCGCCCTCCCTGGACCTCCACCTCCAGGGTCCTGGTCCCCTGGGGGCCCGAAAGCTCCAGGGGAAAGCGGCCTTCGGGGAGGTCCTTGCCCTCCAGGGTGAGGGGGGCGCCCACCTCGGTCCGGTCGGGCAGGAGCAGGGACTGGCCCAGGGCCAGGCCCCAAAAGGCCAGGAGGGTCCACGCGCGCATGGGGTTATTCTACTGGCATGGGCCTACTGGACATGATCGGCCCCGTCATGGTGGGGCCCTCCTCCAGCCACACGGCGGGGGCCTGCCGCCTGGCCCTCATCGCCAGGTATCTCCTCGGGGAAGTCCCCAAGCGGGTGGAGTTCGGCCTTCACGGCTCCTTCGCCAAGACGGGCAAGGGGCACGGCACCCACCTGGCCCTCACGGCCGGGGTCCTGGGCCTCAAGCCCGACGACGAGCGCCTCAAGGAGAGCCTGGCCCTGGCGGAGAAGGAGGGGGTGGAGGTGGTCTTCAAGGAGGTGGAGCTGGGCGATGTCCACCCCAACACCGTCCGCATGGTCCTGGAGGGGGAGAAGGAGCGAATCGTGGTTACCGGGAGCTCCCTGGGCGGGGGGCTGGTGCGGGTTTTTGACCTGGACGGCTTTGAGGTGCGCATCACCGGCCAGGCCCCTACCCTGGTGGTGAAGAACGTGGACACCCCGGGGGTGGTGGCCCGGGTGGCCCGCATCCTGGCCGACGACGAGGTCAACATCGCCTACCTCACCGTGAGCCGCAAGAAGAAGGGGGGCGAGGCCATGATGAGCCTCGAGGTGGACCGCCCCGTCTCCGAGGTGCCGCTAAAGTACCTGGAGTACCTCTCCTACATCCTCTGGGTGCGGCAGATTCCCCCGGTCATGGAATAGGCCTAAAGCCTGGGGAGCTCCAGCCTGAGGCAGGCCCCGCCCAAGGAGGAGGCGCAGGCGGTGAGCCTCCCTCCCAGGGCCTCGGCCACCCGCTTGGCGGTGTAAAGGCCGAGGCCCGAGCTTCCCCTAAGCCCCTCCCCCTGGCGGAAGGGCTGGGCCAGGGCCGAAAGGGGAAGGGGAAGGCCGGGTCCGTCGTCCTCCACGCTGATGGCCCCCTCCTCCACCAGGAGGCGCACCCGGGTCCTGGCGTGGCGCAGGGCGTTTTCCAGGAGGTTGGCCAGGGCCCTTTCCAGTAGAAGCCTGTCCCCCCGGGCGAGCCCCGCTCCCGCCACCTCCAGGCCTAGGCCCCGCCTTCGCGCCTCCTCGCCGTGGCGGAGGAGGAGGTCCTCGGCCAGGGCCCTCAGGTTCAGGGTCTCCCGCCTGGGGGCGTGGGCCTCGAGGCGGGAAAGCGCCAGGAGGTTCTCCACTAGGAGGTGGGCCCGGGCCAGCTCCTGCCGCACCTGGTGGAGGAGGGCTACCCGCCTCTCCCGGCCCAGGTCGTCCCGGCCTTCCAGGTACTCCAGGGCCCGGATGGCGGAGAGGAGGGGGGTCTTGAGGTCGTGGGCCAAGGCGGCGTAGAAGGCCTCACGGGCCTCCATGAGCTCCCGCAGGCGCTCCAAGAGCTCTTCAAAGCGCCGCCTCAGCTTGGCGACCTCCTCCGGTGGGGGCTCCTGGGGGGAAGGGAGCCTGAGGCTTGCCACCGACCCCCCCTTCAAGGAGAGGTAGGCCAGGGCCAGGGTGAGCTCCTCCAGGGGCTTGAGGAGGCTTCGCGAGAGGAAGTAGCCCACCATGGCGGAGACCAGGGCGAGAAGGAGGAGCCAGAGGAGGAGGGGAAGCCAGGGCCCCTCCCCCATGAGGCCCAGGGTGAGGGCCAGGACCAGGTTGGGCAAAAAGGCGAGGAGAGCGATGACCAGGGCGAGCCTAGCCCTTAGACTCATCCCGCCCCGCCGAGAGCACCGCCAGGAAGGCCTCCTGGGGCACCTCCACCTTGCCGATGGCCTTGAGCCGCTTCTTGCCCTCCTTCTGCTTCTCCAGAAGCTTCTTCTTGCGGGTCACGTCCCCGCCGTAGCACTTGGCCAGCACGTCCTTCCTCAGGGCCTTCACCGTGGCGCGGGCGATGATCTTCCCCCCGATGGCCGCCTGGATGGGCACCTCAAAGAGCTGGCGGGGGATCACCTCGGCCAGCTTGTCCACGATGGCCCGGGCCATGCTGTAGGCCTTGTCCCGGTGGGCGATGAAGGTGAGGGCGTCCACCGGCTCCCCGTGCACCAGGACGTTCACCTTGACCAGGTCCCCGGGCTGGTAGCCCATCTGCTCGTAGTCCATGGAGGCGTAGCCCCGGGAGACGCTTTTGAGGCGGTCGTGGAAGTCGTAGAGGATCTCGGCGAAGGGGACCTCGTAGACGAGCTCCACCCGTTTCTGCGCCCCCGGCAGGTAGGTCATGTTGACCAGCCGGCCCCGCTTCTCCTGGACCAGTTGCATAATGGCCCCCACGTACTCCTCGGGGGTGAAGATGGTGAGCTTCACGTAGGGCTCCAGGATCTCCTCCATCTTGGTGGGGTCGGGGAGGTCGGCGGGGTTGTGGATCTCCCTTTCGGTGCCGTCCTTGAGGCGCACCTTGTAGACCACGCTGGGGGCGGTGGCGATGAGCTCCAGGCCAAACTCCCGCTCCAGCCTCTCCTGGACGATTTCGGCGTGCAGGAGGCCCAAAAAGCCACAGCGGAAGCCGAAGCCGAGGGCGGTGGAGGTCTCCGGCTCAAAGTGGAGGGCGGCGTCGTTGAGCTTGAGCTTTTCCAGGGCGTCGCGAAGCTTGCCGTAATCCTGGGACTCCACCGGGTAAAGCCCGGCGAAGACCACGGGCTTGGCGGGGCGGAAGCCGGGGTAGGGGGTGGGCGTGGGGCGGTCCGCCAGGGTGAGGGTGTCGCCCACCTGCACGTCGTGGATGTCGCGGATGGCGGCGGTGAGCCAGCCCACCTCTCCGGCGGAGAGCGCCTCCAAGGGCACGAGACCCTGGGGGGTGAAGGTGCCCACCTTGTCCACCAGGAACTCCTTGCCCGTGGAGAAGATGCGGATCCGGTCTCCGGGGCGCACCCGCCCATCAAAGACCCGGATGTAGGGGATCACCCCCTGGTAGGCGTCGTAGAGGGAGTCAAAGATGAGGGCCTTGAGGGGGGCCCCGGGGTCCCCCTGGGGGGGCGGGATGCGCTTCACGATGGCCTCCAGGATCTCCTCCACCCCCTCCCCGGTCTTCCCGGAGGCGAAGATGGCCTCGTCGGCGGGAAGGCCTAAGACCTCCTCCACCTCGAGGGCCACCTCCAGGGGCCTGGCGTTGGGCAGGTCAATCTTGTTGATGACCGGGATGATGGTGTGGTTGTGCTCCAGGGCCAGGTAGAAGTTGGCGATGGTCTGGGCCTCCACCCCCTGGGTGGCGTCCACCACCAGCAGCACCCCCTCCACCGCCGCCAAGGCCCGGGAGACCTCGTAGGTGAAGTCCACGTGGCCGGGGGTGTCAATGAGGTGAAAGGTGTAGGTCTCCCCGTCCCCCGCCCGGTAGGCCACCCGGACAGCGCTGGCCTTGATGGTGATGCCCCGCTCCCGCTCCAACTCCAGGGAGTCCAGAAACTGCTCCCGCATCTCCCGCTCGCTCACGGCGTGGGTCATCTGCAGGATGCGGTCGGCCAGGGTGGACTTCCCGTGGTCCACGTGGGCGATGATGGAAAAGTTGCGGATGCGGCGCTGGTCCATCCTTCCCATGGTCTTCCGTCCTGGGGGCAAAGTCAAGGGCGGGGTCTAAGTGCTCGCACTTTGGTTTCGCAACATGGGGTGCCAAAGTCAGGGCTGTGGAAGGGCTTTTCTGGGGCCCCCACCGCGGCTTTTGCCGCGGTGGGGTACTTAGGCCCGCTTGGGCTGTTGGCCCCGGAGGTTCCGCCAGAAGACCACCAGGGCGCTCACCACGTAGATGGAGCTATAGGTGCCCACGAAGATGCCCACGAAGATGGCCAGGGCGAAGTCCCTTAGGACGCTTCCCCCCAGGAAGAGGAGGGCGATGATGGGCAGGAGGGTGGTGAGGCTGGTCATCACCGTGCGGGAGAGGGTCTGGTTGATGGAGCGGTTGACCATCTCGGCGTAGGGGATCCCCCGCAGGAGCTTCTGGTTTTCCCGAATCCGGTCCGAGACCACGATGGAGTCGTTGATGGAGTAGCCCACGATGGTGAGCAGGGCGGCGATGGTGGAGATGGAAAACTCCAGGCCCAGGAGGCTGTAGATCCCCGCCACGATGGCCACGTCGTGGGCCACCGCCAGGACGCTGGCCACGCCGAAGGTCCAGTCAAAGCGGAAGGCCACGTAGATGAGGATGAGGCCAAGGCCCACCAGCACCGCCATGATGGCGTTCCGCCTCAGCTCCTGGCCCACGGCGGGGCCCACGGTCTCCGAGGTGAGGACCTGGGCCTTCAGCTCCTCCCTAAAGAGCCTTTCCAGCTCCAGGCGCTTGGCGTCCTCGAGGGGAGGGAGCTTCAAGGAGAACTCCTTGTAGCTGGCGCTGGCGGTAGGGGCCTGGACCTCGGTGATGACGGCCTCCTTGGCGGGGAAGCCCTTCTCCGCCAGGAAGCGCCTCAGGGTGTCCACGCCCGTCTCCGGGGAGGTCCGGATCAGGTAGGCGGTGCCTCCGGTGAAGTCAATGCTGTAGTTGAAGCCCTTGGTGAAGACCACGGCCGAGGCCAGCGCGGCCAGGAGCAGGGTGGCCGCCGTGATGTAGCGGGCCGGGCCCATGAAGTTCCACCGGGGGTCCACCAGCCACATGGGGGGCCGGATCTCCCCCCGCTCGGCCAGGCGCTCCAGGAGGTAGCGGCTGAAGACCAGGTTGGAGAAGACGCTGGCCACCACCCCGATGGCCAGGACCACGGCGAAGCCCCGCACGGGGCCGGTGGCGTACTGGTAAAGCGCCGCCGCCGCCAGGAGGTGGGCCGCGTTGACGTCCAAGATGGTGAGGGTGGAGTGCCGGAAGCCCTCGGGGATAGCCTGGCGGAAGCGCTTGCCCGCCCGGAGCTCCTCCTTGATGCGCTCAAAGGAGAGGACGTTGCCGTCCACCGCCGCGCCCAGGGTGAGGACCAGACCGGCGATGCCGGGCAGGGTGAGGGTAGCCCCGAGCCCCGAGAGAAGGCCCAGGATCAGGGCTGAGGTGTAAAGGAGGCCCAAGGAGGCCACCAGGCCCAGGCTTGGCCCGTAGTAGGCGAAGATGAGGAGGAAGATGGCCAGGGTGCCGATCAACGCCGCCCTGATGCCCGCCTGGATGGCGTCTTGGCCCAGGGTGGGGCCGATGGCCCGGATCTCCACCACCTTGAGGGGCACGGGCAGAGCCCCCGAGCGCAGGACCAGGGCGATCTCGCTGGCCTCCTCGAGGCCGGAAAGCCCCTCAATGACCGCCTGCCCGCCGGTGATGGCCTGGCGGATGACGGGGGCGGTGTAGACCTTGCCGTCCAGGACGATGGCGAGACGCTTGCCCACGTTGGCCCGGGTCACCTCCTCAAACTTCTTGGCTCCTTCGGGGGTGAAGGTGAGGGCCACCTGGGGGCGGCCGAACTGGTCAAAGACCGCCCGGGCGTCCGCCAGGTCCGCCCCCGTGAGGAGGGGCGGCCCCAGGTCCTCGGGCTTGATCAGGTCCTTTTCCAGGTCCTCCCGCTTCAGGCGGGGGTTTTCCCTCAGGGCCTGGTTGATCTGGGCCACGGTGGTGCCGGTGGCCCCTTCCTTGAGGATGCGGAACTCCAGGACCGCCCGCTGGCCGATGAGCTTCAGGGCCCGGTCCTGGTCGGCCTGGGAGAGGCCGGGGAGCTCCACCACGACGCGCCTCTGCCCCTGGATCTGGATGACGGGCTCGGCCACGCCCAGGGCGTTGACGCGGTTTTCCAGCACGGTGCGGGCCTTTTCCAGGTCGTCGGGGGTGGGGTTTTCCACGTCCGCTTCCAGCAAGATGCGAAGCCCCCCTTTGAGGTCCAGGCCCAGGCGGACCTTGGGCTCATCCGGGGCCCAGGGCTTCCACACCGCCAGGAGGGAAAGGAGGAAAAGGCCCAAAAGAAGCAGGCCGGTGGTCAGTTTGCGGTTCATATTTACCTCCAGAAGGTCTCGTCCTTGCCTTTGGTCTTAGGGCCGGATGTTGCGGAAAAGGGTGGGAAAACCCCGGCCTAGCCCCCCTCTAGCTGGAGCTTCCCGTAGAGGAGGTAAAGGAGCGGTCTCGGAAGAGGCGTATTGGGCAGGGGGGGCGGGGCCTTCCAGGGCCTGAGGCTAAGGGGGGAGGGCTTCTCCCCCTTGGGGGGGAGGAGAGGGGAGGGGAGAAGGGGCTTCCGCTCTTCCTTCAGGACCAGGGTGGGTCCCCCGGGGAAGAGGCCCGCTTCCCCTTTTCCCCTGGGTTCCGGCCAGGCCCCCCCCTGAAGGAGGAGGGCTAGAAGCGCTCCCAGAACCAAGGCCCGCCCCACGGACCCCCCTAAGCGGGCACCTCCACCAGCTGGAAGGCCTCTATGATGTCCCCTTCCTGGAACTCGTCAAAGCCCTCGAGGCCAAGCCCGCACTCGTAGCCCTGGGCCACCTCCCGCACGTCCTCCTTGAAGCGCTTGAGGCTTCCGATGCGGCCCCGCCAGATCTCCTGCCCCTTGCGCAGAACCCGCACCTCGGCGTTCCTCAGGATCTTGCCCTGGGTGACCATGCACCCGGCCACCTGCTTGCCCGTGGGCAGGCGGAAGACGGCCCGCACCTCGGCCCGGCCCAGGACCTCCTCCTTGTACTTGGGCTCCTTCTGCCCCTTGACCATGTTCCGCACTTCGTCAATGAGGTCGTAGATGATGCGGAAGGTCTTGAGGAGGACCCCCTTCTCCTCGGCCTTTTTCTTCACCGAGGCGGGCGGGTTGACCCCGAAGGCCAAAATGGCCGCTCCCGCCGTCTGGGCCAGGAGGACGTCGGATTCCGTGGGGGCCCCCACCTGGGCCAGGAGGACGTTGATCTTCACCTCGTCGGTGCTCTCCCGGGCCAGGATGTGCTGGATGGCCTCCAGGGAGCCCTGGGTGTCCGCCCGCAGGATGAGGTTGACCTCCTTCTGCCCCTCCTCCTCTAGGGCCCGCAGGAGGTCGGCCATGGTCCTGGGGCGGCGCTCCCTCTCGGCCTCCTCCTTGGCCCTCCTTTCCTCCTTGCGCTCCTCGGCGATCTCCTTGGCGGCCTCGAGGTCCGGTACCCACTCCACCACGTCGCCGGCGTGGGGGAGCTCCTGGAAGCCCAGGACCTGGACGGCGCTTCCCGGCCCCGCCTCCTTGCGCTGGTTGCCCTCGGAGTCCATCATGGCCCGGATGCGTCCATAGACCTCCCCGGCCACCACGTAGTCCCCCACGCGGAAGGTGCCTTCCTGGACCAGCATGTTGGCGATGATGCCCGCCTGCTTGTCCAGCTTGGACTCCAGGATCACCCCTTTAGGCTCGGCGTTCGGGTCGGCCCGGTAGTCCTCCAGCTCGGCGATGAGGAGGATCATCTCCAGGAGGTCCTGTACCCCTTGCCCCGTCTTGGCGCTAATGGGCACGATGATGGCGTCGCCCCCGTACTCCTCGGGCACGAAGCCCCGCTCCATCAGCTGGCGCTTCACCTTCTCGGGGTCGGCCTGGGGCAGGTCCATCTTGTTGAGGGCGAAGATGATCTTGGCCCCGGCGGCCTTGGCGTGGGCGATGGCCTCTTCGGTCTGGGGCATGACCCCGTCGTCGGCGGCGATGACGATCACGGCGATGTCCGCCACCTTGGCCCCCCGCTGGCGGATGGTGGTGAAGGCCTCGTGCCCCGGGGTGTCAATGAAGACCACGGTCCCCTGGGGGGTTTTCACCTCAAAGGCCCCCACGTGCTGGGTGATCCCCCCGGCCTCCTTCTCGGCGATGCGGCTTTTCCTGAGGTAGTCCAGGAGGGTGGTCTTCCCGTGGTCCACGTGGCCCATGATGACCACCACGGGGGGGCGCCTGGGGAGGCTTTTCCGCCTCTCCTCCTCGGCCTGTTTTTCCTGTAGGCCCCTTTGCTCCTTGACCAGCTCCCGCACCGCCTCGGCGTCCTCCTCGCTCAGGGTGGAAGCGTGGGACTTGTAGGGCACCCCCATCTGGTCCAGGAGCTCTAAAAGCTCCTCGCTCTTCATGCCCAGCTCTTTAGCCAGCTGGTAGATGCGTATTTTGGCCATCCTTACCTCCTAGGTGGGCCATAAGCGCTTCGGACAAGGCCTTGGCCCGGCCTCCGGCGAAGCGCCGGAGCTTCTTTTCCGTCCAGCAGTCCGGGTTGTCGGGGCAGACGTAGGCCCCCCTGCCGGGGAGCTTCCCCGTGGGGTCCAGGAGGAAGCCCCCCTCGGTCAGGACCACCCGGAGTAGCTCCCCCTTGGGCCGCCTTTTGCGGCAGGCCACGCACATGCGCAGGGGGACGTGCTTCATGGCTAGAGGTCCCGGAAGAGCTTCTCAAACTCCTCCTTGGCCCGGGTCTTCTCCTCGGCCTCCTCCTGGGCCGCCCGGCGGATGGCCTCGTCCAGGTCGGAGATCTCCGCCTCCTCAAAGTGGATGTCGTAGCCGGTGAGCTTGGAGGCCAGGCGCACGTTCTGCCCGCCGGTGCCGATGGCCAGGGAGTGCTGGTCCTTGGTCACCTTGACCCGGGCCTTCTTGGCCTCGGGGTCCAGCTCAATGGAGCCCACCTGGGCGGGGGAGAGGGCGTTTCTGATGAACTCCTTGGGGTCTTTGGACCACAGGATGATGTCCACCTTTTCCCGGCCCAGCTCCGCCGAGACCGCCTGGATCCGCTGGCCCTTGTGGCCGATGCAGGCCCCGATGGGATCCACGTTGGGGTTGTGGCTCGTCACCGCCACCTTGCTCCTGCGGCCGGGCTCCCGGGCGATGGCCTTGATCTCCACGATGCCCTCGGCGATCTCGGGGACCTCCTGCTTGAGGAGGTGTTCCAGAAGCTTCTCGTGGGCCCGGCTCACGATCAGGGAGGGGCCCTTGGCCGAGCGGTCCACCTTCTTCAGGTAGACCTTGAGGCGCTGGCCGGGGTAGTAGCGCTCGGTGGGGATCTGCTCGCTCTTGGGCAGGTAGGCCTCCCCCCGGCCCAGGTCCACGAAGACGTTGCCCCGGTTGTCCACCCGGGTCACCACGCCGGTCAGGACCTGCCCTTCCTTGTCCTTGTACTCGTTGTAGATGCGGTTCCGCTCGGACTCCTTGAGGCGCTGGGTGAGGAGCTGGCGCAGGTCCTGGATGGCCACCCGGGAGAGCCCCTCGGGATCAATGGGGAACTCCATCTCGTCCCCTAGCTGGACCTCGGGGTCGTACTGGAGGGCCTCGGCCAGGGAGATCTCCTTATCGGGGTCCTCCACCTTCTCCACCACCCGGCGGACCTCCACCATCTCTATCCGCCCGGTCTGGGGGTCAATGTAGACGTCCACCTCGGGGCCCTTGCCCTCCTCCACCTCCTCTTTTTTGTATCCTTTTTGTCTTTTGATGTAGGCCTTGCGCAGGGCCTCCTTGAAGGCCTCGAGGACCTCCTCCGTGCTGACCCCGCGCTCCAGGGCGAGGTGCTGCAGGGCTTCTATGAACTCCCGGTTCATCCTTCCTCCTATCTGGGCTCCTCAGGCCATTCGGCCAGGGTGGCGCGGAAGGTGCCCAGGGTGAGGCGCTTCTCCAGGGAGCCCACCTGGAAGACCACCTCGTCCCCTTCCACCCGGAGGATCCTCCCCACGAAGCCCTCCGGGCCCGGGACCTTGGCCTTTAGCCCCTGGAAGCGCTCAAAGTGGCGGCGGGTGAAAAGGGGCCTTTTGGGACCTGGGGACTCCACCAGAAGGCGGTAGCTCCCGGGGATGGGGTCCTCCCGGTCCAAGACCGCCTCAATGTGGCGGCTGGCCCGCTCCAGATCGGCCACGGTGATGGGCTTCTCGTCCTTGCGCTCAAGCCGCACCAGGACCTCTCCCGGGGCCTCCTTGACCTCTAGGACCTCGAGGTCCAAAGGTTCCACCGCTTCTTCCACCAACCGCCAAAGGTCCACCCGGCACCTCCTGCTGGCCCCCTTCACAAAGGAAGGGTGGGCTTACACCCACCCCCCTCCCTTGGGAGCACTGGCCCCAGTGTACACCCAAGGGGGCCTTGACCACAAGGCCTTTAGCCTGATACACTCAAGGTTGCCGGTCCGAGTCCGGCCAAGGCACATGGGGGTGAACGGTCTCGACGGGGGTCGTCGAAGGCAGGGTTGCGCGCCGAGGTGCGGGTGGCCTCGTAGGTACGCCCAAAAGGGCGTGACCGTAAAAACCCGCGAAACCACAAAGGCCAACAAGCCTGCTGCTCTCGCGGCTTAATGACCGCGACCTCGCCCGGTGGCCCTGCCGGGGGCTCACCGGATGCGGGGACACAAACCCGGCTAGCCTGGGGCCACGCCCCCTAACCCCAGGCGAAGCGCAAGGGGGCTCGCCCCTGGCCGCCCGTCCGCGGGCTAAGCCAGGGGGACACCTAAAACGCGGACTACGCGCGTAGAGGCCCGCCGTAGAGACCTTCGGACGGGGGTTCAACTCCCCCCACCTCCACCAAAAGGGTGCCGAAAGGCACCTTTTTCTTTTGGCCCCTTGTATGGTAGTATGGCGGTATGGAAAAGACCACGCTGTACCTTCCCCAGAGGTTAAAGCGCCTCTTGGAGATGCGGGCCAGGCAGGAGGGGCGCTCCCAGGCTGAGCTTGTCCGGGAGGCCCTTGAGCGCTACCTCTCCCGGCCCGCATCCAGGTCCTTGGGGGCCGGGGAGGACCCTGAGCTGACGGGGCGTGGCGCCGAGGCCTGGCTGGAGGCGGCCTGGGGCAAGGAGGGGCGTGAACCTTCCTGAAAAGGGCCTCTGGGCCTTGGTTTTGGATACCTCGGCGGTTTTCGCCTGGGTGAACCGCCTGGACCCCGATCACGGCTGGGTGAAGGGGCAGGTGGCCAGATTCCCTGGGCCCCTTGTCCTTCCCGCGGCGATTTTGGCCGAGGTGGGTTATCTTTTGGAAAAGCGCCTGGGGTTGAAGCCTCTGCTGCGCTTTTTGGAGGACCTGGAGGCGGGGTTTTTCCTGGCCCATTGGGATGCGGAGGCTCTGTCCCACGCTCACCGCATGCTTTTGCGTTACCGGGACCTTCCCCTGGGCCTCACCGATGCCCTGGTGGCGGCCACCGGACTCCTGTGGCAGGCCCCGGTGCTGACCCTGGACGCCCACTTTCTGGTCCTGGCCCAGGGGGAGGGGCTGGAAGTGGTCCACCCCCACACTTCCCCCCTTTAGGCCCGGTAGACTGGGTTTGGTGCCTGTGGCACCTCCTTCGGGGCGGGGTGGAAGTCCCCACCGGCGGTGAAAGCCCGCGAAGCCCCTCTGGGGCCCGACCCGGTGGAACTCCGGGGCCGACGGTGAAAGTCCGGATGGGAGAAGGAGGGCGTTTGCGCGACCTGGACGAGCGTTTTTTGCGAAGAGCCCTGCAGATCGCCGAAAGGGCCCGGGGCCACACCCACCCCAACCCTCTGGTGGGGGCGGTGGTGGTGCGGGACGGGGAGATCGTGGGGGAGGGGTACCACCCCAGGGCGGGGGCCCCCCACGCCGAGGCGCTGGCCCTCGAGGCCGCCGGGGAGCGGGCCCGCGGGGCCACGGTGTATGTGAGCCTGGAGCCCTGCGACCACCACGGCCGCACCCCCCCCTGCTCCCTGGCCCTGATCCGGGCGGGGGTGGCCCGGGTGGTCCTGGCGGCCCGGGACCCCAACCCCCTGGCCCAGGGGGGCATGGCCAGGCTCCTTGCGGCCGGGGTGGCGGTGGAGGCGGGGCTATTGGAGCAGGAGGCCCAGGATCAGAACGAGGCCTTCTTCACCGCCCTAAGGAGGGGCCGCCCCTTCGTCCTCCTAAAGGCGGCCCTCACCCTGGACGGGCGGGTGGCCACGCGCCTGGGGGATGCCCGCTACGTCTCCTCCGAGGCGAGCCGCCGGGTGGCCCACGCCTACCGGCAGTGGCTCCCCGCCGTCATGGTGGGGGTGGGGACCGTCCTTCAGGACGACCCCGCCCTCACCGTGCGGGAGCCGGACTTCCGCCCCTTCCCCCTCATGCTGGAGCCCCCGCCCCTCCGGGACCCCCTGAAGGTGGTCCTGGACACCGAGGCCCGCACGCCGCCCACGGCCCGCCTCTTCCGCCCTGGCCCCCGGGGGGAGCGGGCCAGGGTCCTCATCCTGGCGGGGGAGGGGGCCCCCAAGGAGCGGCTTAAGGCCCTAGAGGCCGCCGGGGCCCGGGTGGAGGAGCTTCCCCGGGAGGGGGGGCGGGTGAGCCCGGAAAGGGCCTTGGCCCTTTTGCGGGCGGAGGGGATAGACGGGGTGCTTCTGGAGGGCGGCCCAGGGCTTGCCGGGGCCTTTTTGGCCAGGGGGCTGGTGGACAAGCTGGCCCTCTTCCTGGCCCCCAAGCTTCTGGGGGAGGGGCGGGGCCTTCTTGAGGGCTTTGGCGTGCAGCGGATGGCGGAGGCCCTTAGGCTTCGCCTTCACCGCCGGGAGTGGCTGGGCGATGACCTTTGGCTGGAGGCGTACCTGGAGGGGTGATGTTCACCGGACTGGTAGAGGAAACGGGCGTGGTTCTGGAGGTGCAGGAAGGCCCCTTCCTGAGGGTGCGGATAGGGGCAAAGAAGGTCCTCGAGGACCTGAAGGTGGGGGACTCCATCGCCGTGGACGGGGCCTGCCTCACCGCCGTCGCCGTGGACGGGGAGGGGTTTTGGGTGGAGCTGGCCCAGGAGACCCTGAGGCGCACCGCCCCCACCTGGCGGGTGGGCCACCGCCCCAACCTGGAACGGGCCCTCAAGGTGGGGGACCGCCTGGGCGGCCACTTCGTCACCGGGCACGTGGACGGGGTGGCGGAGCTGGTGGAGGTGCGGGAGGCCCCGGGGGCCAAGGACTACTTCTTTAGGCCCCCTGCGGAGTACGCCCGCTACATCGCCGAGAAGGGGAGCGTGGCCCTGAACGGGGTCTCCCTCACGGTGGCGGGCCTTGCGGGCGAGGCCTTCTTCGTGACCCTCATCCCCCACACCCTGGCCGTGACCAACCTGGGGGGCCTGAGGGTGGGGGATGGGGTGAACCTGGAGGTGGACCTCATCGCCCGGTATCTGGAAAGGCTTGTGGGGAGGGCGTGATGGAGGGACTTGCGGGCGTCAAGGAACTCTTAGAGGAACTCCGCCAGGGCCGCCCGGTGATCCTGGTGGACGACGAGGACCGGGAGAACGAGGGCGACCTCATCATGGCGGCGGAGCACGTGACCCCGGAGTGGGTGAACTTCATGCTCCGGGAGTGCCGGGGCCTCCTCTGCGTGGCCATGCCGGAGGAGCGGGCCAAGGCCCTGGACCTTCCCCTCATGGTGGAAAGGAACCAGGACCCTCAGGGGACCCGCTTCACGGTGAGCGTGGACGCCCGGGGCACCACCACCGGCATCTCCGCCTTTGAGCGGGCGGCCACCATCCGGCTTCTGGCCGATCCCGAGGCCAGGCCCCAGGACTTCCGCCGCCCGGGGCACGTCTTCCCCTTGGTGGCCAGGCCCGGGGGAGTCCTGCGCCGGGCCGGGCACACCGAGGCCACGGTGGACCTCCTGCGCCTGGCGGGCTTAACCCCGGTGGGAAGCCTCATTGAGATCCTCAAGGAGGACGGCACCATGGCCCGCCTGCCCGACCTCTTGGAGTTCGCCAGGAGGCACGGCCTCAAGGTGGGGACCATCGCCGACCTCATCCGCTACCGGCTTCTGAAGGGCGACCTCTACGTGCGCCGGGAGGCCGAGGCCACGCTTCCCACCCGATTCGGGGAGTTTCGCATCCTGGGCTACCGGGACACCCTCACGGGGGAGGAGCACGCCGCCTTGGTCATGGGGAGCTGGGACCCCGAGGAGCCCGTCTTGGTGCGCATGCACTCGGAGTGCCTCACCGGGGACGCCCTCCACTCCCTGAGGTGCGACTGCGGCTTCCAAAGGGACCTGGCCATGGAGCGGATCGCCCAGGAGGGCAAGGGGGTCCTGGTCTACCTGAGGCAGGAGGGGCGGGGGATTGGCCTCGTCAACAAGATCCGGGCCTACCACCTCCAGGACCAGGGCCTGGACACGGTGGAGGCCAACCTGGCCCTGGGCTTTCCCCCGGACCTAAGGGACTACGGGGTGGGGGCCCAGATCCTCTACGACCTGGGGGTACGGAAGATGCGCCTTCTCACCAACAACCCGAGAAAGGTGAAGGCCCTTTCCGGCTTCGGCATAGAGATCGTGGAGCGCGTCCCCTTAAGGGCCGGGGACAACCCCCACAACGAGCGCTACCTCCAGGCCAAGAAGGAGAAGCTGGGCCACTGGATGGACTGAGGCCGTGGGCAGGGTCCCGGTTTTGCGGGGGCTTGTTCTTCTCCTCCTTCTCCTTGCGGCCTTGGACCCGAGGCTTCCCCTGCCGGGCCGGGTGGTCTACCTCCTGGACTTCTCCCCCTCGGCGAGGGAGGGCGTCTTCGCCCTGGCCGGGCGCCTTCCCCGGGAGGCCACCTACGTGGCCTTCGCCGAGCGGGCGGTCCTTTTGCCCTCTCCCACGGCCAGGCGGCTGGACCTGGGGGAGAGGACGGACCTGAGGGCGGCCTTCCAGGAGGCCCTGAGGCTCCGGCCAAGCCGGGTGGTCCTGGTCTCCGACGGCCTTTTTTCCCCTGTCCCCCCGCCCTTTCCTTTGGACGCCCTCTACGTCCCCCCCAAGGCCCACGTGGACCTGCGCCTGGTCCCGCCCCCTTACCCCTTTTTGGGGGAGACCGTGGGGGTGGGGGTGGTCCTCGAGGCCCCCCGCCCCGCCGAGGCCCGCCTCCGGGTGGAGGGCCCGGCGGGCCCTTGGGAGCGGCGGCTTCGGGTGGAGGGGCGGCGGGTCCTCACCTACGCCTTTCCCCTGACGGGGGAGGCGGAGGTGCGGGCCGTGGCGGAAGGTCCTTGGGGAAGGAGCGAGGCCAAAGCCCGCCTGGCCCCCGCCGACCGCGCCAGGGCCCTGGTCCTGGGGGACCCCGCCCTCGCCCGGTACCTGGAGGCCCAGGGCTTTTTGGTGGAGGAGGCCTTCCGGCTTCCCCTGGAGGCGGACCTGGTGGCCGTGGGCCTGGGGGTCCTGGACCTGCCCCCGGGGGCCCCAGAAGCCCTCAGGGACTACCTGCGCCGGGGGGGCGGCCTCCTCTTCACCGCCACCCCCAAGGGCCTCTTCTTTGGCGGCTGGGACCGGGCCCTGCCGGAGGACCTTCCCCTGAAGCCCCTGGGGCGGAAGGGGGCGGCTTTGGTCCTGGTGCTGGACGTCTCGGGGAGCATGGAGGGGGAGAAGCTGGCCATGGCGGTGGCGGGGGCTTTGGAGCTCGTCAGAAGCGCCGCCCCTGAGGACTACCTGGGGGTGGTCCTCTTTAGCTCCAGTCCCAGGGTCCTCTTTCCCCCCAGGCCCATGACCGCCCAGGGCAAGAAGGAGGCGGAAAGCCTCCTCCTCTCCCTGCGGGCGGGTGGGGGGACGGTCCTGGGCGGGGCCTTCCGCGAGGCCCTCCGCCTCCTTGAGGATGTGCCCGTGGAGCGGAAGGCGGTCTTGGTACTCACGGACGGCCTCATCGCCGACCCCAAGGAGCCCATCCTGGCCCTGGCCGCCACCGCCGGGGTTGAGGTGAGCGCCCTGGCCCTGGGCCCGGACGCCGACGCCGCCTTCCTCGAGGCCCTGGCCCAAAGGGGCGGGGGGCGGTTCTACCGGGCGGCCACGCCCCAGGAGCTTCCCCGCCTCTTCCTCAAGGAGGGGCAGGAGGTCTTCCAAGGGGAAAGTCTGGAAGGGCGCTTTCCCGTGGAGGCCCTCTCCCACCCCCTCACCGAGGGCTTCGCCTTCCCGCCCCTCTCCGTGCTTCTCCCTGCCCGGGCCGAGCCCTGGGCCCAGGTGGTCCTAAAGAGCGGGGACCGGGCCCTCCTGGCCCTGGGGGAGCGGGGGGAGGGGAGGGTGGCCGCCCTGGCCACCGACCTCTCCCGCTCCTGGAAGGGCTGGGAGGGGGCCGCCCCCTTCCTGGGGGGCCTGGCCCGCTACCTGGCCGGGGGGCAGAGGGCCCTGGCCCTTTACGCCTACCCCGAGGGGGAGGGGGTGCGGGCGGTGGTCCTGGGCCGCCTCGAGGCTCCCCAGGTTCTGGTGGGCGGGAAGGAGGTTCCCTTGGTGCCCACGGGGCCCCTCAGGTACGAGGCCGTCCTCCGGGAGGAAGGCGTTTTGCTTTCGGGAAAGCTCCGCCTCCCCCTGGCCCTTCCCCTCCCCGGGGAGTGGACCCCAAGGGACGGGGAGGGGAACCTAAAGGCCCTGGCCGAGGGGAGCGGGGGGCGGCTCCTCACCCTGGAAGAGCTTCCCAGAAGGGCCACCGCTTCCCTTCCCCTTAGGCCCTACCTGCTGGCCCTGGCCCTGGTCCTCTTCTTGCTGGAGAGGGTTTGGGAGGGGCGGGTGGGCCGGGTCACATTCTGGGAGGCCTCCCAGGCGTAGCCTCTTGCTCAAGGGGGCAAGCATGAAGCGCAGAACCTTTATCCAGGCCACGGGAGGCCTTTTGTTTTCGGGGCTGTTCCTCGGGGGGCAAGCCCAAGGGCGGTCTCCTAAGGGGGTGAATGGGGGTGGGTTTTACCGGTTTTCCCTAGGTGGCGTGGCCGCCATCGTCCTTTCCGACGGGCAGTCGCCTCCTGGGCCTCTACTGCCCAACTGGGGGGCTAACCCGGAGCTCCAGGAGGCCTTCCGCCGCACCTTGGAGGAAAACTTCCTGAACCCCGAGGCCACCCGCAACAACTTTAACCCCGTGCTTTTGGACCTGGGGGAGGCCCGGCTTTTGGTGGACACGGGGCGGGGCGTGGCCGCCGGCGGGCGGCTCCTCGCCCATTTGGAGCTGGCGGGCTACGCTCCCGAGGACATCACCCACGTCTTCCTCACACACGGCCACCCCGACCACATCGGGGGTTTGGTGGACGGGGAGGGTCGCCCCGCCTTCCCCCGGGCCGCCTACCTTATGGGGGAGGTGGACCTAGACTACTGGCTTAAGAACCCTTCTCCAGCGGTGAACCGTACCCTGGTGCCCCTAAAGGAGCGCATTCGGGCCGTGAAAGAGGGGGAGGAGATCCTCCCCGGCGTGCGCGCGGTGGCCTCCTACGGCCACACCCCGGGGCACATGAGCCTCGAGGTGGCCTCCCAAGGCCAGAAGCTTTTCGTCTTCGGGGACGCCGCTGGGCATTACCTTCTCTCTTTACGCTTTTCTCAGGCTTACCTGGGCTTTGACATGGACAAGGCCGAGGCGGTGCGCACCCGGGCCCGGCTTTTCCAAAGGGTGGCCGAGGAGCGGAGCCTGGTCACCGCCTACCACTTTCCCTGGCCAGCCCTGGGGCGCATCCGACGCCAGGGGGAGGGGTATGAGTTCGTACCCGCCTTTTTTGAGTTCTAAGGGTTCTCATGTGCGCACGTCACACCTTCTTCCCAGGGGCGAACCTAAAATAGACCCATGCTCCACTGGGACGACGAGCTGGAGCGCCGCATGGCCCCCCTTCGGGCCAAGGTAGAGGCGGAGAACCGCAAGATCGCCGAGCTCCAGAGCAAGCTCGTCCACGCCGAGATGGAGGCCCTCCGCCTGGGGTGGTACCTAAGGCGGATGGAGGAGGAGAACCGCCGCCTCCAGGAGATGCTCCAGGCGGCGGCCCTGGGCCAGGCCTGGGGCGGGGAGGGCCTGGACGAGGTCAAGGAGATTCTGGAGCAGGCCTGGCTGGAGCTGGTCCTCATCGCCTCCCCCAAGGCCGAGCCCCTGGGGGCCCTGATCCGCTCCCTGGAGGCGCTTAAGGCCTGGCAAAGCCCTCGGTGATCTGGACAAAAACCGCCTCTCCCCGCACCGTGAGGGTGCCCTCGGCGTAAAGCTCGGTCTCCACCACCACCTTTTTGCCCTTGACCTCCTTGGTCCGCCCCACCAGGAGAAGTTCCGGTCCCAAGGGGGTAGGCTTCAGGTAGTCCACCTTGAGGCTGGCGGTGACGAAGCGCAAGGGGTTTTCCTCCAGGGAAACCCCCTCGGCTTGGGCCTTGGCGGCGGCGGCGGTGGCGGTGGAGTGGCAGTCCACCAAGGAGGCCAAAAGCCCTCCGTAGACGAAGCCGGGGATGGCCGTGTGGTGGGGGCTTGGGGTGAAGCGGGTCTCGCTCTCCCCCTTCTCCTTGTTCCAGTAGGTCTTGATGTGGAGGCCCATGGGGTTGAGGTACCCGCACCCGTAGCAGTGGGCCCACTCCGGTGGGTAGTGGAGCTGGATGGCCTTCATGCCAGTCCCTGGGCCTTCCAGCGCTCGGGCACCGCCCGCTTCAGGAAGTCCACGATCTCCTGGGTGCTGGTGCCGGGGCCGAAGACGGCGGCTACCCCCAGCTCCTTCAGCTTGGGCACGTCCTCATCGGGGATGATGCCTCCGCCGAAAAGGAGGATATCGGAAGCCCCCTGCTCGTCCAGGAGGCGCTTGACCTCGCGGAAGTAGTGCATGTGGGCTCCGGAGAGGATGGAAAGCCCTACGGCGTCCACGTCCTCCTGGATGGCGGCGGAGACGATCATCTCCGGGGTCTGCCGGAGGCCGGTGTAGATGACCTCCATGCCGGCGTCCCGCAGGGCCCGGGCCACCACCTTGGCCCCACGGTCGTGGCCGTCCAGCCCCGGCTTGGCGATAAGCACCCGTATGCGCCTGTTCAGGTCCGCCATGCCAACCCTCCTACACGTAGGCGGGCTCCTGGTAGGTGCCGTAGACCTCCCGCAGGACGTCCATCATCTCCCCCAGGGTGCAGTAAGCTAGGGCGCATTCCACGAAGTGGGGCATGGTGTTCTGGCCCTCCTTGGCCGCCCGGCGGAGGCCTTCCAAGGCCTCGGCCACCCGCCTGGCGTCCCTTTCGCGGCGCACCCGGGCCAGGCGCTCCGCCTGGACCCTTTCCACCTCGGGGTCCACCAGCTGGATGGGGACCTTGAGGGGAATCTCGTCGGTGAAGGCGTTCACCCCCACGATGATGCGCTCCTTGCGCTCCACTTCCTGCTGGTAGCGGTAGCTGGCCTCGGCCAGCTCCCGGAGGAAGTAGCCCTCCTCAATGGCCCGCACCACGCCCCCCATGCGGCGGATCTCCTCAATGATGGCCATGGCCTGGCGCTCCATCTCGTCGGTGAGCCACTCCAGGTAGTAGCTCCCCGCCAGGGGGTCTATAGTGTGGGTGACGCCGGTCTCGTAGGCGATGATCTGCTGGGTGCGGAGGGCGATGGTGGCGCTCTCCTCCGTGGGCAGGGCCAGGGCCTCGTCGTAGGCGTCGGTGTGGAGGCTGTTGGTGCCCCCAAGGACGGCGGCCAAGGCCTGGATGGCTACCCGGGCGATGTTGTTGAGGGGCTGCTGGGCGGTGAGGGAGACCCCGGCGGTCTGGGCGTGGGTGCGGAGGGCCCAGCTCTGGGGGTTCTTGGCCCCATAGCGGTGGCGCATCTCCTTGGCCCAGATGCGCCGGGCAGCGCGGAACTTGGCGATTTCCTCAAAGAAGTCGTTGTGGACGTCAAAGAAGAAGCTGATCCGGGGGGCGAACTCGTCCACGTCCAGGCCCCGCTTGAGGGCGGCCTCCACGTACTCAAAGCCGTCCGCCAGGGTCCAGGCCAGCTCCTGCACCGCCGTGGAGCCCGCCTCGCGGATGTGGTAGCCGGAGACGGAGATGAAGTTCCACTTGGGGACGTTCTTGGGCCCCCACTCAAAGGTGTCAATGACCAGCTTCACGCTGGGCTCGGGGGGGAAGATGAACTCCTTCTGGGCGATGAACTCCTTGAGGATGTCGTTCTGGATGGTGCCGCCCAGCTTCTTCCAGTCGTACCCCCGCTTCTTGGCCACCGCCAGGTACATGGCCCAGATGGCGTTGGCGGGGGAGTTGATGGTCATGGAGGTGGTGACCTCCTCCAGGTTGATGCCGTCAAAGAGGATCTCCATATCGGCGAGGCTGCTGACCGCCACCCCGCACTTCCCCACCTCCCCCTTGGCGAGGGGGTGGTCGGAGTCGTAGCCCATGAGGGTGGGGAGGTCAAAGGCCACGGAAAGCCCCGTCTGCCCCGCCTTCAGGAGCTTCTTGAAGCGCTCGTTGGTCTGCTCGGCGGTGCCGAACCCGGCGAACATGCGCATGGTCCAGAGCTTGGACCGGTACATGGAGCCGTAGACCCCCCGGGTGTAGGGGTACTCGCCGGGGAAGCCCCGCTTCTCCTCGTACTCTGGGTCCAGGACCCCGATGTCCTCCGGGGTGTAGAGGGGCTCGGGGGCGATATCCGAGAGGGTGCGGTGGGCCACGGGCCTCTCCGGCATCTTCTCCAGGCTCTTCCGGTAGGTCTCCCTGAGCCAGTCGTGCTTCTTCCGCATGGGCCCTCCTTGGCCCCTAGTTTACGCTTTTTCGCCCGTGGGGAAAAGAGCGTTACACCACCCCATGCTGGCCCAAGCCAGCATGGGGGCCCCGGCAAAAGGTTCTTGGGGTACTTAGGCCTGGCGCTCGCTTTCCGGCTCCACGTGGATGGTGACGCTAAGCCCGGGGATCTCGGCCTCGAGGGCCTTCTCCAGTCGGTCGCAGAGGGCGTGGGCCTCGGCCACGGTGAGGCTTCCCGGGACCACCAGGTGGAACTCCAAAAAGGCCCGGTGCCCCGCCTTGCGGGTCTTCAGGTCGTGGACCTCCAGGGCCTTGCCCGAGAGTTCCCGGGCGATCAGGGCCTGGATCCGGGCCACCTCCTCTGGGGAGAGGCCCTCGTCCAGAAGGCCCCCCAAGGACTCCCGCACCAGGCGGAAGCCCATGTAGAGGATGTTCGCCGCCACCAGAAGGGCGAGCAGAGGGTCCAGGGCCCAAAAGCCCGTGGCCCAGGCCAGGCCCACCCCCAGGAGGACCCCCAAGGAGGTGAGGACATCGCTTAGGACGTGGTAGCCGTCGGCGGCGAGGGCAGGGGAGCGGAGGGCCTTGCCCAGGGAGATGAGGCGGTAGGCGAGAAGCCCGTTTAGGGTGGAGGCGAGGAGGCTGACCACAAGCCCGGGGCCCAGGTCCTCGAGGGGCGTGGGGTGGAGGAGGCGGGGCAGGGCCTCCTTGGCGATGAAGAAGGCGGCCAGGAGGATGAAGACCCCCTCGAGGACGGCGGAGAGGTACTCGGCCTTGGTGTGGCCGAAGGGGTGGGTGGCATCCGGGGGCCTTGCGGCGAAGCGGATGGCGAAGAGGGCCAGGAGGGCCGCCACCACGTTGACCGTGGACTCCAGGGCGTCGGAGAGGAGGGCCACCGAGCCCGTGAGGCGGTAGGCCAGGGCCTTCAGCCCCAGGACTAGGAGGGCCACAAGCAGGCTGGTCCAGGCCGCCCGCTCCGCCATTAGGCCTCTTCCAGGGCCTCTTCCTCCTTCTTGGGCTTCATCAGGGGGAAGAGGAGGACGTCCCTTAAGGAGGCCTGGTCGGTGAGGAGCATGGCCAGCCGGTCAATCCCCAGGCCCAGCCCCGCCGCCGGGGGCATGCCGTACTCCAGGGCCAGGAGAAAGTCCTCGTCGGGCTCGGGGGCCTCCTCGTCCCCCTCCTTGCGGCGCCTGGCCTGCTCCAAAAAGCGCTCCCGCTGGTCCAAAGGGTCGTTGAGCTCCGAGTAGGCGGGGGCCAGCTCCATCCCCCCGGCGAAGAGGTCCCAGCGCTCCGTGAGGCCTGGCCTTTCCCGGTGCCGTTTGGCCAGGGGGCTTATGGCCAGGGGGAAGTCAAAGACGAAGGTGGGGTCCTGGAGCTCGGGCTCCACGTAGAGGCCAAAAAGTTTGTCCAAGAGCTTGTAGCTGGGTACCTGGGCCAGCTCGGGGTGGTGGGCATCGGCCCAGAGGCGGAGGCGCTCCAGGTCTAAAGGGTCAAAGGGGAGGCCCGCCTTCTCCTTCAGGGCCTCCACGAAGGAGATGCGGCGGAAGGGGGGCTTGAAGTTCAGGATGCGGCCTTGGTAGGGGACCTCGTAGGTGCCGAAGAGGTGGAGGACGAGGCCGGAAAGGAGCTCTTCCACCAAGAGGGCCATGTCCTGGTAGTCGGCGTAGGCCCAGTAGGCCTCCAGCATGGTGAACTCGGGGTTGTGGTTGTGGTCTATCCCCTCGTTGCGGAAGACCCGGCCGATCTCAAAGACCTTCTCGTAGCCGCCCACCAGGAGGCGCTTCAGGTAAAGCTCCAGGGAGATCCTGAGGAAGAACTCGTGGTCCAGGGCGTTGTGGTAGGTCTTGAAGGGCCTGGCCTCGGCCCCGCCGGTGGTGGCCTGGAGGATGGGGGTTTCCACCTCCAAGAAGCCCCGGTCCTCAAAGAAGCGGCGGATGTAGCGCACCATCTCCGAGCGCCTCCTGAAGACCTCCCGGACCTCGGGGTTCACGATCAGGTCCAGGTAGCGCTGGCGGTAGCGCACCTCCTTGTCCTTGAGGCCGTGCCACTTGTCGGGCAGGGGGTGGAGGCTTTTCACCAGGGGGGTCCAGGAGAGGACCTTGACCGTGACCTCCCCGGTCTTGGTGGTGAAGAGGGGGCCCTTGACCCCCAGGATGTCCCCCACGTCCAGCTTCTTCAGAAGCTCGTAGCGGGGGGTCAGGTCCTTTTGGAAGTAGAGCTGGATCCGGCCACTTTCGTCCAGGAGGTGGGCGAAGGTGACCTTGCCCATGCGCCGAATGGCCACCACCCGCCCCGCCAGGGCCACCTCCTCCGGCCACTCGGTCTCCGGAGGGGCCCCGGCCTTGGCCTCGAGGATGGCCCTGGCGCTATGGGTCTTGGGGAAGCGGTAGGGGTAGGGCTCAAACCCCGCCTCTACCAGGGCTTCCAGGTTCAGAAGGCGCTGGCGCGTTTGCTCGTTCATCCGTGGACCGCCACCACCCGGAACTCCTTCTTGCCCTTGGGGGTATCCAGGGAGAGGACATCCCCCACCCGGTGGCCCAGGAGGGCCTTGCCCATGGGCGAGGCGTCGGAGATCTTCATGGGGTTTTCCAGGACGCTGGCCTCGGCGGGGGAGACCACCTGGACCGAAAGGCGCTCCCCCGTGGCGGGGTCTTCCAGCTCCACCACCGAGCCCAGGCCGATGACCTCGCCGGTGCCCTCCTCCAGGATCACCGCCCGGGAGAGCACGTCCTCCAGGCTGTCAATGCGGGCCTCAATGCGGGCCTTTTCCTGCTTGGCCGCCTCCAGCCCCGAGTCGTCGTAGTCGTCGCTGGACTCCATGAGCTCCTGCAGGATCTTGGTGGCCTCCTGGAGGCGCTCCCTCTCCTGCTCCAGCTGCTTCATGAGCCGCTCGTAGCCGGCCTTGGTTAGCTTCACCTCGCGCGCCATAGCTCACCTCGTAAGTCATGGAGGCCGGCCAAAGCCGACCTCCCTGGCCCAGGGGCCTCCTTCTCAGGTGAGTATACCCCGAAGGAGGATTTCCCTCAAACGCTCGGGCTCGGCGTGGCCCGCGCAGGAGGCGGTGTCCTGGCAGAGGACCAGGTAGCGGAGGTGGGTCTCCTTGCCCCCCACGGGATGCCGGAAGAAGCCCAGGGCGCTTCCCGAGAGGTGGCGGCGGCAGGCCTCGCACACCTGGGGGCCCGCCACGTGGCCGGGGAGGGGTTCTAGGGTGAGGGAAAGCTCCGGAGGGCCCTTTTCCACGATGACCACCCGCCCCTCCTCGTCCCGGTAGTAGAGGATCTCCCCGATGGGGAGGAGGTCGGGGGAGGTGCCTGGAAAGAGCTCCAGGATCATCTCCCGCTCTTCGTGGTCCATGCCCCTAGATTAGCCCAAGCTTGCGGAGAAGGGGAGGGAGGAAGAGGTGGAGGCCGATGGAGAGGGCCAGGAGGCTCGCCAGGAAGACAGCGGCGGCGGCGGTGTCCTTGGCCCGCTTGGCCAGGGGGTGGTAGACGGGGCTCGCCAGGTCGGTGAGGGCCTCGAGGGCGGTGTTCAAAAGCTCCAGGGAGAGGACCAAGGCGATGAGGAGAAGGACGGGCACCGGGTCCACCCCAAGCCAGAGGGCGAGGAGGAGGGCTAAAAGGCCCAAATAGGCCTCGAGGCGGAAGTTCCTCTGCACCCGCCAGGCGTAGACGAGGCCCTCCCAGGCGTAGAGGAAGGAGCGGGCCACCCCCTTTACAGGGTGAGGATCCTCTCTTGGACGCGGTGGAACCCTTCCCAATCCTCCTCCTTCTGGTGGTCGTGGCCCAGGAGGTGCCAAAGCCCGTGGGCCGCCAGGACCAGGACCTCCTCCTCCAAAGGGGCTCCCCGGGCCTCCGCCTGCCTCCTCGCCGTGTCCAGGCTGATCCAGATGTCCCCCAGGTGGGGGGGGACGAAGGGGTCCCCGGGCTCGTAGTGGGGGAAGGAGAGGACGTCGGTGGCCTCGTCCTCCCCCCACCACGCCCGCTTGAGGGCCCTTATGCGCCGGTCCCCGGTGAGGATCACCGTGACCGCCTTGTCTCCCACGCCCAGCTCCTCCATGAGGGCGGAAAGGGCCCGGCGGAGCCTGGGCACAAGGCCCCTTGGGGGGCGCTTATTGGCCAGAACCGCCACCACGCTCGGCCTCCTCGTAGGCCTTGATGATGCGGGCCACCAGGGGGTGGCGGACCACGTCGGATTCCTTGAAGTAGATGAAGGCGATGCCCTCAATCCCCTTCAGGATGCGGGTGGCCTCAATGAGGCCCGACTTCTGGTGCTTGGGCAGGTCAATCTGGGTTACGTCCCCGGTGATGACCATCTTGGAGCTGAAGCCCATGCGGGTCAGGAACATCTTCATCTGCTCCGGGGTGGTGTTCTGGGCTTCGTCCAGGATGATGAAGGCGTCGTTCAGGGTGTTGTGGGTGAGGATGAAGTCCTCGGTCACGTAAAGGCCGTCGGGACTGGCCACCGTGATGCACACCGCCTCCGCCTCCCCGGCGGGTTCAATGGCTTCCACGAATCGCATGGGACGAATCCCTCCGGTTTGGGCATAGACCTTTGCCTTTCGCGCCAGGCGGAAGGGCGGAAGCCCCGGGGGCAGGCGGATATCCAGCACGTGGCTTTCGGCCCGGTGGTAGACGGGCCGGCCCCGGGCCAGGCCCGGGCGCAGGCGGTCTTGGGGCCGCACCCGATGGTAGACCACGCCGCCCAGGGAGCGGACCAGGAAGGCCACGTCCCGGGCCAGGCGGAAAGAGGAGGTGGAGAACTGAACCCGCGCCCTTCGTCCCTCCTGCGCGTGCACGCTGCCGTCGCTGTCCAGCAGGCCTTGGAGAACGCCCAAACGAACCTCCGAGGTGTTCCACAGATAGTCTTCGGGCACAAAGCGCTCGTTGGAGCGGGTTCCCCAGAGGCCTAGGGCCCGGAGGGCCTCGCTGACCGGGTTGCGGTTTTTCCCCCCCTTGAAGCCCAGGGTCAGGGCGTGGTCCACGCCGCCTTTCGGGATTACCTGCACCCCTTGAAGCCTTTCGGCAAGGGCCTCTTTAAGCTCGGGGTCGCCGGTGGAGAAGCTAGGCGTGGTGCTGCCCGTGAGGCATCCATCTCCCAGGAGGAGGCCCAGAGCGTAGGGGTCCAAGGGGACGGGGCGCTTGGGAAACTCTACGGGCGCTTGGAGGAGGGGAACTTCGTAGCGGTGCTGGTGGTGCAGGCGGAGGTTCCCCCGCATCTCTTCGGTGGTGACCAGGCGAGGGGGGCGCCCTCGCCTCCGGTCCCAGGGCGTGAGGACGGCCCAGAGGTGGTCTCCCGTGGCCCGGGTTTCCACGCCGTCGCTGAAGCGGACCCGGTAGATGGGCTGCTTCCCCTGAGGATAGACGGCCACCACCATCACCGGCACGCCGTAGGCCCCCACCACCCAGTCCCCTGGCTTCAGGTTGCCGATGGGACGGAAGCCCTCGGGGGTCAGCACCGGCGTGTCCACGGGCTGGGCCCTGCCCCTCATAAAGGCCAGGGGCGCCACCTCAATGATCCCTGACTGCAGATACTGCTCAAAGCGCTCAGCGTCAATCATGTCAAAGAGGGCGTCGTAGAGGGGCCTCAGGTAGGGGTCCACCTTGGCCTGGATGTCCCCGGGCAGAAAGCCCAGCTTCTCCCCCGCCTCCACCGCCGGCCGCGTCAGGACGATGCGTTTGACCTTGCGGGCCCGAAGGTGGCTCACGGCCATGGCCACCGCCAGGTAGGTCTTGCCGGTTCCGGCGGGGCCCACGCCGAAGGTGATGTCGTTTTTGGCGATGGCCTCCACGTACCGCCTCTGCCCCGGGGTCTTGGGCCGGAGGCGGCCGGGAAGGCTCAGCTCGGACTCCAGGCTCGTGGCCTCGTAGAGGCCCTGCCCCTCCTGGGCCAGGGCCACGGCCTGCTCCAGGGTGGGCTCGTCCAGCTCCGCCCCCTGGCGGAGGAGGGCCAAGAGGTCCCGCACCACCCGCTCCGCCACCGCCACCTTCTCCGGCTCTCCCAATAGCTCCACCTGGTCCCCGCGGACCACCAGCTTCAGCCCCTCGCCCAAGGCCTCCTTGAAGAGGGCGCGGAGCTTCTTCAGGTGGCGGTCGGCCTGGCCCAGGAAGGCTAGGGTCTCCTCGGGCTTAAGGGGGATCACCACCCTCTGGGCTTCTTCTTCAGGATTTCGTGCCATATCACCCCTTTCAGCAGGCTCTCGGGGTCGGTGGACACAAGGCGCTTGGCGCGCCTCTTGGGCGTGGGCGTTTCCTCAACTTCCTCGCGGAAGCGCACTTCCAGCGGGGTCCTTTCCGGAGCGGGGAGGCGTTCTAAGCTTTCCCCTTCCGGCCGCCTGGGCTCAAGGGCCGGGGCAGGGGGGGGTTTGGGCCTGGGCTTGGCCTTGGGCTTGGGTTTGGGGGCGGGCCGGGGCTCGGGAAAGGGCTCCTCGGGAAAGACCGGGGGCGTGGGGGGCGCACGGCGCAGGCCCTGAAGGGCGGGGAGGATCACGAAGAAGAGGAGGAAAAGGAGGCCTAAAAGGTCGCCCAGGCTCATTCCTCACCCTCGGGCTTGGCCGCCCGGCTGATGGACTCCCGCATGTCGGTGTCGGCCTCTATGTTCTTGAGGCGGTAGTAGTCCATGACCCCCAGGTTTCCCTTCCTCAGGGCCTCGGCCAGGGCCAGGGGGACCTGGGCCTGGGCCTCCACCAGCTTGGCCCGCATGGCCTCCACTAGGGCCCGGTTCTCCTGCTCCGCCGCCACGGCCATGGCCCGGCGCTCCTCCGCCTTGGCCTGGGCGATCTTCTTGTCGGCCTCGGCCTGGTCAATCTGGAGCTGGGCCCCGATGTTCTTGCCCACGTCCACGTCGGCGATATCCACCGAGAGGATCTCAAAGGCGGTGCCGGCATCCAGGCCCTTCTCCAAAACGGTCTTGGAGATGCGGTCGGGGTTCTCCAAGACCTCCTTGTGGGAGTTGGCGGAGCCGATGGTGGTCACGATGCCTTCCCCCACGCGGGCGATGATGGTCTCCTCCCCGGCCCCGCCCACCAGGCGGTCAATGTTGGCCCGCACCGTGACCCGGGCGGTGGCCAGAAGCTGGATGCCGTCCTTGGCCACGGCCGCCACCATGGGGGTCTGGATGACCTTGGGGTTCACGGAGACCCGCACCGCCTCCAGCACGTCCCGGCCCGCCAGGTCAATGGCCGCCGCCCGGTCAAAGGTGAGCTTGATGCCGGCCTTGTCGGCGGCGATGAGGGCGTCCACCACCCGGTCCACGTTGCCCCCCGCCAGGTAGTGGGCCTCGAGGCGGTCCAGCCGCACGTCCAGCCCCGCCTTGGTGGCCTTGATGAGGGGGTAGATGATCTTGGCCGGGGGCACGCGCCTGAGGCGCATGGCCACCAGGGTCAGCAGGGGGACCCGCACCCCGGCCGCCCAGGCGGAGATCCAGAGGCCCACCGGGATGAGGCTGAAGAAGAGAAAGACCAGAACGAGGACAACAAAGGCCAAAAAGAGCACGCCGATTCCTTCCATAGCTATTCCTCCAAAGCCTCCACCACCACCGTGGGCCCCCGCACCTCCACCACCCTGATAGGGGTGCCCTTGGGGATGAACCCACGGTTGGCTACCACGTCCATGCGCTTGGCCCCAAACCGGGCCACGCCCCCCGGCCTGAGGTCCGTGAGGGCCGTACCCACCATGCCTACCTCCACCTCCTCCCCCGTGGCGTGGGCCTCAATGGCGCTCTCCAGGACCAGGGCCCTGGCGGGGCGGGTCCTGGGCAGGTAGCGGAACACCAGGAGAAGCCCAAGCCCCAGGGCGATCACGGCGATGGCCATCACCAGGAGGGCGTTTTCCCCGAAGGTGAAGTAGACGGAGGCCAGAATGGCCCCCACGCCCAAGGCCCCGGCGATGCCGAACCCCGGGAACAAGAAGGCTTCCACCAGGAGGAGGCCCACGCCCAGGAAGAAGAGGAGGAGCTCAAAGGCCCCGGAAAGCCCCGCCAACCACCCCCCGGCGAAGTAGAGGCCCAAGAAGGCCAGGCCCAGAGCCCCCATCACGCCGAAGCCCGGGGTGAAGAGCTCCAGGAGGAGGAGGAGAAGGCCCAGGGCCAGGAGGATCCCCGCCACGGCGGAGCTGGTCAGGAAGCGGGCCACCTGGACCCGGGGGCCTGGGGTGAGCCGTTCCGTCTCCGGGCTGAAGCCCGCCTGCCTCAGGGCCTCGGGCAGGCTTCCCGCCTTGAAGTCGGCCACCTTGAGCTCCACCGCCTTGTCGGCGGAGAGGGTGAGGGGCTCTCCCTTGGCGGTGAGGCCGGGGATCTCTATGGCCGGGTCCACCATGGCCTCCGCCAGCTGGACGGGCCTCCCCCTGGCCTCGGCCACGGCGCGGAACTTCCCTTTTAGGGCCGAGATTACCTTCTGGTCGGCCGCCTGGGGCTGGCCTAGGGGCGGGGCCACGATGGGCAGGGCGGCCCCGATCTCCGAGCCGGGGAGCATGGCGATCTGGCGGCAGGAGAGGGCGATGAGGGCCCCGGCGGAGAAGGCGTTCTGCACCACGGCCAGGGTGGGGAGGGGGGTTTGCAGGAGGCGGTCGGAGATCCGGATGGCGGCGTCCACCCTTCCCCCGGGGGTGTCAATGAGGAGGGCCACCCCGCTCGCCCCCTCCCGCTCGGCCCGGGAGAGGGCCTGGTCCACGAAGACGGCCAAAGCGGGGTCAATCTCCCCCTGGATGGGGATGAGGTAGGTCTTTCCCAGGGCCAGGGAGAGGAGAAGGGCAAGGGCCAAGAGCCTTTTCACCGCCTCCATTCTATACGCTTTGCCCGGGAAGATGGGGCCTGGGCCACGCTATCCTTTAGGGGATGCTGCGCCTGGCCGTCTTGGGCCATCCCGTGGCCCACTCCCTGTCCCCCGCCATGCACGCCCACGCCCTCAGGAGCCTGGGCCTTCCCGGCACCTACGAGGCCCTGGAGACCCCTCTTGTGCACCTGGCCGACCGCCTTGAGGAGGTGCGCCGGGAGTACCGGGGGGTGAACCTCACCATTCCCCTCAAGGAAAAGGCCCTGGAGTTCGTGGACTGGGCGGCTCCCGAGGCCAAGGCCATCGGGGCGGTCAACACCGTGCTTTCCCTGAAGGGGCACCTCTTCGGCTTCAACACCGACGCTTTGGGCTTTCTGGAGGCCCTGAAGGCGGGGGGGATTCCCCTTCAGGGCCCGGCTTTGGTCCTGGGGGCCGGGGGGGCGGGGCGGGCGGTGGCCTACGCCCTGAAGGGGGCGGGCCTCGAGGTCTGGGTCTGGAACCGCACCGAGGAGCGGGCCCTGGCCCTGGCGGAGGCCTTTGGCCTCAGGGCGGTGCCCCTGGAGCGGGCCAGGGAGGCGCGGCTTCTCGTCAACGCCACCAGCGTGGGCCTGAACGCCCCCGAGGAGACCCCTCTCCCCGCCGAGCTCTTCCCCGAGGCGGGGGCGGCGGTGGACCTGGTCTACCGCCCCCTCTGGACCCGCTTCCTGAAGGAGGCCCGGGCCCGGGGGCTTCTGGTGCAGACGGGGCTTCCCATGCTGGCCTGGCAGGGGGCCTTGGCCTTCCAAATCTGGACGGGGCTTCTTCCGGACCCCAAGGGGATGGAGGAGGCGGCCTTGAGGGCCCTGGGCGGGTAGGCTGGAGGGGGCGGTCTTGCCCGGAGGTCTTGTGCGCCTGACCCTGGCTGAACCCGTGGTCCACGAGGAGGTCATCCAGAAAAGCCGCTTCATCGCCAAGGCGGTCCCCGTGGCCTCGGAGGAGGAGGCCTTGGCCTTTTTGGAGGCCCACCGGGAGCCCGAGGCCACCCACAACTGTTACGCCTACAAGGTGGGCCCCCTCTACCGCTTCTTTGATGACGGCGAGCCCGCGGGAACGGCCGGGAAGCCCATCCTCCACGCCATAGAGGCCCAGGGCCTGGACCGGGTGGCGGTGCTGGTGGTCCGCTACTTCGGCGGGGTCAAGCTGGGGGCGGGGGGGCTGGTGCGGGCCTACGGGGGCGTGGCGGCGGAGGCGTTGCGCCGGGGGCGGAAGGTGCCCCTGGCCTTCGTGGTGCCCTTCGCTGAAGTGGGCCGGGTGCACGCCCTCTTGCAGAAGTGGGGGCATGGGGCGGAGGAGATCTACCTGCCTGAGGGCGTCCGGTTCCAGCTGGCCCTTCCCGAGGGGGAGAGGGAGGCGTTTCTAAAAGCCCTTCAGGACGCTACCCGGGGGCGGGTGGTGGAAGGGTAACATGAGGGGGATGCTGCCCCTCTTTGAGCCCAAGGGCCGGGTCCTCCTGGTGGACGGCCACCACCTGGCCTACCGCACCTTCCACGCCCTGAAGGGCCTCACCACCAGCCGGGGGGAGCCGGTGCAGGCGGTCTACGGCTTCGCCAAGAGCCTCCTCAAGGCCCTCAAGGAGGACGGGGACGCGGTGATCGTGGTCTTTGACGCCAAGGCCCCCTCCTTCCGCCACGAGGCCTACGGGGGGTACAAGGCGGGCCGGGCCCCCACGCCGGAGGACTTTCCCCGGCAACTCGCCCTCATCAAGGAGCTGGTGGACCTCCTGGGGCTGGCGCGCCTCGAGGTCCCGGGCTACGAGGCGGACGACGTCCTGGCCAGCCTGGCCAAGAAGGCGGAAAAGGAGGGCTACGAGGTCCGCATCCTCACCGCCGACAAAGACCTTTACCAGCTCCTTTCCGACCGCATCCACGTCCTCCACCCCGAGGGGTACCTCATCACCCCGGCCTGGCTTTGGGAAAAGTACGGCCTGAGGCCCGACCAGTGGGCCGACTACCGGGCCCTGACCGGGGACGAGTCCGACAACCTTCCCGGGGTCAAGGGCATCGGGGAGAAGACGGCGAGGAAGCTTCTGGAGGAGTGGGGGAGCCTGGAAGCCCTCCTCAAGAACCTGGACCGGCTGAAGCCCGCCATCCGGGAGAAGATCCTGGCCCACATGGACGATCTGAAGCTCTCCTGGGACCTGGCCAAGGTGCGCACCGACCTGCCCCTGGAGGTGGACTTCGCCAAAAGGCGGGAGCCCGACCGGGAGAGGCTTAGGGCCTTTCTGGAGAGGCTTGAGTTTGGCAGCCTCCTCCACGAGTTCGGCCTTCTGGAAAGCCCCAAGGCCCTGGAGGAGGCCCCCTGGCCCCCGCCGGAAGGGGCCTTCGTGGGCTTTGTGCTTTCCCGCAAGGAGCCCATGTGGGCCGATCTTCTGGCCCTGGCCGCCGCCAGGGGGGGCCGGGTCCACCGGGCCCCCGAGCCTTATAAAGCCCTCAGGGACCTGAAGGAGGCGCGGGGGCTTCTCGCCAAAGACCTGAGCGTTCTGGCCCTGAGGGAAGGCCTTGGCCTCCCGCCCGGCGACGACCCCATGCTCCTCGCCTACCTCCTGGACCCTTCCAACACCCCCCCCGAGGGGGTGGCCCGGCGCTACGGCGGGGAGTGGACGGAGGAGGCGGGGGAGCGGGCCGCCCTTTCCGAGAGGCTCTTCGCCAACCTGTGGGGGAGGCTTGAGGGGGAGGAGAGGCTCCTTTGGCTTTACCGGGAGGTGGAGAGGCCCCTTTCCGCTGTCCTGGCCCACATGGAGGCCACGGGGGTGCGCCTGGACGTGGCCTATCTCAGGGCCTTGTCCCTGGAGGTGGCCGAGGAGATCGCCCGCCTCGAGGCCGAGGTCTTCCGCCTGGCCGGCCACCCCTTCAACCTCAACTCCCGGGACCAGCTGGAAAGGGTCCTCTTTGACGAGCTAGGGCTTCCCGCCATCGGCAAGACGGAGAAGACCGGCAAGCGCTCCACCAGCGCCGCCGTCCTGGAGGCCCTCCGCGAGGCCCACCCCATCGTGGAGAAGATCCTGCAGTACCGGGAGCTCACCAAGCTGAAGAGCACCTACATTGACCCCTTGCCGGACCTCATCCACCCCAGGACGGGCCGCCTCCACACCCGCTTCAACCAGACGGCCACGGCCACGGGCAGGCTAAGTAGCTCCGATCCCAACCTCCAGAACATCCCCGTCCGCACCCCGCTTGGGCAGAGGATCCGCCGGGCCTTCATCGCCGAGGAGGGGTGGCTATTGGTGGCCCTGGACTATAGCCAGATAGAGCTCAGGGTGCTGGCCCACCTCTCCGGCGACGAGAACCTGATCCGGGTCTTCCAGGAGGGGCGGGACATCCACACGGAGACCGCCAGCTGGATGTTCGGCGTCCCCCGGGAGGCCGTGGACCCCCTGATGCGCCGGGCGGCCAAGACCATCAACTTCGGGGTCCTCTACGGCATGTCGGCCCACCGCCTCTCCCAGGAGCTAGCCATCCCTTACGAGGAGGCCCAGGCCTTCATTGAGCGCTACTTTCAGAGCTTCCCCAAGGTGCGGGCCTGGATTGAGAAGACCCTGGAGGAGGGCAGGAGGCGGGGGTACGTGGAGACCCTCTTCGGCCGCCGCCGCTACGTGCCAGACCTAGAGGCCCGGGTGAAGAGCGTGCGGGAGGCGGCCGAGCGCATGGCCTTCAACATGCCCGTCCAGGGCACCGCCGCCGACCTCATGAAGCTGGCTATGGTGAAGCTCTTCCCCAGGCTGGAGGAAATGGGGGCCAGGATGCTCCTTCAGGTCCACGACGAGCTGGTCCTCGAGGCCCCAAAAGAGAGGGCGGAGGCCGTGGCCCGGCTGGCCAAGGAGGTCATGGAGGGGGTGTATCCCCTGGCCGTGCCCCTGGAGGTGGAGGTGGGGATAGGGGAGGACTGGCTCTCCGCCAAGGAGTGATACCACCCCATGCTGGCCCAAGCCAGCATGGGGGCCCCGGCAAAAGGTTTCTGGGGAAGTTACCAGGCATGGTGGGCCGAAGGAAACAGGAAACAAGGGTATGAGGGTTTTTTGCCCTAAAGAAAGGCCAGGGGGTCCTCCCGAAGGAAGGCTTCCAGGGGGATACCCCCTGGGCCCAGGAGTAGCCCCTTTCCTCCAAAGGCCTGGGTGAAGGCTTTTAGCCCTTTGGTCCTTTGGGAAGGGGCGCTTTTGACCTCCAAAGCCAGAAGGCGCCTTCCCTTCTTCAAGACGAAGTCAACCTCCTGGTCCCTTTCCCGCCAGTAGTACACCTCAAAGCCCCCGTGGGGGGCGTGGGCCAGAAGGTGGGCGCCCACGGCGGTTTCCACGAGCCGCCCCATGAGGGCGGCGTCCGCCCACACCTCCTTTGGGGAAAGCCCCAAGACCGCCGTGATGAGCCCCGTATTAAGGGCCAGGAGCTTGGGGCTCGAGGCGCGGCGCCGGAAGGGCTCGGCGGCGTACTTCTGCAGGGCGGCTAGGAGGCCCGCCCCTCCTAGGAGCTCCAAGTAATGGGCCAGGGTCACCGTGTTCCCGGCATCCTGGAGTTGCCCCAGCATCTTTGTGTAGGAGAGCACCTGGCCGCTGTAGAGGAGGCCGAGCTCCAAAACCCGTCTTAGGAGGGCGGGTTTCTCCACCCGAGCGTGGAGCAGGATATCGCGTCCCAGGGTGGTCTCCAGAAGGGCGTCTTTGATGTAGCGGGCGAACCTCTCCGGTTCCCCCCGCAAGGGGGCCGTGCCCGGGTACCCCCCGAAGTAAAGGTACTCGGGGAGGGCGTACCCGAAGGCCCGCTCCATCTCGTAAAAGGTCCAGTGGGGGAGGCGAAGGACCTCAAAGCGGCCAGCAAGGCTTTCCGAAAGGCCCTTCTGCAGGAGTAGGGGAGAGGAACCTAAGAGGACCACCTTGAGGGGGAGGCCCTGGAGGGTGTCCTCGTCCCAGAGGCGCTTTAGGGTCTCCGACCAGCCCAACGCCTTCTGGACTTCGTCCAAGACCAGGAGGGCTTCCCCCGTCTGGGCCAGGCGGCGGGCCAGGGTCCACTGGGTTTCCAGCCAGGGGGCTTCCTTGAGGGTGGGTTCATCGGCGGAGGCGTAGTGGTAGGGAAGGCCGGAGGTCTGGGCCACCTGTAGGGCCAGGGTGGTCTTGCCCACCTGCCTGGGGCCTAGGACCACCTGCAGCAGGTGGCGGGGCGCCTTGAGCCGCCTTAGCAGTTCCTGGGCTTGGGGACGGGTAAAGGTGTTTTTGCTCAGCACAGTAAGTATTTTTACTCAGTGTGCTTAGTAAATCAAGCCGCGAAAAACCTCGCCACCTGTCCCCCGGGCCCTGGTATAGTGGCCGCCGTGAGGCGCTACTTCGGCACCGACGGGGTGCGGGGGGAGGCGGGCAAGCCCCCCCTGACCCCGGAGTTCGTCCTGAGGTTAGGCCAGGCGGCGGGGGCCTACTTCCGCCAGGAAAGCCCTAGGCCCGTGGTCCTCCTGGCCAAGGACACCCGGGAGTCCTCGGACCTCTTGGAGGCCGCGTTGGCGGCGGGCCTCATGAGCCAGGGGGTACGGGTGGAGCACCTGGGGGTCCTGCCCACCCCGGGGGTGGCCCACCTCACCCGCCGCCTGGGGGCCACCGCCGGGGCCATGATCTCCGCCAGCCACAACCCCTACCAGGACAACGGCATCAAGTTCTTCGGCCCCTCGGGGGAGAAGCTCCCCGACGAGGCCGAGGAGGCCATAGAGGCGCTTCTGGACGAGGCTCACCCTACCCGGGGCATCGGCACCGTGGGGGACTTCCGCGAGGCCGAGCGCATGTACATGGACTTCCTCCTGGAACACGCCCCGGACCTCACGGGCCTGAAGATGGGCCTGGACCTGGCCCACGGAGCCACCTACCGGGTGGGCCCCAAGGTCTTCCAGAGGGCGGGGGCCGAGGTCATGGCCTTCTTCAACACGCCCGACGGCAGGAACATCAACAAGGGGTGCGGCTCCACCCACCCCGAGGCCCTTTCCCGCTTCGTGGTGGAGCTAGGGCTGGACCTGGGCATCGCCTTTGACGGCGACGGGGACCGGGTCCAGTTCATTGACCGCAAGGGGCGGCTTTTCCACGGGGACCACATCCTCTACCTCACCGCTTTGGCCTTCGGCGAGCCCGGGGTGGTGGGCACGGTCATGAGCAACATGGGCCTCGAGGTGGCCCTCCGGGAGCGGGGCCTCGCCTTCCACCGGGCCCAGGTGGGGGACCGCTACGTTCTGGAAATGCTGAAGGAGAAGGGCCTTCACCTCGGGGGGGAGCCCTCGGGCCACGTCATCTTCCGCCGCCACCACACCACGGGGGACGGGCTCCTTTCCGCCCTCCTCACCCTGGAGGCCCTGAAGCGCCTAGGGGGCGACCTCTCCGAATGGTACGAGCGGCTTCCCATGTACCCCCAGGTCCTCCTTAACGTGCGGGTGGAGGACAAGGCGCGGGTCATGGAGGACCCCAGGCTCAAGGCGGCCATAGAGGAGGCAACGAGGCGGCTTGCGGGCCGGGGCCGGGTGAGCGTGCGCCCCTCGGGCACCGAGCCCCTGATCCGGGTCATGGTGGAGGCCGAGGAGGGCGCGGAGGCGGTGGCCCAGGAGCTGGCCCGGGTGGTGGAGGCCCTGGCCCGGGGGTAAGCTGGGGGCGTGAGCTACGGGAAGGCCCACCTGGAGGAGCGGCTTAGGCGGATTTTGGCGGAGGAGATCCAGGCCCTGGAGGACCCTAGGCTCTTCCTCCTCACCGTGGAGGCCGCCCGCCTCTCCCCGGACGGCGGCCTGCTTTCGGTCTACGTGGAGGCCTTCCGGGACCAGGAGGGGGCCCTCGAGGCCCTGGCCCACGCCGAGAGGCGGCTTGCCAGCGCTTTGGGGCGGCGGGTGCGCTTGAGGCGCCTGCCCCGTCTGGCGTTTCTGCCGTGGAATCCCGAACCCTGATCAAGGTGCGCTACGCGGAGACGGACCAGATGGGGGTGGTCCACCACTCGGTCTACGCCGTTTACCTGGAGGTCGCCCGGGTGGAGTTTCTGGAGGAGGCGGGGCTTCCCTACCACCTGGTGGAGGCCAGGGGGGTGTACTTCCCTGTGGTGGAGCTGGGCCTCACCTTCCGGAGCCCCGCCCGCTTCGGCGAGGTGGTGGAGGTCCGGACCCGCCTGGCGGAGGTTTCCTCCCGGGCCCTCCTCTTCCGCTACCGGGTTTTGCGGGGGGAGGCCCTCCTCGCCGAGGGGTTCACCCGCCACCTCTGCCAGGTGGGCGGGCGGGCCGCCCGCATCCCCGAGGACATCCTGAAGGCCTTGCGTGTGCTACACTTAGGGTAGCGTAGCGGCATGGACCTTTCCCCCTTCTCCCTCTTTGAGCGCCACATCAACCCAGGGCTCGCCGGCCTCCTCCGCTTCACCGGTCTGGACCGGGTGGAATCCCACGCCGAGGGGCCCTACGTCTGGGACACCACCGGCAAGCGCTACCTGGACTTTCTTGGCCTTTACGGCGCCCTGAACCTGGGCCACCGCCACCCCAAGGTGGTGGAGGCGGTGATGGCCCAGCTGGCCCGCATGCCCATGTCGGTGCGGGTCCTGGTCTCCGAGCCCACGGCCAGGCTGGCGGCCAAGCTGGCCGAGATCACCCCCGAGGGCCTGGAGATGGTCTTCTTCGGCAACTCCGGGGCCGAGGCGGTGGAGGCCGCCATCAAGCTGGCCCGGGCCTACACCGGCAAGCCGGGGATCATCACCACCGAGGGGGGCTTCCACGGCAAGACCATGGGGGCCCTCTCCCTCACCCCCAGGCCCCAGTACCAGGACCCGGCCAGGCCCCTCCTCCCCGGCGTCAAGGTGGTCCCCTATGGGGACCTCGAGGCCCTCGAGGCCGCCATAGACGGGGATACGGCCGCCGTCATCGTGGAGCCCATCCAGGGGGAAGGGGGGATCCGGGTGCCTCCCGAGGGCTACCTCCGGGGGGTGCGGGAGATCACCCGCAAGCGGGGGGTCCTCATGATCGCCGACGAGGTCCAGACCGGCCTGGGCCGCACCGGCAGGCTCTTTGGGGTGGACTGGGAGGGCGTGGCCCCCGACCTCATGACCCTGGCCAAGGCCCTGGGGGGCGGGGTCATGCCCATCGGGGCCTGCGTGGGGCGGCGGGAGGTCTTTGAGATCTTCAGGCAGAACCCCCTCTTCCACTCCTCCACCTTCGGCGGCAACCCCCTGGCGGCGGCGGCGGCCTTGGCGGCCATAGAGGTCACCCTGGAGGAGGACCTGCCCAGGAGGGCCCTGGAGATGGGGGGCCTCCTCATGGAGGGGCTTAAGGCCCTAAAGGCCCGGTACCCCCACCTCATAGAGGACGTGCGGGGCCGGGGGCTGATGCTTGGGGTGGAGTTCACCGACGCCGACATCGGGGCCCTGGTGGTGGCCGAGCTGGCCGAGCGGGGGGTCATCACCGCCTTCGGCCTCAACAACCCCAAGGTGGTGCGCCTGGAGCCCCCCCTGATCATCGGCCGGGAGCACGTGGACGAGGCCCTTTCGGCCTTTTCCGAAAGCCTTGAGGCCACGGAGAAGGCCCTCGAGGGCCTCTTAGGATAAAATGCGGGAAACCTTACTGGAGTTTTTCAAGAAAACCGGCAAGCCCCACCGGCTGGAGGAGATCCTCCACCGCTTTGGGCTTTCCAAAAGGGAGGCCAAGGCCTACCTGAAGGCCCTGGTTCGGGAAGGGCTTTTGGAGAAGAAGGGGAGCCAGTACTTTCTCCCAAGCCGGGTCCAGGGCCCCATCAGCCTGCACCGGGACGGGTACGGCTTCGTGCGCCTGCCCGAGAAGGACCTCTTCATCCCCCCGGGGTACACGGGGGACGCCTGGCCCGACGACCTGGTGGAGGCCCGGGTCATGCCCCCGGGCCGGGACGGAAGGCCCTTTGGGGTGGTGGAGCGGGTCTTAAAGCGGGCCAGGGAGCGGGTGGTGGGCACCTTGGACTATAGGCGGGGGTACGCCGTCCTCATCCCCGACGAGCCGGGCCTCCCCGAGCTAAGGCTTCTCCCCGAAGGCCTGGAGGGCCTCAAGCGGGGAAGCCGCATCGTGGTCCAGGTCCATTACGAGAAGCGCCCCTACGGGGTCTTCCTGGAGTATCTGGGCGAAGGGGACGCCCCGGAGACGGAGACCGAGGCCGTCATCGCCAAGTACGGCCTCCGGGCCGAGTTCCCAGAGGAGGTCTTAAAGGAGGCCGAGGCCATCCCCCTGGCCATCCCCGAGGAGGAGCTAAGGAGGCGGCAGGACTTCCGCGCCCTTCGGGTCTTCACCATTGACGGGGTGGACGCCAAGGACTTTGACGACGCCATCCACATAGAGCGCCTCCCCAAGGGCTACCGGGTGGGCGTCCACATCGCCGACGTCTCCTTCTACGTGAAGGAGGGAAGCCCCCTGGACCAGGAGGCCTTCTTGCGGGGCACCAGCGTCTACCTGCCGGGCCGGGTCCTCCCCATGCTCCCCGAGAGGCTTTCCAACGGGGTCTGCTCCCTGAAGCCCCACGAGGACCGCCTCGTCCTCTCGGTCCTGGTGGACCTCGGCGAGGACCTGGAGGTCAAGAGGGTCCGCTTCGCCGAGGGGGTCATCAGGAGCGTGGCCCGCCTTACCTACACCGAGGTGGAGGCCTTCGCCGAGGGGTTTGGCCTCCCCGAGGCCCACGCCTTCTTAGCCGAGGACCTGAGCCTTCTTCTGGACCTCACCCAGAGGATGCGGGAAAAGCGCCTGAAGGAGGGCTCTTTGGACTTCAGCTTCCCCGAGGTGAAGGTGGAGGTGGAGGGGGGCACCCTGCGCCTCATCCCCCAGGAGGAGCCCCGGGCCCGGAGCCTCATTGAGGAGCTCATGCTCCTCGCCAACCGGCTGGTGGCCGAGCACCTGGTCAAGCGGGGGCTTCCCGGGCTTTTCCGGGTCCACGAGGAGCCCCTGGAGGAGGCCTACGGCAAGCTTCGCCAGGCCCTACAGCGCCTCGGCTACACCCTGCCGGAGAAGGTCTCGGCCAAGGCCCTGCAGAAGGTTCTCCTCGAGGCCAAGGGCCGCCCCGAGGAGCCCGTGGTGGCTAACCTGGTTCTCCGTTCCCTCAGGCTTGCCCGCTACGCCCCGGAGAACCTGGGCCACTTCGGCCTGGCCATGGAGCACTACCTGCACTTCACGAGCCCCATCCGCCGCTACCCGGACCTGGTGGTCCACCGGGTCTTAAGGGCCTCCATGCGGCGCACCCTGACGGAGAAGCGGAAGGCCACGTGGTTTTCCCAGTTCCCCGCCATCGCTGAGCACGCCTCGGAGATGGAGCGCAAGGCCGAGGCCGCCGAGAGGGAGCTCACCAAGTACTACATGGCCAAGTGGGCCGAGCTCCACCTGGGGGAGCGCTTCAAGGGGAAGGTGACCGGGGTGGCGGGCTTCGGGGCCTTCGTCATGCTAAGAAACGGGGTGGAGGGGCTTGTGCGCCTCGAGGCCCTGGGGCCCTACACCTACAGCGAGGAGGCCATGGCCCTCCTGGGCCCCAAAGGGAAGAGGATCCGCTTGGGGGACGAGATGGAGGTGGTCATCGCCGCCGCCAACCCCAGGCTCAGGCAGATTGACCTGGTGCCCTACGTGGAGGCATCCACGAAGAGGAAAGAAGAGGAGGTGGACATGAGGAAAGTGGTCGGACCCCCCAAGGACCGGGCCCGGGACACCCGTCCCGAGCGGGCCACGGTCAACACCATCTACTTCGGCGAGTGGCAGCCTAAGGAGAACCGCCCGGAAAAGACCCGCCCCCGCCGCAAAAGGCGGCGCTAGGGGTACTTAAAAGGCCAAGGTTCCGGCCCCCACCGCGCTTAAGGTGGGGGCCTCGAGGTCCAGGCGGTGGGCCAGGACCTCCCCGCGCCTGCCCCGGAGAAGGGGGGCGAGGCTTCCCACCACCTCGGTGGCGTCTATGCGGGTGGGGTTTTCCCCTAGGAAGGCCAAGGCGGCCTCGGGCTCCCCCTGGGCGAGCCGCTCCAGAAAGCCCAGGTCCCGCCGCCTGGCCTCCTCCGCCAGGGGGCGGCTCAGGGGCTCGTCCCCGAACCTGGGGCCCACGTGGGAGAGGTCCACGGCCAGGACCACCAGGCCGGGGTGGTCCTTGAGGACCACCCTGAGGGCCTCCCCCAGCTCCGGGCCCCGTCTTCCCACCAGCAGGGGGACGAGGCGGGCCTTTGGGTATCGCCCCTTCAGGAAGAAGAGGGGAAGCTCTAGGCTATGCTCCTCCCGGAAGGCCAGGGGGGTGTTGAAGAGCTCGTAGGGGAGGAGGGCGTCCAGGGCCTGGAGGGCGGGGAGGTCGGGCTCCATGGGGCCAAAGGGGGTGTGGAAGGGGACGGGGAGGGCGGCCGCCTTCGCCTCCAGGGGCCTGTGGGCCACCCCCACCAGGTAGATGCGCTCGGGCTCCCGGGTCCTCTCCAAAACGGCCAAAGCCGCCCCGTAGGCCTCGGGGATGCGGGCGGGCTCCAGGTGGGGGAGGAGGAGGACCTCCGCTTCCTTCCCCTCGCCGGGGTAGGCGGCCCGGAAGGCCTCCAGGAAGGCCCGGGCTTCCTTCTCCCCTTGGGGGTAGGAGAGGCCCGCCAGGCGCATGGGCCTTTCCCTTTTGAGCTTGGCCTCTTCTTCCCTGAGCCTTTCCTGCACTTTCTCGGTGAGGAGGAGGCCCGCTTCCTCCAGGGCTTTCACGAGCTCTTCCAGCTCCTTCCTGGGCACCAAGACCCCGTGGGCCTTGAAGACCTCCTCCTGGACCTCCTCCAGGGTCCTCCCCTCCATTAGGGGGAGGAGGAAGAGGCCCCCTTCGGTGAGGGCTAAGGGCTTCTCGTAAACCCCGTAGGGGTCGGTGAGGAGAAACCCGCCCTCAACCGGGGTGATCTGGGGCTGGCGTAGCCTGAGCCGTCCTTCCATCCCTCCAATATAGGAGAAAGCGCCTGGCCTCTTCCCGGCTCGCTACACTCCCCTCCGCCTGGGCCTCCAGGAGCGCCTTGAGGGCCTCCCCCACCAGGGGGCCGGGCCTCAGGCCCAGAAGGGCCATGACCTCCTCCCCGGAGAGGAGGGGCTCCTGGGGGAGGGGCGTCTTCAGGGCTTCCCGAAAGGCCTCGAGGAGGGGCCAGGCCTCGGCCTCCACCCCCTTGGCCGCGAGGCGGTCCGCCGCCATCAGGTAGGGGAGGGCGGGGAGGAGGTCCCTTCGCTTGAAGTAGAAGCGGCGGAGGGCCTTGGTCCCCTCGGGGGGGCGGTCCATGTGGCGGCGCACCAGGTGGGCCGCCTTCTCCACCACCTCCTTGGGGAAGCAGAGCCAAAAGAGGGCCGCTTTGGCCATTTCCGCCCCCACCTCGGCGTGGCCGAAGAAGCGGTAGAGGCCCACCTCGGGGTCATAGCGGCGGGTCAAGGGCTTGCCGGCATCGTGGTAGAGGGCGGCCAGGCGGGCCTCGAGGGGAGCCTCAGGAAAGAGCCAGAGGAGGTGGAAGAGGACGGAAAGGGTGTGCTCCCAGGCCGGGAGGTGGTGGACCCCGCCCTGGTGGAGGCCCACCAGGTGGGTGAGCTCCGGGAGGTAGACCCCTAGAAGCCCCGTCCGCTCCAGGAGGCGAAGGCCAAAAGGAGCCCTTTTGCTGAGGAGGAGCTTGGCCAGTTCCTCCCGCACCCGCTCCCGGGCGGGGAGGGCGGAGGGGTTTTCCTGGAGGAAGCGGGCGTGGCGGGCGAGGGCCCTCCTGGTTTCCGGAGGGAGGCCCAGGCCCAGAGTGGTGCTCAAGCGCACCCCCCTTAGGCTTCTTAGGTGGTCGGCGTACAGGTTTTCCTCCCGCACGGGGACGAGAAGGCGCTTCCCGAGGTCCTCCTCCGCCCCCGGCAGGCCGAAGACCCTGCCCTTGAGCCAGAGGAGGGCGTTTACCCGGTAGTCCCGCCGCAGGAGGTCCTCTTCGGGGCTCCCCTCGAGGGGGGTGAAGTCCAGGGTGAGGGCCCCTGCGACCAGGCGGTAGTGGCCCCTCTCCGGGTCCAGGGGAAAGAGGGTGCCCCCGTAGCGCCCTTTGGCCTCCTCCGCCGCTTTTTGCGGGTCCAGTGCGGCGAAGTCCAGGTCCAGGGGCCTTCGGCCCAGGAGGAGGTCCCTTAGCGCCCCCCCCACGGGGATGACCCCCTTGGGGGTATAAAAGGGGAAGTCCCTATGGGCGATCAGGCGAAGCACCCCATCATTATCGGCCTAACCGGCAACATCGGAAGCGGCAAGAGCACGGTGGCGGCCTTCCTCCGGGAGATGGGCTACCCCGTCCTGGACGCTGACCTGCTGGCCGAAAGGGCCCGTGAGCTCAAAAAGGCCGAGCTCAAGGCCCTCTTCCCCGAGGCCTTCTTGGGCGAGGAGCTGGACCGGAGGCGGCTCGCCCAACTGGTTTTCTCGGACCCGCAGAGGCTAAGGGCCCTGGAAGAACTGATTCACCCCGAGGTGCGCAGGCTTCTTGAGGAAGAACTTTCCCGCCTCGAGGCCCCCCTGGTCTTCGTGGAGATCCCCCTCCTCTTTGAGAAGGGCTGGGAGGGAAGGCTTCAGGGCACCATCCTGGTGGCGGCCCCCCTGGAGGAGCGCCTGAAGCGGGCCATGGTGCGCTCGGGGCTTTCCCGGGAGGAGGTTCTGGCCCGGGAGAGGGCCCAGATGCCCGAGGAGGAGAAGCGCAAGCGGGCGACCTGGGTCCTGGAGAACCGGGGGAGCCTGGAGGACCTGAGGGCCCGGGTCCAGGCCCTTCTTGGGGAGATCCGGGCTATCCTGGGGGTATGAAGGCGGCGCTCATCAGCGGGGCCAGCCGGGGCATCGGCGAGGCCACGGCCCGGCTCCTCCACGCCAGGGGCTATGGGGTGGGGCTTCTCGCCCGGAACGGGGCCAGGCTGGAGGCCCTGGCCCGGGAACTCCCCGGGGCCTTGCCCATCGTCGGCGACGTGCGGCGGCGGGAGGACTGGGAAAGGGCCGTAGGAAGGATGGAGGAGGCCTTCGGCGGGCTTTTCGCCCTCATCAACAACGCCGGCATCGGCATCATGAAGCCGGTGGTGGAGCTTTCCGAGGAGGAGGTGCGGGAGGTCTTGGAGGTGAACCTCATGGGCCCCTTCCTGGGCCTCAAGGCCGCCCTTCCCCTCCTCCTGCGCTCCCGGGGCGTGGTGGTCAACGTGGGGAGCCTGGCGGGCAAGAACGCCTTCAAGGGCGGGGCCGCCTACAACGCCAGCAAGTTCGGCCTCTTGGGCCTCATGGGGGCCGCCATGCTGGAGCTACGGGAGATGGGGGTGCGGGTGGTGAACGTCCTGCCCGGCTCCGTGGACACCGGCTTCGCCGGGAGCCCGGTGGGGGAGGGCTGGAAGCTCGCCCCCGAGGACGTGGCCCGGGCCATCCTCTTCGCCCTGGAGATGCCGGAGAGGGCCCTTTTGAGCGAGATAGAGATCCGGCCCACCCGGCCCGGCAGGGGGTAAGCTTAGGGGATGATGCCCAAGCGCCTAGAGGAGGCCTTAGCCCTCTTCCGCTCCCTGCCCAGGGAGCTTAAGGCCCAGGTCCTCCTGGACTACGCCAAAAAGGTGCCCCCACCCCCCGAAGGCCTGGCCCTGGAGCCCGTGCCCGAGTGCCAGACCCCCTTCGCCCTAAAGGCGGAGGTGCGGGAGGGGAGGGTCCACCTCCACTTCGCCGTGCCCGACGAGGCCCCCACGGTGAAGGCCTTCGCCGGCCTCTTAAAAGAAGGCCTCGAGGGCGAATCCCCGGAAGCGGTCCTAGCCCTTCCCCCCACCTTTTACCGGGGCTCGGGGCTGGAGGAGCTCTTTACCCCCTTGCGGCTTCGGGGCCTCGAGGCCGCCCTCTTGCGGCTTCAGGACCAGGTGCGCCGCGCCCTTTCATGACCCCCTTCCTCCTGGGCTATTTTCTGGGAAGCCTGCCCGTGGCCTACTGGTTTGGGGCCTTGAGGGGAAAGGACCTCCTAAAGGAGGGCTCGGGCAACCCCGGGGCCCTGAACGCCTTTCGCCTCCTGGGGCCCGTCCCCGGGCTTCTCGTCCTCCTTCTGGACCTCTTCAAGGGGGCTCTGGCGGTGGCGGTGGGGGAAGGGGTTTCCGGAAGTCCTTTGGGGGGGCTTCTGGGGGGCGTGGGGGCGGTGTGGGGGCACGCCTTCTCCCCCTGGCTCCTCTTCCGGGGCGGCAAGGCCCTGGCCCCCGGGGCGGGGGTCCTCCTGGCCGTGGACCCCAGGCTCCTCCTATGGGCCCTCGCCCTCTTTGCCCTCCTCACCGCCCTCTTCCGGAGGCCTTACCGGGCGGTCTTCGCGGTGGCCTTGGCCATGCCCCTCCTGGCGGCCATGCTGGGGAAGACGGCGGCCCACCTCCTCTTCGGCCTGGGGGTGGGGCTTCCCGTGGCCTTCCGCCACCTGAAGGACTGGAACCGATAGCCTAGGGGCATGGGCTGGCACGGGGTCTTCCGCCGCTGGGTCCTGGCCCGGCACTACCGCCTGGCCCGGGAGGCCCTGGTCCCCCACTTCTTTGACGCCCTCACCGCCTATGCCCTGGAGCTTGCCCGCCTGGGCCTGCCCCACGCCAAGGAGGCGGTGGCCGCCCTGAGGGAGCTCCGCACCCTGCCCCTGCCCAGCTTCACCGGGGAGGTGGAGGACGTCTTCTTCTCCATCCAGGCCCAGCTCGCCGAGCACTGGGGGGAGGAGGTGGCGGGGGCGGTGCGCCGGGGGCTTTCCCGCAACGACCTGGACCTGACCGTCTTCCGGGCCTACCTCAGGGACCGGACCCTGGCCCTTCTGGGGGACCTCCTCCGCCTGCGGCGGGCCGTTTTGCGCCTGGCGGCGCGGGTGGAGGGGGTGGTTGTGGTCCTCCACACCCACCACCGCCCCGCCCAGCCCTCCACCCTGGACCACTACCTCCTGGGCGTGGAAAGCCTCCTCTCCCGGGACACCGAGCGGCTTTTCCGGGCCCTCAGCAACGTGAACCGCTCGCCCTTGGGGGCCAGCGCTCTGGCGGGGTGCCCCTACCCCGTGGACCGAAGGCGCCTGGCGGCCCTCCTGGGCTTTGAGGGCCCGGTGGAGAACACCCTGGACGCGGTGGCCTCCGGGGACTACGCCCTGGAGCTGGCCGCCGCTTTGCAGGCCCTAGGGGCGAGCCTTTCCCGCCTCCTCACCGACCTCCTCTTCTGGGCGGGCCGGGGGGCCTTCCTTGTGGGGGAAAGGCTTTCCCAGGGGTCCAGCTTCATGCCCCAGAAGCAAAACCCCGTGGTCTTGGAGCACGCCCGCATCTACGCCGGCAGGCTTATGGGGAGCCTCGAGGCCTTGGCCTTCCTCAACCACAACACCCCCTTCACCGACCTCAACGACCACTCCACCGGGGTCTTGGAGCCTCTGGCCGCCGCTTTGGAGGCGGGGGAGGCGGCCTTGGAGCTCACCCGGGCCGCTTTGGAGGAGGGGGCCTTCGTCCAGGAGGCCCTCATGGAGGAGCTCTCCCCCGAGGTCCTGGCCTCCGAGGCCGCGGACCTCCTGGTGCGGAAGGGCATTCCCCTGCCCGAGGCCCACCGCCGGGTCCGGGGGGCCCTTCCCGGCCTCAGGCCCGAGCTCCTGGGGGTGGACAGGGAGGAGCTTTTGGCCTGGATGAGCCTCCCCGCCTTCTTGGCCCGAAGGGAGGTCCTGGGCGGGGTGGGGCCTAAGGCCAGGGCCCAGGCCCTTTCCCGGGCCAAGAGGCGGCTGAAGGAGGACCAGAAGGCCCTAGCGGGCCTGAGGGCCCGGGTGCGCCTGGCCCGGCGCTGGCTGCAGCACCTCCAACCGGAGGAAGGCCAGGAGGGTGCGGAGGAGAAGGGGCAGGTAGAAGGAAAGGAGCGCCAGAAGTAGCTCCCAGGAGAGGAGGGCGAAGACCCGGTTCTCCAACCCCTCGGCTAGGGCCCGGGTGCCCAGGGTGAAGGCGGCCAGGGGGAAGACCAGCCCGAAAGGCTTGAGGGCCAGGGCCACCCCGCTTCCCCCCATGACGGTGGCGAACCAGGCTGGGTTGAAGAAGCGCACGCGCATGGGGTTCATTGTGGAATACCGGGGTGGGGTAGGTCAACGCCCCCGGAAGTGTTCCACGGTAAGGCGGATCCCCTCCCGGAAGCCCACCCGCGGCCGCCAGCCGTGGGCCATGAGCTTAAGGGGGGAGAGGACGCTCCTTTCCAGGTCCCCGGGGCGCGGTGGGGCGTGGCGCACCTCCGGGGTCCTAAGGGCGGCCTCGGCCACGGCCTTTAGGACCTCGAGGGTGGTGTGCCCCTCCCCGGTGCCCACGTTGTAGACCCCCTCGAGGCTCAAAAGGGCCAGGGTGTGGGCCTCGGCCACGTCGCCCACATAAACGTAGTCCCGCACGCACCCTTCGTCCCCCGGGGTCCTCCTGGCGTAGAGGGTCACGGGCTCCCCTTTAAGGACCCGCTCGGCGAAGATGGCCACCACCCCCGCCTCCCCGTGGGGGTCCTGCCTGGGCCCGTAGACGTTGCCGTAGCGCAAGGAGACCCACTTGAGGCCGTAGTTCTGCCCGTAGGCGGAGAGGTACCCCTCAAAGGCCGCCTTGCTGGCGGCGTAGGGGCTTTTGGGCCTGGGGGGCCAGGTCTCCTCGGCGGCCTCCCCCTCGGGCACCTCCCCGTAGATGGCCCCGCCGGTGGAGGCGAAGACCAGCTTCTCCACGCCGTGCCTCCGGCAGGCCTCCAGGAGGTTCATCCCCCCCACCAGGTTCACGGCGAAGTCCAGAAGGGGGTCCTCCACGCTCACCTTGACCGAGGCCTGGGCTGCCTGGTGGGAGACGTGGGTGGGGCGGAACTCCCGGAAGACCCGCTCCACCCCTTCCCCGTCCCTCAGGTCCACCTGGTAGAAGGGGACCCCCGGGGGGACGTTTTCCCGCTTGCCCGTGGAGAGGTTGTCCAATACCGCCACCTCGAGGCCCTCCCGCAGAAGGGCCTCGGCGATGTGGCTCCCGATGAAGCCGGCGCCGCCCGTGATCAGTACGCGCATCTTCACCTCCGGGCCCAAGCCCGGAGGGAGTCTACCACAGCCTCAGCCGATCTTGACCTCGGGCTCGTTGCCGGGCCGCCACTTGATAGTGCACCCGATGGCCGGAGCCTCCTTTAGAGGAGGCTCTTCTCCCCGGAGGAGGGCCTCTATGGCGGCCTTCAGGTCGTGGCTTTGGACCTGGTCGGGAAACTTGGGGTTGTCGTTGACCCGCCCGTGGTAGCGGAGGAGCCTCCGCTCGTCAAAGAGGAAGACCTCGGGGGTGCGGAGGGCCCGGTAGGCCTTGGCCACCTCCTGGGTCTCGTCCAGAAGGTAGGGGAAAAAGATGCCGTGCTCCCTTGCGAAGGCCACCATGCCCTCGGGGCTGTCCTCGGGGTAGCGCGCGTAGTCGTTGGGGTTGATGCCCACGAAGGCCACCTGGCCCCGGTAGGCCTCGGCCAGGTCCACCAGCTCCCGGATGGAGCCCTTGACGTAGGGGCAGTGGTTGCACATGAAGACCACGGCGAGAAGGGGCTCTTGGAACTGGGAGAGGCGGTAGCGCCCGCCCCGGGGGTCGGGAAGCTCGGCGTCTATGAGGGGGCTTTCCAGGGGAAGCTCGGGGTACTGGAGCATGGCCTTAGTATAGGTGGCCGCCCCTCGCTCCTTCCATACCAAAACCCACCAAAACCCTTCACCGAGCCTCGGCGGTTCTTTGGGGTCCTCGCAGGCGGGGTACTCGGCCCGTGGCCCATCGGGTATATTGCCTTCGTGCGCGGGCTTTCCTCCGAAGAAGCCAGGAAGAGGCTCCAGGAATACGGGCCCAACGCCCTGGTTAGCAAAAGTGCACATTAGCGCACTCCGGCCCTCCACCAGGATGAGGACCTGAGCCTATCTTCCACCCCTTCCACGATCCGTGCAGGATGGGCTTGAGGGGAGAAAGGTCCCTGGGCACCTCAAGCCCGAGAAGGGGAAGGAAAAGGCCTACCCTCAGGACCCGCCAGGGATAGGCGCCGGAGGGGTTCCTTCCCTTGGTTAC